>NZ_JACJEF010000009.1:120715-190810 GCF_014163935.1 Pseudoalteromonas sp. SR41-7 | reverse complement strand
GAAAATTACGCTAGAACTAGGCAAAAATTTTTGTATCTAGTTGTTCTAAATAAAAAATTTTTAACGACGTTATAGTGCAATTTAATTCGTTAAATTGATCAAAGATTTATGCAGGTTGGTATAATAGTTAGACCAGATACCTGTAAAAAACGCCTATAAAAAATGCCGCTAAGCTTAACTGAGCGGCATTATATTATTCAATAAGCTTTTAAAGAGGCCTATTAAAAACCAAATATTTTTAAATCAAAAAACTTAGTCGCCACTGTATTTATAAATATTACAGCTAGAATGACAGGAATAAACGTTGAAAGTGAAAAGTTAACGTACTTTTCCATCAAGCTTCCCGCATAATTAGGCGAACCTAAGCTTAGCTCTTGTGTTAAGCGTGCTTTTTTCCAGCGGTACATTACAAACAAACACACCATTAAGCCATTAAGCGGTAAAATTGTGTCGTAAAATACATCAACAATAATATCAAAAAAGCTCTTACTAACGCCGCCATAACTGGTGAAAGATGTAAGGCTGTCAATCATACCAAACGACATTGTACATAAAATAGTAAGTACACCGGTTGAAAGTGTAAGGATGCCCAGTGCTTTTTTACGGCTAATACCTTTACGGTCGCTTAGTGTTGCTGTCGGTACCTCCACTATTGAAACAAGTGAAGTAATCGCTGCAAAAAATACCAATAAAAAGAATGAGAACGCAACAATAGACGCACCTACATAGCCAATATCATTTTGCAGTGCTAATAATATTTTAGGTAGGTATACAAAAATCATTGATACGGACGAGTCAGAAAGTGCTGATGGGTCTGTATTTGGGTCAAAGCTAAATATCGCTGGCAACACCATTAGCCCCGCTACAAACGCAACGAGTGAGTCAGTAATAGCAACCATTTTAGCGCTACTGACAATGTCATCCTTTTTAGAAATATACGATGCGTAAGTCATTAAGATACCCATGCCCAAAGATAGCGAGAAAAACGCTTGGCTTAATGCGCCATTTAAGACACTTGCATTCATTTTAGAAAAATCAGGAATAATATAGTATTTAACACCGGCCATTGCGTTATCAAGCGTTAATACATAAGTAACTAGAGCTAGTAGCATAACTAATAAAGCGGGCATTAAAAATTTGGCGGCTTTTTCTATGCCTTGTTTAACACCACCTAACAAAATTAAGTTCACCATAATAACCACAACAGCCATATAACCAAACACAGTGTAACTATTAATAAAAACACCAAAGTGGCCAGGATCTGCAAGTAAATCTAAATTACCGAGGCCTGTTTGCGTTAAATAACCAAAGATCCAAACCGTAATCACCATATAAAATACAGCAATCATAAATGGTGTAAGCACCGCAAAAAAACCAGCTAACTTCCATTTTTTATCGTTATTAGATAATAGTTTGTACGAACCAAGTGGATCTTTTTGAGCGTTACGACCCATTGCCATTTCAGCCATCATGACTGGTAAACAAATGAATATGACAAATAAAGCGTAAATTAATAAGAATGCGCCACCACCATTTTTAGTAGCAGAAACCGGAAAACCAACTAAATTACCAATACCAACAGCTGAACCGGCCGCTGCCATTATGAATCCAAGGCGGGAACTAAATCGTTCTCTATTTTCGCTCATGCATAAAACCTTTTTATTATTTTGTATATTTCAGCGACTCTACCAGTGTTACACAGAGATTTTCAAGCAATTACAGCTTAAAAATAAAATCGAAGTGTAAACCTGTGTAAATACGCTTTTAATTCACCAATTTTCAACGCTGTGGTAGTATTGCGTTAATCAAATTTAACAATTTTTATGAGATTCCTTATGTTGTACATGATTCACTCAACAGACGTTGAAAACAGCTTAGAGCTTAGAAAAGCAGCACGCCCGGCACATTTAGCACGCCTTAGTGAGCTTGATTCACAAAACCGTCTACTTACCGCCGGTCCATTACCGGCAGTCGATAGTGAAGATCCTCAAGAAGCAGGTTTTACCGGTTCATTAGTGGTTGCTGAATTTGAATCAATTGAAGCAGCTCGAGAGTGGGCAGCAGCAGACCCTTACGTTGCCGCTGGCATCTATGAAAATACAATTGTTAAACCTTTTAAAAAGGTATTTCCTGCTTAAAAAGTATTAAACCCTAGAGCGTGCGTTGCACTGTAATTCAGGGTTTGTTCACAGGTTTTTAATTAAAATTATCAGGATAAAAACGAATTTACCGTTTTTACTTGAATTTTAGTAACTTAGTTAATTAAACTAAGTGAGTCTGGTCTAGGAGTTTTCCATTATGCGCGTATTATTAAGCCTCGGTTTTATTGCTTGTGTTAGCTTAGCTAACTTTAGTCAAGCAGCAACCGCCACCCAAGCATCTCATGCTGAGGTGGACAAAAAGAAAGCCGTAATACTCGCAAAGAAAACAATTGGCGGTAAGACCTTAAAAATTACCGAAAAAACAGATTTTTATACCGTACGAATACTCAAATCTGACGGCCACGTCGTTGATTTACATATTAATAAAAAAACCGGCGAAGTGAAAAAGGATTAAAAATGCGAATTTTAGTTATAGAAGACGATTTACATTTAGCAGATAACCTACGTAATGCCTTAGAAAAAGAACGTTACAGCGTGGATTTATGCCACGATGGTGAAGCAGGTCTTTTCCACATTACAGAATACCCGCTTGATATGGCCGTAGTTGATTTAGGTTTACCTAAAATAGACGGTATTGAGCTAATTAATAAAGCACGAGCACAAGGCATTACAATCCCTATTTTAATCTTAACCGCGCGCGATCGCTGGCAAGATAAAGTAGAAGGTTTAGATGCAGGTGCCGATGACTACCTTACTAAGCCATTTCATGTTGAAGAGCTTATTGCCCGTTGTAATGCATTAATTCGTCGCAGTGCTGGTAAAGCAAATCCAGAAATGACTGCAGGTCCAATTAAAATCCATACACGTTCACAACAAGTATGGGTTGATGACAAAGAACTTAGCCTGACAGCTTACGAATATAAAGTACTTGAATACTTAATGGTAAATCCGCAAAAAGTAATTTCTAAATCAGAACTGACTGAGCACATTTACGACCAAGATTTCGACCTTGATTCAAACGTAATTGAAGTATTTGTACTACGTTTGCGTAAAAAGCTTGACCCTGAAGGCGTACTAAACCCAGTAGAAACACTACGTGGGCGTGGTTACAGGCTTAAAAGCCAGTGGTAATACCGCAAATATCGTTAAAAATAAGGCAAGGATTTATCCTTGTCTTTGTTTTGTTAGTCGCACTTCCTATCTTATTTTATTCAATTGGTAAGGCGTATTACGCTTCACTTGTTGATGCGACAGAAAAAACCCTCGAAGCACAACTCTACTCGCTAATATCTGAAGTCGATTTTACTGAGCATGGTATTATTATGCCCAGCACTATTTTAGCGCCTGAGTTAAACAGATTAAATTCTGATACCTACGCAATGATCTACCGCGATGATGACCCGGTTTGGAACTCAGAATCGGCTGTAAACTTAAACTATGTACCTCAGCAAATAGAGACCAAAGCAGGTGCTGCCGACTTTAGGCGCGTGGAGTATAATAACACCGCTTATTGGCAACTTAGCCTGACTGTAATTTTAAACAACATAGATCAATCAGAACAAGCTCGCTTTATATTAGTTAAACGTAACGACGCTCTACTTCGTTTAATGGATGGCTTTAAGCAAACCCTTGTAGATTGGATGTTTATCATGGGGATTGCAATCGCAGGCCTGATGGCGATTGGTTTCATTTGGAGCGCTCGCCCACTCCAACGACTCGATAAAGAAATAAAAGCGATTGAATCAGGCGATATTCAAGAAATTAAAGGCCTCTACCCAGTAGAGCTGCAAACAATAAAAGCAGATCTAAACTTGCTACTTGAGTCGCAACAACGCCAAAAAGAACGCTACAGAGCCTCATTGAGCGATCTTGCTCATGCACTCAAAACGCCGCTTGCTGTATTAAAATCAAGTCCATTGGCAAACGATGCCGATGCACAAGAACAACTCGACCGCATTAATGTGATGATCGAGCACCAATTAAAACGTGCTGCAACGGGCGCATCAGACACGTGGAAAAAACAAACCCCTATTAAGCCAGTACTCGATTCAATACTCAGTGCTATGGCAAAAGTATATCGTGATAAAGATATTATTTTTAGCTGCACTGTAACCGAAAAAGATTATTTTTTAGGCGATCAAACAGATTTAATGGAATTACTCGGTAACTTGATTGATAACGCCTGTAAAGCGTGTCGCTCACAAGTAGCAATACAAGTTATTCAAAGCAAAACTTTATGTATTGGAATTAGCGATGATGGTCCTGGCGTGCCAGAGGACAAACGTGAATCTCTACTTACACGGGGTACTCGTCTGGATACATACGAAAGCGGACACGGCGTAGGGATGGCAATTGTATCTGACTTGGTTAAGTCCTATCGCGGTACACTTACCATTACAGAAGCTGATAACTTAGGCGGCGCTCAATTTATTTTAGAGTTTAATTACAATGACAAAAAGTAACTATTTATTAAAACTAACTGCCATTGTGTTATTAGCTTCAAGCCAATACAGCTTTGCAGATGAAGCATGTACTTTAGCCGCTAAAGCAACAACCGATGAAGCTAAGCGATATATTCAATGCCTAGATAGCCAAATTGATAAAGCAAAACAAGCACAAGGCAGTTGGATACAAAAGCGTAAATATGAGCTAACTAAGTCACAAGAAAGCACAGGCAATACGCAAGTGCTGCCGTTATTTATGCGCAGCATTAAAAATAATGAAAAGTACCTTGAGAGCGCCTGCCAATGGCGTTACTTAATAAAACTTCCTAATGCGACAACCGCAGCCATTAGCTATAAACTGTGTGAAATTGAGCTTATAAATCAATTTACAGAATCACTAAAACACCCATTTTGACGTAACTTAAACACACTAAACTAGTTACGTTTCTTTACTCACTCCCTATAGCTTACTTGACAATTTATTCATACCAAAACAAACTACCTACTAGTAGATTGCTAAAAACTAATGGATAAACAGATGACCAAACCAGTAATTATTATAGGTGGCGGACTTGCTGGTTTATACAGTGCGTATAAATTACAACTACTTAATATTGAGTACTTATTATTAGAAGCTAAATCGCAATTAGGTGGCCGAATTTTTGCCGCGCAATCACCAATAAATAACGATGTTAGTTTTGATTTGGGTCCTACGTGGATATTTCCCCACCAACCAAAAATTCAAGCGCTAATAAAGTCACTCAACTTAAGTATATTTGAGCAATACCATAAAGGTGATGTGTTATATCAAGCACCTAACTTCAAACAACCTCAACAAATTGCAGGTGCTGGAGATATGCAACTATTTAGACTCAAACACAGCATGAATACCTTAATAACTGCCTTATATGAGCAGCTTAATCCTGATTCAATATTATTAGAACATCATGTCACTGTGCTTAAAAAAGGTGATAATAACTGGCTAATTACGGTTAATCACTTAGGCAATATAAAGCACTTTACTACTGGCAAATTAATTTCAGCAATTCCTCCTCGTATGGTTACAACGCATTTAACACCTGAACTATGGGCGACTCCAACACTCATAAACCGCCTTAGCAGCGTACCTACATGGATGGCAGGACAAGCCAAGTTTATAGCTACTTTTAAACATGCATTTTGGCGTGATAAAAACTTATCTGGGCAAAGCTTTAGCCGCGTAGGCCCTATGGTCGAGATTCACGATGCCAGTGCTGAGGATAGTAATTACGCCGCATTATTTGGCTTTATAGGTGTGCCCTACTTATCACGAAACCAAGTAACTCAAGAGCAATTAATTCAAGCCTGTGCCCAACAGCTCAGCTACTTTTATGGTAAGGATGCTGAAAAGGCAACCGGATACTTTATTAAAGACTGGGCAGAGGATAAATTTGTAGCTAATAAAGACGATCAAACTCAGCCTTCACAGCACCCAGAATTTGATTTTTCAAACTTGGAAGAGCAATTAAGTAACCTCAATATTCATTTTGTAGCGAGTGAGTTTGCAAAACAAGAAGCAGGATATTTAGAAGGCGCAATATACGCAGTGGATGACGCTATTAAATCGTTTATTAATTAATAGCCCTGTATTTATTGATAACTTAACCATCAAGGGTTTTAATTTTACAGCCCTTGATGGTTATAAATGTTAGTTATTTTTAGTAACGTCTTCACCACTGCCCAATAAAGTGGCAACCCACTTGCCTTCTGCACTGGCTTCTAGGGCTATTTTTACAATCATTGTTAATGGTACAGATAAAAGCATACCCACAGTACCTAATAACCAGCCCCAAAATATTAATGATAAAAACACCACTAACGTTGAAAGACCCAGCCCTTTACCCAAAAATTTAGGCTCTACAATATTACCCATTACCGTATTTATTGTTAAATATCCTGCAGCAACAAGTCCTGCCACTAATGGGCCTTGAGTAATAAGGGCAAGTAATACAGCTGGTACAGCCGCAATAATTGAACCTATATTTGGAATGTAATTGAACATAAATGCCAACACGCCCCAAAGCACAAAGTAGTCAACGTCTAAAATCCATAAGTAAAACGCAGCAATAATACCCGTCCCTAAACTTACTAGCGTTTTAATTGCCAAGTATGAATTAATAGATTCTAAAAAGCGGTCAATTTGCTTCATTTTACTATCAGGGTCTTCAAGTGCCATATGTATTTTCTTGCTCAGCATTGGCCCTTCAAACAGCATAAAAACAACCGTTAAAATAATTAAAAACATGTTTGCCATTACGCCACCTAACCCAGTGAGCATATTAGTGGCCACATCAACCATTTTGCCAGGGTCGAACATATTAATTAACTGATCTTTATTGATCAGTATGTTGTATTGAGATGCTAAATCGACCAGCCATACAAACTCTTCTTTAAGTTGTGTTTTATACTCAGGAAGCTGCTGAGAAAAGTCGTTGATAGATTGCCCTACAAGCCCGCCAAGGCTTACCCCTAAGCCAACTATAATCAGCACGACCAACATAACTGCAATGCCTTTAGGAATTTTGTAGCGCGCAAAAAACTTGATAAGCGGGTTACAAATAATGGCAATAAATGCCGCCAAAATAAACGGAATAATAATTACACTCGCGGCTTTTATTCCAGCGAGGACCACTACTAAGGAAGCAAAAACTATTAAGCTTTTATTTACTCCAGTTAAACTTGCCAATTTATTAATCCTTTTATTAACTATATCGTCCCAGTGTAAGGCAAAAGGTAATTAAATGAAATAATTACGAAGTGATCATAAAAGCCTGTTTTACGTATAAATTTGCAAAGCTGTTTGCTAGTGAGTATGTTTTTTAATCACTTGCTTCTATTTTATTGTAAGGATGAATAATGCATATATTTATAACTGGCGCGACCGGATTAATTGGTAAGCACTTATGCCCTTTTTTACTTCATCATAATACTGTTACTGTACTTAGCCGCAATCCAACTAAAGCAAACGTATTATTAGGCCACAAAGTTAAAGCCGTAAGTGACATTAGTGATGTTGACTTTAACACTGTTGATATCGTTATTAATCTCGCTGGCGAGCCGATTGTAAATAAACGCTGGAGCGACAAACAAAAGCAAATAATACGAAACAGTCGTATTGATATTACACAGCAAATTAGTGAAGCTATTAAAGCCTGTAGTATACCCCCGCATACTTTTATATCTGGCAGTGCAATTGGTTTTTATGGTCGACAAAATAGTAATCCTATTGATGAAACTTTTGAACGCCCACACGATGAATTTAGCCACCAGCTTTGTAAAGACTGGGAAAATGCAGCACTACTCGCCCAATCAGAACAAACCAGAGTATGCCTTTTGCGAACGGGTATTGTTTTAGCTAAAAAAGGAGGTGCACTTGGAAAAATGTTACCTGCTTTTAAATTATGCCTGGGTGGCCCGATTGGTAATGGCGAGCAAGGCATGTCGTGGATACACATCGACGATATGATTCAGCTAATACTCTTTATTATTAAACACCCAGAAATATCAGGCCCTGTTAACGCAACAGCACCCAACCCTGTAAGCAATGCTCAATTTAGTAAAAGCTTAGGCGAGGCGCTCTCTCGACCTGCATTTATCACTATGCCAACCCCAGTACTTAAACTATTAATGGGTGAAATGTCAGACTTACTAACAACGGGGCAATTTGTAATCCCTAAAAAGGCACTCGTTAACAATTATCGTTTTCATCATCCTGATATAAAATCGGCTTTAGAGAGCTTGGTTTAGCGGGCGTTAATATTCGTTCAGTTAAAATCCCTTTCAAATTAGATATATGGGTAGATTACTACTTTTTACCCATATTGACCTTTAAACATTAATACATAATAATCAGCAAGTTTTCCACACCAACCACGCCTATCTTTAATAAAAGAGAATCTTAAATGCTACACCTGCCTACTGTGATCAGTCTCTCTTTTATTCTTAACGTATTAATAGGCTTGTTTTTTTTATCCGTACATAACTTTAAAAAACAAACATCATTTTTATTATTTGGCCTAGCATGCATTACCTTTGCATTTGCCGAGTTACTTGCCTGTTTAAAGTTAGTAATAGACGCGCCTTTTATTACACACTATTTGGCTGATATTTTTATATTACTAAGTCCATTATTAATTATTATTGGGTTAAATAAATATAAGCACAGTAAGGCACTAAACTTAAAACCTCTTTATTGTCTCCTTGGATTAACGGGGGTTGCTTTATTACCCATATATTCAGACCCTGCAGGGCAAATGCTGACAAGCTTAATTATTTCGGTTTTATACCTATATTCCGCATATATTATTAAGCAGATGAACTTTGTAGCCACTTTGCAAAAAAAAGCGCTGATAGTTTGTTTTTCAATTCACAGCATTTTAATGCTCATACAAACAACACTATTGGCAATATCTATTTTTAGTATTAATTCGCCAAACTACATAGAGCCACTGCAACTTATCTTAAGTAGTCATTTAATTTTGGCCACTTGTAGCGCACTAATATTGCCATACCTGCTGGCTTCTAATACAGAGCATACACTTTCAAGCCTTGCTAACACCGATACTTTAAGCCAATTACTTAATCGCCGTGGCTTTTTTACAAAAAGTAAAGAAGCACTAAGTGATCCTAAAAATATAGACAAAAATGTGTCTGTTATTTTGCTCGATATTGATTTTTTTAAACGTGTAAACGATCAGTTTGGTCACGAAGCGGGCGACCACGCAATTAAGTGGATATCTCACTTTATTAAAGAGCAATTTTTAAATGTAGGTATTAGTGCCAGAATTGGCGGAGAAGAATTTGCCATTTTACTACCTGATTACACCCTTGGTGCAGCAAAAAGTGATGCTGAGCTATTAAGAAAGAATATAAGCACTCAAGCTTTTTATCATGAAAATCAGCATATAAAACTTTCCGTAAGCGCTGGGGTAAGTAATGCAATTAATGGGAATGCAACTATAAAAGAACTGCTCGCTTATGCCGATAAACGCCTTTACTTAGCTAAAGAAACTGGCCGAGACAAAGTAGTAACCTTTGATGAAAAAAACTTACTCACGAAAAGTTAATTGCTTTTAAGTGACTTATAAGCGCATTAAAAACAACTATATTTAAACTACCATATTTTATCTAGCTAACATCTATCCATAAAAAAAGCCCTTCATTAGAAGGGCTTTGGTATACACACAATAGAGTTAATAAACTACTTACAAGACAGCGTAGCCTCGTCCGCTTTATTTGGTACAAACTGAATATTAGCTACAGAAATTGATGCTTTACCATTGCTGTGTAAGCTAAATGGGCTTGTTAGGCTTGCAAAATTAACACCCTTATCAGCAAAACAACCTAAATCGATTGATACTGACTGCCATTTATTTTCAATAGTTTTATCAACTACGTTTGCTAAATCAATGCTTGCACCACACTCACCAGAACAAGTCATAGCAAGGGCTACATCGCTCGTTAGTGCCTCGTTTAATTTAATATCAAAGCTAATCACACTGTTTGCTTCGACGTAGGCAATGGTATCTTCTGCAAAGCTTGTTACTATTTCAGCACTGGCTTTTTCTGCACCGCTGAAGTTAAATTGGCGCGCGTCTTCTTGTACTGTTTTGTCCTCAGTACGGTATTTAATTGCACCAAATTCATGGGTACTACTCGATACATCTAAAAGCTCATCGCCCGATTTTAACAATAAGCGCCATGGTGCTACAGGTGCACCTACAAGTATATCCATACTAGTAAGCCCTGAGTTATCAAGTTTAGAGTCTTCATCAAGGTCGTCAGCTAGCACGTTTTTATCGCCATACGTTAAACCAAAACCATAAGGAAGTAATGGATCGTAATTTTCATCGCCTTTATTAACCGCAGTTTGTACCGCCGATTTAGGCCAAGAAAACGATAGTTTACCTTTAAAGTTATTTTGGATGGTGCCGTCTGCCGCTTTTAATAAAACATCAGCAATACCCGCACCTTCTGTACCAGGTAACCATGCAGCTACAAACGCATCAGATGCGTTAAGTTCGCTGTTCACCCACATAGGTCGACCTGAAATAAACACAGATACAACAGGGATACCTTGCTCTTTTAACGAGCTTAAAAGTGCTAATGACTTTTTATTTCCGCGCTCAAACTCAAGGTTATCTTTATCGCCGTGCCCTTCTGCGTAAGGTTCTTCACCAAATACAACAATGGCAACATCAGGACGTTGTTCAAACGTACCATCAGCACTTAAAGTAACACTTCCACCTGCTGCAGATATTTGCTCTTCAAGCCCTTTGTAAATTGACGTTGCTCCTGGGAAATCTGCATTTTTATTATTAGTCCCCTGCCACGTAATACTCCAACCACCAGACTGTTTGCCTATGTTATCGGCACCATCACCTGCAACAAGTACGCGTTGATTAGCTGCAATAGGTAATAGGTTATTTTTATTTTTGAGTAACACAAGTGATTCGCGCACAGCTTGACGTGCTACTTCGCGATGCGCTTGCGCGCCAATAAGCTCTGTTTTACCCGAGTACAGACGCTTAGCTGGACTTGGTTTATCAAATAACCCAGCGCGTAACTTAACGCGTAAAATACGTGCAACCGCATCATCAATGCGGCTCATACTTATTTTACCTGCATTTACTTGTGCAATTGTATTTTCATATAGCGGCTTCCACGCGCCTGTTGGCACCATAAAAATATCAAGGCCAGCATTTACCGCTTCTGGGCAGCTTTCGTTAGTACAGCCTTTAATTTGACCATGGCCGTTCCAATCTCCCACTACAAAACCATCAAAACCCATACGTGTTTTTAATACATCTGTAAGTAAGTATTTATTGCCGTGATTTTTAACGCCATTCCAGCTATTAAAAGATGCCATAACAGATTGACTACCCGCCGACAAACCACCTACGTAACCTTGAGCATGAATATCAAATAGCGATTGCTCGCTGTCTATATTATTTCCCTGATCATCCCCATCAACGGTGCCGCCATCGCCAATAAAGTGCTTAACCGTGCTAATAACGCGCTTATCACTTAAAAAGTCGCCATCGGCTTTACCTTGCAATCCATTTACAATCGCTGCTGAGTAATCGTGAACAATTTTTGGATCTTCAGAATAGCCTTCGTACGTTCTGCCCCAACGGTCGTCTCGTACTACTGCTACAGTGGGTGCAAATACCCAATCTATCCCCGTAGCCATTACTTCTACTGCGGTAATAGACGCTATTTGCTCTATTAAATCTGGGTTATTAGCCGCGCCTAAACCAATGTTATGTGGAAAAAGTGTCGCGCCAATTACGTTATTATGACCATGTACTGCATCGGTGCCCCACATAGTTGGAATTTTGCTGCCGTCCACTGAGTCATCAATAGATGCTTGATACATTTTTTCTGCAAGTGCAACCCAATCCTCTGGCGTTGCATGCTTATCGCCATTAGGAAAAGCACCACCGCCATTAAGATAAGAGCCAAAACCATATTTGCGCATGTCTTCAACGGTAATATCACGAATTTCTGGTTGAATCATTTGCGCTACTTTTTGCTCAAGCGTCATATTTTCTAAAAACGTGAGAATTTGAGCTTCAATAGCAGGGTCTTTTTTCACTGCAATTGAAAGCTTTGGCCAAATTTTCTCAAGCTTAGATTGCGCTTCAACATTTACTTTTTCAACATTGCTTTCGTTAGTACATCCGCTTAGTGCAGTAACACTTCCTACTAACGTTGCAATTGCTAATGCATTAAGTTTAAAAGTCGTTTTCATTATGATGGCTCCTTCACTAATACTGGTTTGCTGCCTCGTAGGCCGTAAAAAACAATAAATATGTAACATAAAATAGGTAAAAGATACGAAAGTTGAACACCCACACTATCAGCAAGCGCACCTTGTAAAAGTGGCACTATTGCACCACCTACAATCGCCAAACACAAAATACCAGAGCCTTGAGCGGTATGCTTACCAAGTCCATTTAACGCTAAACTAAAAATAGTTGGGAACATAATAGAATTGAATAAACCAACCAATAGGATTGACCACATTGCTAATTGCCCCGACGTGCTCATGGCAATAATGACTAAAATAATAGCCATGGTTGCGTTAAAGCCAAGTACTTTACCTGCTGGTAGTTTTTGCATTACAGCAGCACCAATAAAACGCCCAACCATAGCACCACCAAAATAATAAGTGATGTAATGAGCTGCAACATTCTCTTTTAGCCCTGCTATATTTTCTTGTGCTAAAAAGCTTACTAAAAAGCTACCAATTGCCACTTCGGCGCCTACATACATAAATATACCCACAGCACCTAATACAAGATGGCGATACTGCCAAGCACTGCCTTCAATTGCCTCTGATTTTTCGGCTTCTGCTTTTTGCTCGCTCATAATGTCTGGTAATTTAAGCCAAGCAAAAATACCGGCTAGTAAAATAAGCATTGCAGCTAAAAGGAGGTAAGGAAGTTGAACTGACTCTGCATTTTGAGCCGGTGTTAAAAAGGCTTCTGACGCTGAGTCTAGAATTAATAGAGCACCAAATGATGGCGCAACAGTGGTACCTAATGCATTAAAAGCTTGGGTAAGCGTAAGTCGAGACGACGCAGTTTTTGGCGAGCCCAACAAACTTACGTAAGGATTAGCAGATACTTGCAATAACGTTATGCCGCTGGCAAGTACAAATAAAGCGAATAAAAATACAGGGTAACTATGTAAAGACGCTGCTGGGTAAAATAATATACACCCTACTGCCGCAATTAAAAGCCCAACCACGATTCCTTTTTTATAACCAAGCTTTTTAACAATGTATCCACTAGGGAGTGACATTAAAAAGTAAGCGCCAAAAAAGCAAAACTGCACAAGCATTGCTTGAACATAAGTTAAATCGAAAACCGCTTTTAAATGCGGAATCAAAATATCATTTAAGCAGGTAATAAAACCCCACATAAAAAATAGTGAAGTTAAAGATGTAAGTGCAAAACCATAGTTTTTATCTTGGTGGTTTTGCGACTGTGTGTGTGATGTCAGTGGTGCTGAACTAGCCATGTGCTCTCCGCAATTTATTATTATAAATTGATCTTCAGTAAGTAATTAATACAAACCCTGCTAAGGCGCAGTATTAAAGAGTTGACCTGAAGATTAATTAACATTAATCTAAAAATGTAAGCGCTTTCACGGCTAATTAAATACGAACATGTTACATATTTCAACAACTTTTATTTTTAATAATGTTTTGTAACCGCTGAAAGTCAGTAAAAATAGGCGCTAAGCGTGCAATTAAGTTCTCAAAAAGGTTTGTAACCAATGACAAAAATATCATTACCATTTAATTCACCTCTATTAACAAAAGACTTTGTTTATGGTGTAGCAACAGCATCATTTCAGATAGAGGGCGGGTATGAGCATCGCTTACCGTGTATTTGGGATACCTTTTGTAGTACTGCAGGTAAAATTGCTGATAATTCACATGGTCATATTGCCTGCGATCATTACAACAATTGGCAACAAGACATAGATTTAATAGAGTCTCTAGGTGTTGATGCTTACAGGCTTTCTATTTCATGGCCTCGCGTTATGACTCAAGACGGAAAGTTAAATCCTGTAGGCGTTAAGTTTTATACTGATATTTTAGATGAGCTAAAACGAAAAAATATAAAAGCCTTTGTTACTTTGTATCACTGGGATTTACCGCAACACCTTGAAGATGAAGGCGGCTGGCTTAACAGAAAAACAGCTTATGCATTTGAGCAGTACGTAGAACTAATTACTAACGCATTTGGAACACGAGTGTATTCTTACGCTACATTAAACGAACCCTTTTGCAGCGCATTTTTGGGTTACGAAATTGGCATACATGCCCCAGGTCTAGTAGGCAAGCAGTATGGTAAAAAAGCAGCTCATCACTTATTACTCGCTCATGGTCTGGCTATGAACGTGCTAAATAAAACATCGCCTGATACTCAAAACGGCATTGTGCTTAACTTTACACCCGCCTACCCGCTTACAGATACTCAACAAGACATAGACAGTGCAAAATACGCTGATGACTATTTAAATCAGTGGTACATGAAACCAATAATGGACGGTAAATACCCTGATATAATTAACCAACTACCTGAGGATCATTTACCAGAAATACACCCAGGTGATATGGAATTAATTTCTCAGCCAATTGATTACTTAGGCATTAACTTTTATACCCGCCAAGTTTATAAGGCGCATCCTACTGACATTTATGAACCCATTGCACCTACAGGTCCGTTGACTGATATGGGATGGGAAGTTTACCCGCAATCGTTCACCGACCTGCTCGTATCGCTTAATAAAACATACACCTTACCGCCTATTTATATAACAGAAAATGGCGCAGCCATGCCCGATACATATAATAATGGTGAAGTTAACGACTTAGACCGTTTAAGTTATTATAATACTCATTTAAACGCGGTTCATAATGCAATTGAACAAGGTGTTGTTATACATGGCTACTTTGCTTGGAGCCTAATGGATAACTTTGAATGGGCAGAAGGCTATTTAAAACGTTTTGGTATTGTGTATGTAGATTATAAAACCCAGCAACGCACTATTAAAAACAGTGGCTTAGCTTATAAAGAACTCATCTCTAAAAGATAAGAGCATACCCATAACTAAAAACAAGTATAAAGCGGGATAAATAATCATGGTCAGTGTAAAAGAAAAAATAGCGTATGGCTTAGGCGACACCGCCAGTAATATTATTTTTCAAACAGTTATGATGTTTTTAATGCTGTACTACACAGACGTAGTGGGTTTATCACCCGCTGTTGTCGGTACTATGTTTTTAGCAGTACGTATTTTTGATGCCGTAACCGACCCATTAATGGGCAACCTTGCTGACAAAACACATACGCGCTGGGGGCACTTTCGCCCCTACTTACTTTGGCTTGCACTTCCTTTTGCTATTATAAGTATTTTAGCGTTCACTACGCCCGATTTAGAAGGCACCGATAAAATAATTTATGCCTTTACTACTTACACACTTCTTATGGTTGTCTACACCGCTATTAATATCCCTTATTGTGCATTGGGCGGCGTACTTACTGCAGACGTAAAAGAGCGCGTTACTATTCAGTCTTACCGGTTTGTATTTGGTATGTTAGGCGGCGTAATAGTAGCGGGTTGTACTATGCCAATGGTTGAGTATTTTGGACAAGGCGATGCTGCCAAGGGCTATCAATACACAATGACTGCAATGAGCATTTTAGGTTTTGTACTGTTTTTACTTTGTTTTTTAGGCACAAAAGAGCGTATACAACAGCCAAAAGAGCAAAACATTCCTTTTGCCAAAAGTGTTAAAGCCTTAATTAAAAACGATCAATGGCGAACACTTTGCTTAGCTGCATTTTTTTTACTTACCGGGCAAGTATTAAGGCTTACGCTTGCTGTTTACTACGTAAAATACTATTTAGGTCGAGACGATTTAATCACCTTATTTATGACGCTAGGTGTTGCAGCCAGTATGGTAGGTTGCGCTTTAGCTCAACCACTTGCAAAGCGCTTTTGTAAAATAAAGGCCTATATAAGCTTACAAGTTATTGCCGCCGCTATTTGTGGTTTTAGTTACTTTATTAGTAAAGACTCTTTAGTATTGGCATTTGCGGCCTTTATTTTATGGAAATTCTTTTTAGATATGGCAACCCCGTTGTTGTGGGCAAAAATGGCCGACACCATAGATTACGGGCATGAAAAAACAGGTGTACGCATTACGGGTTTGGTTTATTCTGGCGTCATATTTTTTATCAAAATGGGCGTGGCAGTAGGCGGCGCAATTGCAGGCTGGTTATTATCTTTTTACAGCTATCAGGCCGACGCAGTACAAACCCTCGACACCCAACACGGTATTTTACTTTCATTTACTGTACTACCTGCTTTTGGCTCATTATTTGTTGCCTACATAATGAAAAAATATACACTAACTAATCAAGTTGTTGAAAATATTCAATCTAAACTAACAGCTAGTTAAGATATATACTCTAAGGTATTATTTAGCCGAAGTAGTTAAGGATAAGCGAGTGAACAAATAACATGGCAACAATTTATCAAGTCTCAGAGCTTGCGGGCGTATCGTTAGCCACCGTTTCTCGCGTGATGAACAAAAATACCCGCGTAAGCGATAAAACTAAACAAAAAGTGCTTGATGCCATGGACCAGCTTGGCTACAAGCCTAATTCAATAGCGCAATCTTTAGCCTCTAACTGCACTAACAGTGTCGGTATTTTAGTGTCTGAGTTACATGGTCCTTTCTTTGCCCAAATGATGGCTGGTATTGAGTCAGAGCTTCGTGCTGCGGGTAAGCACGTTATTATTACCACCGGACACAGTGAAGAAGACAAAGAGCAAGAAGGCATTGAGTTTTTAATTAGCAGACGCTGCGATGCCATTATTTTGCACGTAGAAGCCGTCTCAGATGACTACCTAATAAAGTTAAGCGAAGGCTCTACACCTGTTTATTTAATGAGCCGTTACGTAGAGCAACTAAAAGACAACTGTATCAGCCTAGATAACCAATTAGGTGGCTACCTGGCCACTAAATCGATATTAAATCAAGGGCATACACAAATAGCGTACATTGCAGGTCCGCAGTTTAAAGCCGATGCATTTAATCGCTTAGAGGGTCATAAACAAGCACTCACAGAGGCTGGTATTAAATTTGATCCTGCGCTTTATTACATTGGGGACTTTAACGAAACCGGTGGTAGTAAAGGCTTAAAACATTTTATTGATGAAAAGCTCAGCTTTACTGCACTAGTGTGCGCCAATGACGAAATGGCTTCCGGTGCTATGAAATATGCTCGAGAGCACGGTTATAATTTACCAAACGATTTATCGATTGTTGGATTTGATAACGTTATTTTTGCAAACTACCTGTACCCTACACTCACGACCATAGATAATCCGATCGGAAAAATGGGCGAAATGGCTGCTAAATTAGTGCTTAAAGATGTTTATCAAAATAAAAACCTTGTTATAAATCGCTTTTTTGAACCTACTTTAATGCAGCGCGATTCATCTGCACCACTTATCAAGTAAAGACTAAAAGCGAATACTAATTTTGGTACAAAAAAGCGGCTAAATGCCGCTTTTTATATGTGAGCTACTTAACAATCCAAGGCGTTACTTTAATAACCTGCAATATATCACCAAGTGACGCGGTATCATCTTCCCAGTTATCTTTAACTGCAAAATAACACACAGACTTTTCACACGTTATATTTTCATCATCAAATTGCATTGGGCTTTTAAATGTAACCGCTACGCCCTTTTGCTCTGGTAATAAAAACCACATTAATTTACTTACAAAAAAGCCCGACAAATCAGTTAACAGCTCATCAAGTTCTTCGTTAATGGTATATAACGACTGCTTTGAAAACGTTAAATCTTCAAGTTCGTTTGCTTCTATTTGAAGTTTTAATTGGCAATCATGATCTGGATTTTGTGGCTGCACCACAATGACGGCTTTATCTGTATCAAGTTGCTTATCGAACGGTAATAATAGCTGTGCTTTATCGGTGAAGTTAAGTGGGTACTCGTTTCTTTCAGTTAAAATAGTGCCGCTTTTAATGGCACACGCTTCATTAGTTGCTATATCACTTATATAAAAATTAACTCGCGCATATTGAAAGTCGCCTTTGTTAACAACTTTTAATCGGTCATAAAAACCGTCATACGACATAACAAATTCTCTTGCATTAACATTAAATGCACTCATGCCCAGCAGCACTAACGCAATGGCGTTGGTGCAATTAAAAATGTATTTATTCATCAAAGTAGGCTCTATTTTGGCTAATCATCGTGTTTAGCTCTTCTATATACGCTTCACCGCGCTCAGAGTAAGACATTAAACCATGTGTAAGTTCAGTCGCTAAAATTGGTTTTTGCTCAAGACGTAAGTTTTCACGTATTGCGCGCAAATCTTTATAAGCAGGATGCGTATTTATGTTTTTAAAATAAGAGTTTATAGCAGCTCTTACCGATTTAAACGCAGCAACTTCGTGTGCAGCTCCAGTATTACGGCGTTTTGGTACCATGCCACAACCTTTTGTGTAACACCACTGACCAAAAAAGTTAAGGCCAATACGTGCAAAACGCGATGTGCCCCACGCAGATTCATTTGCAGCTTGCATAAGCGCTAATTCTTTAGGAATTATATCAACACGGCGTAGTGCTTGCGTAAGTATTAGCGTATCAATGGTGGTTGGTAAGCCGTACGACTTTAATATTGCTGCAATATCTTTGCTTTGCTTTTTTTCTAAAGGTAATTCGTTTTGTAGCATCATGCGTGCTATTTCAAGCTTAGCGCGTTGCTGTAATATTTTTTTGTTTTCGGCTTCAACGTGCGGACGAATAAAGCTAAAAAATGCATGTTTTTTTTCTTTAACATCACTAAATTCTGAAAACTTTGGCAGTTTTACATTATGTAATGGTTTTTCTTTTTTCTTCACTTTTTTTGGTTGTTCTGACGTTTGTTCATCTAGTTCAACATCATCATTTTGTATAAACGGATATGCAAGCGCCCATACAAAAAACACGGTTAGAAAAAGCTTAAAAATCGTTTTTAACATGTATTCTCTCTTTGAAACAACAACTATGCATGGTTAATACACAAGCATACGAAGGCGCATTATACCTAAGCCACTTTATAAACGCGAATAACTGGGATTTGATGACCTTTTACGGTTGAATTTTCAGCAATGTATTTGGGTTTTAGATAAAACAGAGCCTA
The DNA here is from genome assembly GCF_014163935.1 of Pseudoalteromonas sp. SR41-7. Lineage (NCBI taxonomy): Bacteria > Pseudomonadati > Pseudomonadota > Gammaproteobacteria > Alteromonadales > Pseudoalteromonadaceae > Pseudoalteromonas > Pseudoalteromonas sp. SR41-7. Next base: position 171,482 of record NZ_JACJEF010000009.1, on the reverse strand, counting down.
TGTAATGCATTTGTTCATTCGCAATTTATAAGTCCATGGGTATACTGAGCAAAGTTTAATAATATTAACTATGTGTGAGTAAGCAGTATGGATAAACAATGGCAAAGCCGAATAATAGAGCAATATAAACATCGTCCTAACGATAACCGCTCGCCGTGGCAGGTCGATCGTTCGCGCATTATTCATGCCGCAGCATTTAGGCGTTTGCAAGCTAAAACCCAAATTATGGGCATTGGCCTAAACGACTTTTACCGCACTCGCCTTACCCACTCTTTAGAAGTATCGCAAATTGGTACCGGCATATTGCGCCATTTAAAAGCGCAACATAGCGACTTTACGCACTTTCCATCAACTGGACTGCTCGAAACATTGTGTTTGGCGCACGATATTGGCCATCCGCCTTTTGGTCATGGTGGTGAAATAGCGCTAAATTACATGATGCGCGATCACGGTGGTTTTGAAGGTAACGCACAAACACTGCGCATAGTTGCAAAACTTGAGCCCTACAGTAATGGCCACGGTATGAACCTAACTCGTCGTACTTTATTAGGTTTTATAAAATACCCCGCGTTTATTAATACGCTTTGGCATACCATTCCCGATGCCACAACCGGTCGTGCATTTATAAAAGCAGATGATTGGCGCCCTGCCAAAGGGTTATACAACGACGATGCAGCCATATTCAATTGGATAGTAGAGCCACTGAGTCAAAACGATAAAACGTTGCTGGGTAACCATGGCGCTATTGATAAGTACCGCGCTAAAACAACATATAAATCGCTCGACAGCGCCATAATGGAGCATGCCGACGATATAGCATACGCGGTACATGACTTAGAAGATGCCATTGCAACCCACGTACTCACATTAGACGATTGGCAAACTCATGCTCTGCCCCATTTAAAAGCACTAAACTTTGACTGGCTAAACGACATGCTTGAATCGCTGACCCAGCGCTTGTTTTCAAAAAATGATTATGAGCGAAAAGATGCCATAGGTGAGCTGGTTAATACCTTTATTATTCATATACATTTGGATATTCAAAACGATAACTTTGAATGCCCTATTTTAAAGTACACCGCTAAATTAGATGCCCAATACGACAGTGTATTGCAAATACTGAAGCATTTTGTGTTTCAACGCTTAATACGTGACCCCGAAATGCAGCAAATAGAGTTCAAAGGTCAAAACTTACTAATAGAGTTATTTACCGCGTTTGCTAGCGATCCGCTGCGTTTATTGCCCGAAACAACACAAGCACAATACATAGAAGCGCAAAAGCAAAACCAAGGGATGCGTATAATTTGCGATTATTTGAGTGGAATGACCGACGAGTACGCCTATAAAACATACCAACGATTGTTTTCACCTATGCAGTAGCTAACTGCTAACTAGCAAACATTGAAAAGGCCGAGTAAATTTAATTTACTCGGCCTTTTTGCTCAGCTATTAAAGTTAGCTATTTTGTTAAAGCGCTTTTATAACGACTCTACGCCCATGTTATATAGCGTAAAACCAAATATATCAGCGTACTGCTCAATTGTTTTACTCGTTGGTGTACCTGCGCCATGCCCCGCATTGGTTTCTATGCGAATAAGCGTTGGATTATTACCCGTTTGTTTTGCTTGAAGCTCAGCCGCAAACTTAAACGAATGCGAAGGGACAACGCGGTCATCATGATCGCCAGTTGTGATCATAGTCGCTGGATACTCAACACCTGCTTTTACATTATGAAGTGGTGAATAACCTTTAATGTATTCAAACATTTCTTTGCTTTGCTCACTGGTGCCGTAGTCGTATGCCCAACCAGCGCCCGCAGTAAATGTATGGTAGCGCAGCATATCAAGTACGCCTACAGCAGGTAGAGCTACTTGGAATAGGTCTGAGCGCTGCGTCATCACTGCGCCAACTAACAAACCACCATTAGATCCACCGCGAAGTGCTAAGCGCTTTTTAGATGTGTACTTTTTATCTTTTAAATACTCAGCTGCGGCAATAAAATCGTCAAACACATTTTGCTTTTGCAATTTAGTGCCTGCATTGTGCCAGTCTTTACCGTACTCACCACCACCGCGAATATTAGCAACGGCGTACACACCACCTTGCTCAAGCCATACTGCATTAACGGGGCTAAAGCTTGGCGTTAAACTAATATTAAAACCACCGTAACCGTATAAAATTGTAGGGTTAGAACCATCAAGCTTAATGCCTGTTTTATAGGTAATTACCATCGGTATTTTAGTACCGTCTTTTGAGGTGTAAAACACCTGCTCAGACGTGTAATCATCACTATTAAAATCAATAGCCGACTTACGATAAACACCCGATTCACCCGTAGCTACGTCAAACGTATAAGTAGTACCTGGTGTTTTGTAGTTAGTGAACGAATAATAAAGCGTTGTTTGATCTTTTTTACCGCCAAAACCACGTGCAGTACCCACGCCTGGTAATGTAATCTCGCGAATTAGCTCGCCTTTTTTGTTGTACTGTCTTACCTGCGAAATAGCATCAACCATGTAGTTGGCAAAAAAGGTATCGCCGCCTTTTGTAAGATTTAGTACGTTTTTGGTTTCAGGAATTAAATCAACCCAATTTTCTGGGCTTGGGTTGCTTGCATCAACCGTCACTACTTTTTTGTTTGGTGCATTAAGGTTAGTAACTAAAAACAGCTTGCTGCCTTCGTTATCAATAACTGATGTATCTGAATCAGTATTTCCTACAACCGTTACAAATTCACTGTTTTCTTTTGTTAAATCTTTTATAAACAGCTTATTGCCTGAAGTAGACGTACTAGCTGAAATAAGTAAGTAGCGGCCGTCATGAGTTACATCAGCGCCTACATAGCGATGTTTTTGCTCATCAGTTTCACCAAATACAACACTATCAGCAGATTGTGCAGTACCTAGCTTATGGTAATACGCTTTATGCTGATCTGTTTTAGCCGAGAGTTCACTGCCTTTAGGCTTTTCGTAGCTTGAATAATAAAAGCCCTCGTTACCTAACCAATCTATACCACTAAATTTAACATCAACAAGCGCTTCTTCAACTTGCTCTTTAGTATGTGCATCAATAACTATAATTTTACGCCAGTCGCTACCGCCTTCAGATATTTGATACGCGAGCAATGAGCCATCTTTTGAAAACGATAAACCCGACATAGACGTCGTACCATCGTCACTAAACTTGTTTGGATCTAAAAATACTTCAACGTCGCCACCATCTTTACTGCGGTACAAAACATACTGATTTTGCAGGCCATCGTTTTTATAAAAATAGGTGTAATCGCCTTCAGTAAAAGGAGCGCCTATTTTTTCGTAGTTCATTAGTTTTTCAAGGCGCTGCTTTAACTTATCGCGATAAGGAATTTGTTCTAAATAAGAAAACGTTAAATTGTTTTGCGTTTTAACCCAATCGGCAGTTTCTCTGCTCATATCATCTTCAAGCCAACGATATGGGTCGCTAACGGCTTCTTCAAAGTAGGTATCTACTACATCGCCTTTTTTTGTTTCTGGGTATATAACTGCGTTAACTTGCTTCATAGGTGCTTTTACTTCTTCTTGAGTTACCGTATTAGTTGGCTCTGAACAGCCGCTAAGCGCTACAATTACAGCACACGCTAGAGTGTGTTTAAACATCCCGAGTTCCATTCTTATTTATTAATAGTGCACCTAAGTTATTAACTTTTAGCCCTTTTGTCTATTTAGATGCGTTAAGCGCCATTTATCGCTGTAAACAAATGTAAACTTACGCTTTAATAGCACGACCCTCATTAAAATAAAAAACAATAAAAGAGCACACTATGCAAAGTACAAACCCCACGTTTAAAAGCTTTAAAGCTTTCTATCCTTATTATTTAAAAGAGCACCGCAACGTGACTTGCCGCCGCTTACATTTTATAGGAAGCACCCTCGTTCTTGCTGTAATCGCAATAGCATTATTAAAACAACACTACAGTTTATTGTGGCTATTACCTGTTATTGGATATGGGTTTGCGTGGGTCGGACATTTCTTTTTTGAAAAAAACCGCCCTGCTACTTTTAAACACCCTTTTTACAGTTTGTGGGGAGATTGGGTAATGTTTAAAGACATACTTATTGGAAAAATTAAATTTTAACACTATTTCTAGCACTCTTTTTTATACCAATTACTTATAAAAACAAAATTACTTCATGCTTTAAAGTATAGGTTCTAATAAGTAGTACATAATTTATAATACACCCATTAAATGTTAATTTAGTTAACATTTAATGGGTGTATTTTTATTTTATATTTTTAAAAATATTTATAGCTCAACAGTTGTTTATTGCCAGCCCAATAAAAATGGCTTCCTACAAATAATTAGTTAAACCTACCAACCTCATCTTACCAGTTAATTAAACGTTAAATTTAATTTTTAAATATAATTCATTATCCATCAATTACTTAGCAATTACCTTCGCTATATAACTAAAACAATGGTCATTATAAAAAACAACCAAATGTAATTATAAAAACCCTTAAATTAATTGAATGTTATTCAATTGACTGGCTTTGTTAATTAAGTATATGTTCAAGGTAACAAAGAGATTTAATCTTTATCTTTTTGTACAAAACTAAAATAATTCAATGGGTATGGGGAAATACAGCATGAATAGAAAACCGTTATTTAAATTACAGCAGTCGGTACCACAAATATTACTCGCCATGAGTGCATCAGCTGCGCTACTTGGTTCGCTCTCAGTAAATGCTGCAGAGCAAGACACCAAAGCAGAAGAAAACATCGAACAAATAAGCGTAATTGGCTCTCGCCGATTAGGCCGTACAGTAGAAGACAGTGCAGTACCCATCGATATAATTGGTGCAGATGCACTTAAAAACTCAGGCTTTACTGAAACGAATGCCCTACTTAGCAATTTATTACCTAGCTTTAACTTCCCGCAAGCATCACTTACTGATGGTAGTGACCATGTACGCCCTGCTCAACTTCGTGGTTTAGCACCCGATCACACTTTAGTGCTTGTTAATGGTAAACGCCGCCACAGTAATGCATTACTTAACTTAAATGGCTCAACGGGTCGTGGTTCATCATCGGTTGATTTAAATGCTATTCCAGCAAATGCTATCGACCGCATTGAAGTATTACGTGATGGTGCAGCAGCCCAATATGGCTCTGATGCTATAGCCGGTGTTATTAATATTGTGCTTAAAAGTGCCAGCAGCGGTGGCTCAGTGGCGGCTATATATGGTGCTAACGTAACCGAAATGGACGGTGTACCACAGCTTGAATCTGTATCTGAAGGTAGCGACGGAAATTTAGCCTTTACCGAAGGGGGCGATCGCTCTTTAACAGACGGCCAAACACTAACGCTGCAAGGTAATATGGGTTTTGAACTTGGCGATAATGGCTTTTTAAACATTTCAACAGAATACCGCGACCGCCATTCAACTAACCGCTCTGACTACGATAATCGTGAAAACTACGCACGATTAGATGATGGCTCTCTCGACCCACGTGAACTTACCGTAAATCGATATAACCATAACTTTGGTAATGGCGATGTAGAAGACTTTTCAGTGTTTTATAACGCAGGTTACCAGTTAACAAATGAGGTCGATTTATATTCGTTTGGCTCTTACAGCAAACGCGAAGGCGAAGGCGGTGGTTTTTATCGCCGTGCAAGCGATAGCCGTAATATAGAAGAAGTTTATCCTGATGGCTTTTTACCTGTTATCACCTCAGACATAGATGACTTTTCACTGGCACTTGGCGCTAAAGGTTTTGTAAGTGAATGGAATTACGATGTATCGGCCGTATATGGTCAAGATGCATTTGAGTTTGGTGTAATAAATAGTTTAAATACCTCATACGGCCCGACTAGCCAAACAAGCTTTGATGCAGGAACACTTACCTACGATCAACTTACCTTAAACGTTGATTTTAGTCGCGAAGTAGACGTCAGCTTTTTAGAAAGCTCGGTAAGTGTAGCTGTAGGTGCTGAGTATCGCCGCGAAGGATACCAAATAGATGCAGGCGAAGAAGCTTCATATGCACAAGGCACATTTGGCCCAGGAGGCGCAGTAACCGACCCAGTTGATGGCCCATTTGGCGCAGCGGGCGCACAAGTATTCCCAGGGTTTACACCCGAATCAGAGGGCGATAATAGCCGCCATAACGTGAGCTTGTATATAGACCTTGAAACCTACCTAACCGACGATTGGAATTTAGCGGTTGCCGCCCGTTATGAAGATTACTCAGACTTTGGCGATACACTTAACGGTAAAGTTGCGACTCGTTATTCATTAACTGAAGACTTAGCGCTGCGCGCCTCTGTATCAACTGGTTTTAGAGCACCTTCTTTGCAGCAACAATACTTTACCTCAGTGGCCACTGTATTTGTTGATGGCGAACCAACCGAAACAGGTACGTTCGCACCAAGCAGTGATGTAGCAAAAGCACTGGGCTCACCGGGTCTTGATGCTGAAGAAGCAACAAACTACGGCGTTGGTTTTACATGGTCTACCGACTTTAATTTCAGCTTATCGGTTGATTACTACCAAATATTAATTGATGACCGCATTGTGTTATCAAACAACTTATCGGGCGACGCTATTGCCGATTTACTTCAAGGCACAGGCGCTAACCAAGGTCGTTTCTTCTTAAATGCAATTGACAGTAAAACCCGTGGTGTTGATGTGGTTGCCTCTTATAATGTAGCAACTGATGGTTATGGCGATTTAGCCTTTAACCTAGGTTACAACTACGGTAAAAATGAAGTAACAAATATTATCGACCCACCAGCAGAGCTGCAAGGTGCAGGGTTTGATCAAGACAACTTGTTCTCAGGCACTGAGCTGCGTCGTTTTGAAGTAAGCACACCGCGTAATAAGTACAACTTAAGCGCAACATGGACTAACGACGACATACGCACCACGCTTAGAACAACGCGTTACGGCGAAACTCAAGACCCTTCAGATATCCCAGAACGTAACGAAGTGCTTAAGCCTAAATGGATAACCGACTTAGATGTCGCCTACTCGCTTAGCGAAAACTTATCGCTGAGCTTAGGGGCTAATAACATTTTTGATGTTTACCCAGATGCAACCCGTGAAAATGTTGACGATGTAACCACCTTCTCACGTTTATTTGCTTACTCTAGCTTCTCGCCGTATGGATTTAACGGACGCTACGTGTACGGTAAAATAGAAATGAAGTTCTAATAAGCGCAGCTTAAAGTAACCAAACACACAAAAGCCACCGATTAGGTGGCTTTTTAATTCGAGTTAGAATCAAATCTATAATTAGATTTTAGTTAACCAGCCGTGTTTGTCTTCACTTTTACCCCATTGAATATCGTTCAATGCTTGGCGAAGGCGCGCAGTCGTTGGGCCTGGCTCGCCAGTACCTACTTTGTATTCTTTATCGTTATGAATAAATGTACCCACAGCAGTTAGTACAGCTGCAGTGCCCGAAAGCGCCGCTTCAGTACCTGGTTTAGCAGCACGCTCTAATAGCTCAGTAACGCTAAAGTTACGCTCGCTTACCGTCATACCTAAATCTTTGGCTATGGTTAAAATACTATTACGCGTTACACCATGTAAAAACGTGCTATCGAGCGCTTTAGTAATAATTTCGTTGTCATCAATAAGTATAAAGTTAGCAGCACCGGTTTCTTGTACATCGCCACCTGGGCAAAATAAAATTTGATCAGCTTGATACTTAGTTCGTGCAGCACTAATAGGTGCTAGAGCACTGGCGTAGTTACCACCACTTTTTACCATACCCATGTGCGGAGCGCAGCGCATACCATCTTCTTCAAGCAGCACGCGCAGTGCAGTTGCACCACCGGCAAAGTAATCTCCTACTGGCGATAGTAGCGTGTACAAAAGCGAGCTCATTGATGGCGCTGCTGCTTTACCAATTGCCGCCTCAGTACCAATGTGCGTTGGGCGAATATACATAGAGCCCGGCGGTAATGGCGTTTCATCTGCGTATTCGCGCATAATATCGATAATCATCGTTTTTAGCATATCGCTGTCAAAACTCGGTAAGCTTAATAGCGCTGAGCTTTGTTGCATGCGTGCAATGTTTGCATCCATTCTAAAAAGATAAACAGAACCATCTTCATGGCGAAAGGCTTTTAAGCCTTCAAAACATGTACTTGAATAATGAAGAACGTGCGCACCAGCATGAAGTTCAAGTTTATCGGAAGGGACAATTGAGCTTTCGCTCCATTTATTATCAGAAAAACGAGCTTGAATCATCTGCGGCATAAACACGGTACCAAATGCGGCCATTTTAATCTCTCTTGTGTGGTCTATTTCCCTCCATTGTATGACAATCACACGCTATTTAACCATAGCTAAAGTAAGGCTTTTTTAATTAACTATGAGAATTTTTTGCAAGTGCTGTTTACTAATCAACCGCTTTGGGTGCTATAAACAAAAAAATCGACCTATGCTGTTACATAGATCGATTTTTTAAAACAAATAATTTATTTAAACGAGTATTTAATAATACGTTTTAATACCGACGTATACTGCCTAAAAAAGCCACCCGTATGGTAATCAATACCGTGTTTTTTCAAAACGGCTTGTACTTGAGGTGCAACTTCTTGATAGCGCGAAGACGGCATATCTGGAAATAAGTGATGCTCTATTTGGCAGCTCAAATGCCCTGTTAAAACATGAAACCAATGCGATCCTTTAATATTAGACGAGCCCAGTACTTGGCGGTAATACCACTGCCCTTGGGTTTCGTTTACGCAGTCTTCTTGTTTAAAAGTTTGTGTTTCTTCAGTAAAGTGACCACAAAATATTATGGTCGATGTCCATAAATTACGTATTAAGTTGGCTACTAAATTACCGGCCAATACCCATAAAAATAAAGGCCCTGCAAGTAACGGAAATATCGCATAATCTTTAATTAATTGGCGAGCGCCTTTACTAAAAAAGCGCTGCTTTAATGTAGAGTGTGAAACAAGCACTTCGCGGTTTTCTTTCTTTTTACCAATAAAAACACGCTCTGCAGCCAACTCGTGATACGACACGCCCCACTGAAATAACACACTTAAATTAATATACGTAAAAAACTGCCATACATTTTTAAAACGCCACTTAAAATCATCGCTTAAACGCAACAAGCCATAACCAAAGTCTCTGTCTTTACCAATAATATTAGTATACGTATGGTGTTCAAAGTTATGAACGCGGTGCCAACTTTGTCCATCGCACGCTATGTCCCACTCATAATGTTGTGAGTTAAGTTGCTTGTCGTTCATCCAATCGTATTGACCATGCATTACATTGTGGCCAATTTCCATATTGTCTAAAATTTTAGCAAGCGCTAATAGCAGCACGCCTGCAACCCACAATAGTGGCTGAATAAAACCAAGCATAAGCAAAATTCGCCCGCTCCATTCACACACTCGCTGTTTGCGCACAACAGAGCGAATATAGTCAGCATCTTGTTGGCCAACTTTGCCAAGGGTGTCCATTTTAATGGCATCTAGCTCGCTTGCGAGCATGTCATAGTTAATGTTTTTCATAATTGTAACTCCAAATCACTAACAGGTTGGCTTACGCAAAGTTGTATTATTTGCTCGCCGTTGTCACTCAATTCACCTGTTTTTAAATTACGTACCACGCCTGACTTTTTAATACATTGGCATTGATGGCAAATACCAATACCGCAACCGCGTTTAACGGGTAGCTTTTTTTCTTCAAACTGAGTCAGTAAAACATCGTTGCCCGATACAACATGGGCACTGGCGTTAATTTTCACATTAAATTGGCTGTCGTCGTTTAAGCTAGGCAGCGCCAAACCAAATGCTTCTTGGTAGTAATTTAGCTTATGCGTTTTAGCAAAATCGCTCACCGTCTGCATAAATGCAGCAGGGCCACAGCAGTATATGTCTGGATTTTCCCACGGCTTAATATTGCTGGTTATATCGTTTGATTGCTCACGCGTTAATAATAAAAACGAAAAATGCTCAAATTGCGCTGCCAACTCACTTAGCTCATCAACACATTGATGCTCAGTGGCTTTTGCGTAATACACTAACGAGACTTTTTGCGTAGTTTGGCCTAAGTAATCATCAAGCATAGCCAGCATAGGTGTTATACCCGACCCACCGGCAACAAAAGTAGCCGGTGTATGTGTATTTTTAAATACAAAGTCGCCGTTTGGCGCAGAAATATTGCACCACAAACCCGCTTTTAATGCGCTACTGAGTAAACCTGTAAAGCGCCCTTGCGCATTTGTTCTGATTAGTAAGCGCACCAAACCTGTATTTTTAAATTGCTGAGCGCTTGAGGCCACGGTAAAAACGCGTGTTAATAATCGCCCATTAATTTCAAGCGTTAAACTTATATGCTGCCCTGACGTATGCGCCTGCCATTGTTTGCTTGGCTTAAGTTGCACACTTAAAAAACCGCCATCAAGTACAGCTGTACTAACTACTTGCGCTCTAAACTGCCCTGCACGCCAAGCAGGTTTAAACACCTGCATTACGGGCTCTATGTAGCCTGCAAAACTTTGATGGTGTAAAAACCATTTTGAAAATTGGTTTAATACTTGAGTCATCATGGTTAAATCTCTATCAAATCTTAATTACTTTGAACTTACACGTGTACGCCCAAACTTCAGCGCACAAGTGTACGCTCAAATTTTAAGTTTTCAACCCCAATAGAGTAATTATTCAATTTTTTTATTAGCGCTAATTGCTAAAACAATTTTCTGTGAAGAGGTAATTTTATAAATAGAAGTGTGTATTTTTCATTCAACTCAACACTTAACAAATTTATTTATGCCATGTTAAGGTGATGTAAGGTTGGATTAATTTTGGAAGCCATAATGATAAATTTAATGTCACATAACACACTCCCTAAACTAATAAGTGCAGGCCTAGCCATTGCTATATTTGCTACTAACGCACCCGCGCATGCAAAAAGCGATTACGTAAAAAACTATAAAGAACTCGATACTTTAGCGCTTAGCGTTAACGCAATAACAGCGGTAGAAGGTGTGGTTATACCTTGGGCTATTGAGCCTTTAGCTAATGGTGATTTATTAATATCTGAGCGCAGTGGGACGTTATTTTTGTTACCTAAAAATACCACTACGTTAACTAAAGTCTCTGGGCTGCCCGACATTGACGCTAATGGCCAAGGTGGATTGCTTGATTTATCACTACACACCGATAGTAAGCAAAACCAATGGCTGTACTTTAGTTACTCAAGTAGTGAGGGCAAAGGAAGCGGCAGTAACACCGCCTTAATACGCGCTAAGCTAAGTGACGATCATACGCAGTTGTCTGATCAGCAATTGCTGTACAAAGGCGAGCATAATAGTACCAAAGGCCAGCACTATGGCAGTCGTATTGTGTTTGATGATGAAGGTTATGTTTATTTTTCAATTGGCGATCGCGGCTCGCGCGACATAAACCCGCAAGATCTCACGCGGGACGGCGGTAAAATTTATCGCTTACACGAAAATGGTAATATCCCAAGTGATAATCCGTTTGTTAAACAAAAAAATGCAAAACATGCGGTATGGTCTTATGGACACCGTAATCCACAAGGCATGTGGTTTGATAATCAAAATAATATTTTATGGTCTCACGAACACGGGCCACGCGGCGGCGATGAGCTTAATATAATAAAAAAAGGCGCTAACTACGGATGGCCTTTAGTAAGTTATGGCGTTAACTACAGCGGTACCAAGTTTACAGACCTTAAAGAAAAAGACGGCATGCAATCGCCCGTATTACACTGGACCCCTTCAATTGCCCCTTCCGATATGTTGTATGTAACGAGTGATAAATACCCAAAGCTTAAAGGTAAGCTATTATTAGCATCAATGAAATTTGCATTTATTAGCGCATTGGAAATCTCAAAGGGTAAGGTTGTTAAGCAATATAAAATACTCGATGGAATAGGCAGAGTACGCAGCTTAGCCCAAGGCAGTGATGGTTTTATTTATTTAGGTATTGATGGCCAAGGTATTAAACGCCTAGAGCCAGAAACGTAAGCACTAGCACTGGCACGCAAAATTACACTGCGTTTACTTTGCGCTTTTAAAGCGCAAAGTAAACATTTTCACCAAACAAAGAACTATTAAGCCAATTAATGCGTACACTAAATACATATAATTTAATAAATTAAGAGAATACTAATGTTTTCATTTTTAAAGCCTGATCCCGTAAAAAAACTGCGTAAAGAATACGACGTAAAACTAGAGCAAGGCATGCAGGCACAAAGAAAAGGCGACATTAAAAGCTTCGCCATGTTAAGTGCCGAAGCCGAAAAAATCTGGAGTGAAATAGAAACTCTAGAGGCAAAAAAAGCTAAATAATACCAATCGTGTTAAGTTATTAGACATTTATAGCGACGGATAAATAGAGGGATAACAAGGCATAAATTTCGACATGTAGTTGCTCTACATGAGAAATTTATAACGCCGTTAACGCTTTATTTAGCACGCTAGAAAGGCTAAATATTTAAGTCGATTGGTATCAGTATACTTAAGCGTGTCAGCATTACTTTAATAGCAGGTAGACACGTTTAGTAAATAATTAATGACCTCGTTTTTACAGCTTCCACCACCAGTAAACCACCTTTTATAATATGCTTACACAAACAAGTGTACTTGAAGCGGTTACTTGCATTATCGCCGCCGTTTTTTAGTGGCTGTTAAATCATTTAAAAAGGCTTTTAGCTTTCATTTTAAATATGTAATTGCTCCATTTATGTACCGCCCTGGCGTTTTTCCTCCTAAGTCAAAAAATGAGGACGTTTTCCTCATTTGTGCATATCATTAAAAGAACAACCCGCCTGAAAGTTTAATACTCGCAATGTGTTACAAGATTTGCTATTACTATTAAAAATAACTAAGAGGACATACTTTGCTCATAAAAAGAGGAAAGTGTCCTCTGATAAAGCTATTATATGTTTAGGGAATGTTCAGAGTATGGATGAAAAATTTGAAGAAGTAGTCGGCCGGTATTTAGAAAAAGCGATTGAAGTTGAAACTGAGACTTCAATGTCTCAAGCAAGCTCTTCAATGCTATTTGCTACCGCTTGCTACAATGCTCAAAACATTCTTGATAAATCATCCCCAAACAACCTCGAAGCTAATATTACAGAGTATATTGAAATGTATGAGGATATGCTTAGGAACTCTATTGAGCACTACTCCAGCAAATAAACATATAACAAGGCAAATCAACAAGGACTGCTCCTCACCCGTTTTAGTGGACACCTCCTCATCACTATGAGGAGACTAAAATGCCTAGATATACTCAAGCTAGAAAGACACGGTTTTACCCAGTTAATTTCAAAATCAAAGCAGTCGAACTAAGCTTACGAGACGATGTCTTGATAAAGAAGGTTGCTAAGACGCTTGATATTCATCCGTTAATGCTCAGTCGTTGACGAAAAGATTCCTATATTAAACGTCGATAATAAAGGCTGGCGTCATCAAAAGTTTATTCTTAAATTAAGTTCAGCATTACTATTTTAATCGCACATAACATTGACCTAGCCCCAAAAATTAAATTGATTTCGAAAAGTGATAATGTTCAATTTTATAGAGAGTATGAGTGGAATAAAAAAGTGGCCGTAGTACACTGGACCCATAAAGATCCCAACGGATATCATGTTGGTGGTTGGTTAAAACACAAAGGTAAAATATACCAATAGCTTTATAGCAATCTGTTAAAGTAAAAAGGTAAGGAAAACGAAAATGACAATGCAATGGATCGCAATTTTGGCGGCTTTAGGCTGGTGTTTATTACAAGTAATACTTTTGCTTATATCTTCACAATGTATTTTTTTAATGATCGAGTTTCGCTCTGATAATGAGCATAAACTGTATCAAAAACTTCTATCAAACTTTATTAAATATCTTTTTTACTCCTTATTTATTTTACCACTCATCTCTCTAGGTTTGTTTATATATGGTGTTATTAACATTAAAGAATGGTGTGAACTTAAGCCTGGATTGTGGGTATTTGCTGCTTGGTGGGTGGCTCTATTTGTACTTTCTTATGCTCTATCAATGAAGAAAAAATATCGTATTTAAAAGAGTATTAATATCTACCGCCAAAAAGTTTATAACATCAAAAAACAGCTTACTAATTAGCTATATAGTGAATCATAAAAATAATAACCCCACTTTAGAAAGTACTCTCTACTTACTATCACCATACACATTCTCAGGATTTATTTGCATTAGTAGTGCGGGGTTGTCTATCGGTTTAAACCCGTATTGTGCATAAAGACCATGTGCATCAGAAGTTGCTAATAAAAAGCGCCTGAGCCCTTGTAGCTCAGGGTGCTCTACTATTGTTTTAATAAGTAACTTACTCAGCCCATTACCTTGCAAGTGCGGGGCAATAAATACATCGGCTAAATAGGCAAAGGTTGCTTTATCGGTAACTACTCGGGCAAATCCAACTTGCTCGTTATGAGCGCTGTAAACACCAAAGCACATTGAGTTATCAATAGCCGATTGCATCACGCTTTTAGGTATGCCTTTGGCCCAATAGCTATTAGCAATAAAGTTATAAATAACGTTAAAGTTAAGTTTGCTTTTGTCTGTGCTAATTGAGTAGTTACTAATGTTTACTGTCATAAGTTAATAGTCTTTTTTACCAATGTTTTTATAAACTTTTCTATAGAACGTTCCTATAGCCTATAAATAATCTTTAACGTTTTTTAGCTGTTTATCGTGTACTTTTGAAAGCATTAACAATGAGCAAATAGCCCCAAATAACGCCAGTCCCATATCTGACTGGGTATCCCACACGTAACCTTGCGTGCCTAAAAACGCTTCTGCGTTTTCGCCGCTTAACACTGCAACCCACCACTCTATCAATTCGTAAAAGGCGCTAAATGCCAAACATACCGAAATAACAAAGGTGATTAACCAGCCTCGACCATTTACTACTTTTTTGCGCAGTAAAATTTCGCGTGCTAGTAGTGCAGGTACAAACCCTTGAAAAAAGTGCCCTACTTTGTCGTAGTTATTACGCTCGCTACCGAATAGATTATCGAAAAAAGGAACTTCGGCGTAGGTGTAATGCCCGCCAATCATTAGCACTATGCAATGCGCTAAAATAAATGTATATAAAATAGGGGTAAGTTTAAAGTGGCTATAGGTACTTGCTAGCAGCACTAAACCAATAATTGCGGGGATAACTTCAAGCAGCCATGTAAATTGATCTTTTGGGTTAATACCAGACCAAATTAATACAATAAAAAACAGGCTCAGCCATAAATACTTCATTTAGAATCCTTTTCTAAATTGATCAAATTTACGGCATTTTACGCCTTTGAAATAAACGACGCTACCTATAGTTTGTTTTTGCGGTAATGCGATTAAACAAAGTAGGGAAAAAACGCTTAATTGTAGGCGCCCAACCACTTAAACCTTTGCCAATAATCACTTCGTCTTTTTTATTACTAATGGCACGAATCATTTTTGAAGCCGCTACGCTTACATCCATGCCATTTTCTATCGACTCTTCTGGTTTATTTTGCGCTATGCCTTGCTCGTTTAGTGAGTTATGCGCAATTGCTGTTTTAATAGAGCCAGGGCAAATTGTTAAACAATGAATATTATGTTGTGCTACTTCTGCACGTAGGCAATCCATAAAACCAACCACCGCATATTTTGAACCCGAATAACCCGTTCTAAATTTTGAACCTACTTTACCCGCCACACTACTAATAGACACAATTGAGCCACTGCGCCTTGCCACCATAGTAGGCAATACAGCTTTAGTAAGTGCAATTAAGCCAAAGTAATTAACCTCCATTAACTGGCGATACACGTTAAAGTCGTTTTCTAAAAATAAGCTACGCTGCGATACGCCGCCGTTATTAATTAAAATATCAATTGCAGGAAGATCGTTCATGTTTGCTGTTATTGTACTCAGTACATGCTCTGGCTGGGCTAAGTCCAGCGGCACAACTAAGTGCCCTTCGCCTTTAAGCGTTGCTTTTAAATCGTTTAGTTTATCTACATTGCGCGCCGATAAAATAACGCGCGCGCCAAGCTCGGCAAATTGTATAGCAAGCTCTTTACCAATACCTGATGATGCGCCGGTGATCCACACGGTTTTATTATTATATTGCATGCGTTATCTGCCTTTTATTATTATTTATTAAGTTTTATTAAGGTACTTAGAAAAGTATTTTACGCCTTTGTAGGACCAGCTATCGCGTTTACTTCATCTTCTAATGTTTTGTAAAAACCCATTAAAAATAGTAGTTCAACAGTTACGTACAAAGGGCCAATAATTAAACCCATTAGGTCATCTACAAACGCTGGTTTTTTACCTTCGTAATAGTGCCCAATAAACTGCAGTACCCAACCAAATACAAACACACCTAGGCCAATACTCAACCAAGGCCAAAACGACATTGCCGCAATAGGCTGAGCAGCAACAAGGAGTAAAGTGAATATCACGGCCATAATAAAGCCAAGCGAAAAGCTCAGCATAAAATAATAAACAACCGACGCTAATACAAAAAGTTGTGCGCCATCAATTACTACACTACCAAGGGGGATTTGAATACGCGCTAGTAAACACAACGCTGCAAATACAATGAGCGGAATACCAATAAAGTGCGTTAGTACATTACGTTTAGAACGATGATATAAACCATATTTACCAAGTTGCTGTTGAAGTGTTTTCATTGTTTTGCCTTTATTTTTATATTTAAAACTTACTTTAGCAAAAGTAAGCACAGCAACAATGTCAGGTATCCGACATTGTGTAAATTAAACAAATGCAGAAATTATTTTACCCGGCTCATGCTCACCTTTCATATCCGTTCGCTCGCGCCCTTTTTGATACTCTTGCTCAAGCATTTTTTGAAGTTCCTCTATTTTATCAGCAATTGCGCTAGGGTCTGTGCCCTGACCTTGTAGCTCTTTAGTGAGCTCTTCTATTGTCGCTTTTAGCTCGTCTATCTTGTTTTTGTTTACGCCTAAGCGCTGATAAACCAGCGCTTCTTGGGCACTTTCTAAAAACGTTTGATCTTTAGGCGTTGAGCTTATGCCTTTAACACCATTTGGTTTTTCATTAGGGAGGGTATTAGTTGCCGCAACTTCGCTTGAACCTGCCGCTTTATTTACTGTTGGAGAGTTATAATTACTATATTGATTTTTAAAGGTTATTGTAGTCATTAGCTCAAATCCATTGTTGCATTACATATTATGTAGCAATTTTGGTTCCAACTAAATAAAGCAGCCTCTATTTAAGCTTGTGTAGCACGGGCCTGTAACTTTTGTTTATCTAAAACAGTTATGCGTTGATACCCCAAACTAATAGCTTGTAAGCTAACAAGCTGTTGCAGTATTTGATTAATAGTTTGGCGCGTTAGGTAGGTCATATCAGCAAGTTGCTGCTGAGATAAAACAAGCGGTGTTAAGTGCTCTGTATGTTCGCTAAGCATTAAAAGTCGATTGCATACTTTTTGCTCAGCGCTTAGTAATGCGTGATCTTCCATTGAGGTAAACATTAGGCGTAACTTTTGTGCCAGCAATAAACCAAACTCTTGCCAATATTGTGGCTGTTCGTTTAATAGCTGTTCAAGCGCGCGTTGGGGCACGTAAAAAAGCACAACATCAGTTTGTGCATATACATCGTGAGTGCGCAGGCCACCATCAAACAAGGTAACTTCGCCAAACCACAGTGATGAATCAATAAAGCTCAATACGGCTTCTTTGCCTTCGTTACTTACGCCACTAATACGCACCACGCCGCTAAGCACTGCATAAATTCCATCGTGCTTATCACCTCGCAAAAATAATGATTGCTGAGCCTTTAGTGAGAGCGTTTTGCCCTGCGTTAATAAAAAGCTTTTTAAATAAGCGCTACGGTTTTTAAACCAATGCCCTTGCTCTATAACGTTTTGCTGCTGTGGAGTCATTATTTACTGCATTTGCTTATTAAATGGCTGTTTTTCGCTAACCAATTTTTTAGGGAAATTTAAATCGGTTGCTATAACAAAATCATCGTAAGGATCATTACCCGAAAACAGCTCAGTTATTAATGTATCGTTTTCATAAACATTAACGGTTACACCGCTGCCCATACCGCCTGAGTTAATAATATAGTAGTGATATTCGCCGTTACTAAAAAATAAAATACTCTCGCCAATACGCCCTACTTGCCTGTAGTAACTACCAAATGGTGCATCTGGTGTAGCTTCTTTTTCAAGCCCTATGTCATTAACTCTACCAAATCGATAACTAAGCGATGAGTCATCTTTTGCAACACAAATAGAAAGCACTTTATCGGTAGGCTCTAACTTGTAGGCTGTATTTTCATCTGGGTTACGCACAACTTTATGCATTTTTGCGTTAATGTAGGCTGCTTCATTACTTTTACAATGTGTTGCTAGCATACCGACCACTAAAGCGGGTTCGTGTGTTTGAGCTGCTGAAGGCGTGTTTACTTTGAGATTAGAGGGTGAGTTACTTACATTATTATTTAGCTGAGGACTACCTTGAATTGCCATACTTTGATCGTCACAACCAAACAGAGCAAACAAGAAGAAAGAATAAAAGCTCGCTAAAAATTTAATGCGCATAATAAAATCCATCTATGAGAGAGCCTTTAAAATAGCGATAAAACTAGCGACTCGCAACACCTTATGCGCAATACTTTATAAGTTTATTTTTAAACCATCTTCTGCAAAAACTACGTTACTTTTTAGTGATTTAATTAACGATTTTTTAAACAACTACTGGTTTTTAATGACCGATTAATAAACTGAGATAGAACCGCCACTTGATGCGTTTTCATCAATTGCGTTGTACATAATCACTACATCGGCATTTTCGCTAAGTTAGCAAATGTACCTATTTTTTGTTGAGTGACCAACGGCCGATTTATTAATTTTAGCTAGTATTAAAAGCTGATTTAAACACCTTATAAAAATGTGTAAATAACTAAATTAATCAATAATTGGTTTTCTTATAATAAAATGTTGTTACAGCACTATTGCAAACGGCTTTTTATAACCAATTGTAATTTATGATTTAAATAAAATTAAATCCAAAAAACATACATTTTAAAAACAATTTAGTCTCATTTTATTAAAACAACAGTTGACCCTATTCAAAATATAAACTAGCATTTCTGGAAGCGCTTCCACAAAACCTATTTAAACAGAACTTTCTGGAAGCGCTTCCACACATTTGACAATGTTTATAACTACACAATAACAGCCCCATACAAGCTGTTAATAATAATGATAAAAGCGCGAGGGAAACCGAATGTCCAACCATATTGTAAGAAAAACAAAGATAGCGACCAGCCTATCTCTGATTTTAGGTGCATCAATCTCTTTGCCTGTATATGCACAAGAAGCAAATACAGATGTTGAAGTAATCCAAGTTACTGGTTTTAAAAGCAGTATTAAAGAGTCGACTCGTTTAAAACGCGACGCCGCCGGTGTTGTAGATGCTATATCAGCTGAAGATATTGGTAAATTCCCAGATACCAACTTAGCCGAGTCGCTACAGCGTATTACGGGTGTGTCGATTGATCGCTCAAATGGTGAAGGCTCTAAAGTAACGGTTCGTGGTTTTGGCCCCGACTACAATATGGTAACCCTAAACGGGCGTACAATGCCGGCGGCATCTTTGCCTGCAGGCGGTGGTACACCCAGCTCTCGTGCATTTGATTTTGCAAACTTAGCGTCTGATAGCGTTAAATCGGTTGAAGTATATAAAACTGGTAAAGCAAGCATTGCATCAGGTGGTATTGGCGCAACAATTAATATTAATACCGCTCGCCCGCTCGACAACCCAGGCTTTGTTTCAAGCATTGGCGTAAAAGCATTACACGACTCAACAAACCGCGTTGGTGATGACATAACACCTGAGCTTTCGGGCTTAATTAGCTGGACCGACAGTGAAGCTAAATTTGGTGCCTCGTTAACTGCAAGCATGCAACAGCGCGATAGCTCATCAACAGGTGCGTTTGTAAATCAATGGAATACATCTGCTTTTGACGGCACAATCCCACAAGCAGCAGACGATATTGTTTTAACTAATGCACCCGCTGTTGGTCAGCTTTATTCAATGCCATCAGATTTGCGCTACACCATTGCCGACAGAGAACGTACTCGTACAAACGCGCAATTAACGCTGCAGTACAGCCCAATTGACGATTTAACAGCCACGCTTGATTACACGTACTCTAAGCAAGATTTATTCGAAGCCCGTGCTGAGCAATCAATTTGGATGGATAACTACAAAAGCGCGCTAACATTTGACGATAACACGGTAAAAACTCCTATTTATTACCGAGAAGAACGTCGCGATCAGCAAACACGCGATTTAGGTTTAGCGTTTCAAGAGCTAAACCAAGTTAACCAAAACGACTCTATTGGTTTAAACGTTGAGTACTATTTCAATTCAGAATTGAGCTTTATGTTTGATGCGCACAATTCAAAAGCCACTAGCAAACCAGATGCACCTTACGGCAGCTGGGTAAACGCAGGCTTAGGCGCAAACGTAGTTAACGCACAAGAAGTTGATTTTAGCCGCGAGCTTCCATCAATGAGTATCGATTTTGATGATTGCCGCCGAGATAGCCTAAATTGTAATAACACGTTAGATGCCTCTGATGTGGGTACGTCTATTTTAGATTCTAACTTTGCTCGCCAAGAATCTGAAATCACAGAATTTAGAATTCATGGTAAATACGAAATTGAAAACGGCGCAATTGACTTTGGTATAGAGTCTCGCTCTATGGAAAGCCATTCACTGCAATCACTTACACGTAATACAATGGGTAACTGGGGTATCGAAAACCCAGGCGAACTACCTGATGGCTACCTAAACCCAACAAACTTTTTAGCTGAGTTTGACGACTACGATACATCGGGCTCGTACAATCAAGGTTATACCGGCAGCGCATCGCAAATTGGTTACTGGGCAGGTGAAGAATACGGCTTTAATTTTGCAGCCGATGGCGCATTTGCAACTAACCGCACCATTGAAGAAGATATAACCGCAGCGTTTGTGCAATTTACTTACAATGGTTACATTGGCGATATGCCATACAACATTGTTATTGGCGCACGCCAAGAGTCTACCGACATTACCTCAACGGCTAATATCGACTTACCTAACGCAGTAGCATGGGAAGGTAATAACGACTTTAATGTTCGCTTTGGCTCAGCTAAAGAAGATTTCACGCTTAAATCTAGCTACGATCACTTTTTACCAAGCTTTGACTTTGACATAGAAGTAATTGAAAACGTAAAAGCGCGTTTTTCTTATAGCACTACAATAGCTCGCCCAACTTACGATAACTTAAGTTCAGCAGCGACTGTTGGTGTACCAGGTGCCCCTACTCTTTTAGCGGGTTCTTCACCGGCTACAGCGTCAACAGGTAACCCTGGTTTAGTGCCGCTTGAATCAGATAATATTGATGTATCGGCTGAGTGGTACTTTGCAGAAACAAGTTATGTGTCGGTAGGTTATTACACTAAAGACATTGAAAACTTTATTGGTTTAACACCAATGACACAAAACTACTACGGATTACGCGATGCAACAGCGGGCCCTCGCGCACAAGCTGCCATTGCTGAGCTAGAATCTCGCGGACTTGCTCTAACCGATTCAAACTTATTTCAAATGGTTGCCGCAACAGAAAATGGCGTTGATTTTGACTCTATGACCTACGAAGAGTTTGAAGCCGCCTACGATGTAATTGCTAATAGCGATGACCCATTACTAGAATTTACAGCACAAGTACCTACCAACAATAAAAATGCCACTATTGATGGTTTCGAAATTGCCTTTCAGCACTTTTTTGGTGAAAGCGGTTTTGGTGTTCAAGCAAACTACACCACTGTTAATGGCGACATCGACTTTGATGTAAACGCCGACCCTACTACTACACAATTTGCACTAGTGGGTTTAAGCGATACAGCTAACTTTATTGCAATGTACGAAAACGATGATTTTCAAGCACGTATTGCTTACAACTGGCGTGATAAGTTTTTAAATAGCGCAGCTCGATACGTAAATGAGCCAGGCTTTACTGAAGAATATTATCAAATCGACTTTAATGTTGCGTACAACTACAGCGAACAACTATCGTTTTTTGTTGAAGGCCTTAACATTACTGAACAAAACAGCCGGGAACATGGCCGTACGTCAGCCCAATTGTGGAACTTACAACAGTTAGGTGCACGTTACAATATTGGTATGCGTTACAACTTCTAAAGGTAATACAAAGCAAAGCCGTTAGTTTTTACTAGCGGCTTTTTTGTATTTAAAACAGTATTAATGCTAGTTTAATTGTTATCAACTTTAGGGTGTTAACTCATGACCAAACCAATAACAAAAATAGTCGTTTTAGGTGGTGGCACTGCCGGCTGGCTAAGCGCAGGCTTATTAGCTGCCGAACACCCGCACCTTAATGTAACGTTAGTGGAGTCAGCAAACGTGCCTATATTGGGTGTGGGCGAAGGTACATGGCCGTCAATGCGCAACACCCTACAGCGCATTGGCATTAAAGAAATTGATTTTATAACCCAGTGCGACGCATCATTTAAGCAAGGTTCTAAATTTATAAATTGGCGCAACCTCAGCGAGGGAGAAAACTACTACCACCCTTTTATGAATCCACAAGGCTACGAGCACACTAATTTACACGCCAGCTGGCAACGCATTGCACCTGATCAAAAATTTGCCGACGTTGTTAATATGCAAAGCTTTGTATGCCAAGCAGCACTTGCACCAAAACAATTACAAACACCCGAATATGCAGCGGTCACCAACTATGGCTATCATTTAGATGCGGGTAAATTTGCTGAGTTTTTAAAAAATCACTGTGTTAAAAATCTAAACGTTACACATATTATTGACGATGTAACCGAGGTTATTAACGACGAGCATGCCTATATTGCTTCATTAAAAACAAATAATAATGGCGATATAACAGGTGATTTATTTATAGATTGCTCAGGCTCTCGTGCTCGTTTAATTGGTGAGCATTTTAATAGTGAGTTTATAGCGCAAGATCATATTTTATTTAATAACAGCGCTGTTGCGGCGCAAATACCTAATGCACACATCAATCAACCAATTGCCTCTGCTACGCTATCTACAGCGCAAAGTAACGGCTGGATTTGGGATATAGCCCTACCAACGCGCCGTGGTACAGGTTATGTATTTAGTAGTAAATATCAAAGTGATGAAAGCGCCACAAATACTCTAAAAAGCTACATAGCTAAAAGTACCAGTGAGCAACAAGCTGAGCAACTTACCTACCGCGTATTAAAATTCAGCCCTGGTTACAGGCAAAAATTTTGGATTAAAAACTGTGTTGCCGTGGGTATGTCTGCTGGCTTTTTAGAGCCGCTTGAAGCGTCAGCTCTTGCTATGGTTGAGCTTTCAATTAGCATGATAAGCGAGCAACTCCCGCAAAACCGCACCCACATGAGCCAGCTTGAAACGCGTTTTAATGAGCGTTTTAGCACTCGTTGGCAGCGCGTTATTGAGTTTTTAAAACTTCATTATGTGCTAAGCGAGCGCGACGACACTCCTTATTGGCAAGATATTAGTAATTTAAATACCGCGCCCGAGCGCCTGCAAAACTTACTTAAACTTTGGCAATTTCAGCCCCCTAGCCGCTTTGATTTTATTGAAAACGAAGAAGTGTTTTCATCAAGCAGTTACCAATACGTTTTATATGGCATGGGCTTTAATACACAAACAGTATCTGCACAAAATACATTTAACGACCCACGTGCTGGGGATTACTATTATCAGCAAAATCGCGAAAAAATAGCGCAGTGTTTAAATGGACTGCCAAGTAATCGCGCGCTTTTAAATCATCTTTTATCAAATAATGGGCAGCCAAATAATGACTAAAACAAACGCTGTTAAAAACGTAGTAATTGCTGGAGGCGGCACTGCAGGTTGGATGGCCGCAGCGGCACTTGCTAAACTAGTTGGTAACAATATAAACATAACCCTTGTTGAATCTGACGATATTGGCACTGTAGGTGTTGGCGAAGCAACAATTCCGCCTATTCGGACATTTCATAAATTGCTGGGTATAAACGAGCAAGCATTTATGAAAGCCACTCAAGCCAGTTTTAAACTCGGTATTAGCTTTGAAAACTGGGGCGATGAAAACACGCGTTATATTCACTCATTTGGCGCAACGGGCAAAGAATGTTGGGCGGGTGAATTTCATCACTTTTGGCTGCAAGGTAAAGCACTTGGAATAAACGACCCATTTGGCGATTACTGCTACGAGCTGCAAGCGGCTAAAGCCGGTAAATTTGCGTTTAATCAGCAAAACCCTATTAACTATGCCTACCATATGGATGCCACGCGTTACGCGCAGTTTTTACGTGAATTTTCAGAGCCATTAGGTGTAAAACGCATTGAAGGTAAAATACAAAAAGTAGTAAAAAACACTAAAACGGGCCATATAGAATCATTGATTTTAAATAATGGCGAACACATTAACGGCGACTTTTTTATTGATTGCACCGGCTTTAGAGGTTTATTAATAGAGCAAGCATTGCATACTGGCTACGAAGACTGGTCGCATTTACTACCGTGTAACAGCGCCATTGCGGTGCAAACAAAATCAACCAGCGATACCGTATTGCCACTTACCCGCTCTATTGCCCATAAAAGCGGTTGGCAATGGCGTATACCACTGCAAAACCGTGTCGGCAACGGATTAGTTTATTGCAGCCAATATATGGATGACGAACATGCCAAAGCGCTATTATTAAATAACATTGAAGGCGAGGCGCTTACAGAGCCCCGTATAATTAAATTTAAAACAGGGCGCCGCTTAAAAGGCTGGAATAAAAACTGCCTAGCGCTTGGCCTTGCTAGCGGTTTTGTTGAACCACTTGAGTCCACCAGCATTCACTTAATTATGTCGGGTATTATTCGCTTTATGCGTTTATTTCCGTTTAATGGCATTACCAATCACGCCATTGACGAATACAACAAACAACTTAAAAGCGAAATTGAAAATATTCGCGACTTTATTGTGCTGCACTACAAAGTAACTAATCGCGATGACAGTGAGTTTTGGCAGCATTGTAATGCCATGGAAGTGCCAAAAACACTTCAGCATAAAATTGATTTGTTTAAACAAACCGGCCGTGTATTTTTAGATGATGGCGACATTTTTAGAGTCGACTCGTGGGTGCAAGTTATGCTTGGTCAAGGTATTGAGCCTAATCAACATCACTTAATAGCCAGCATGATGAGCGACGAAGAACTCACCCGTTTTTTACACGGTATTAAGCAACAAATAGAGCAACGCGTAAGCCAATTACCACCCCATCATGTGTTTTTAAAGCAATATTGCCCAGCATAAAAAACCCTTATTACTAAGGGTTTTTGGTACACACAACAACTTTTACGTTTTATTACTCACACTTAACCACGGCGCTTTTAGCGCTTTGTGGTTCAAAGCTAATATCTGCAACTGAAACGCTAAGCTCTCCTGCCGTTTTAATAATAAAAGGGCTGGTTACTCTGGCAAAATCAACGCCCTTTTTAGCAAAACACGTTAAATCTATACTCATGGTTTGCCATGTATTTAAATCAGCATTTTCAAGATCACGGGTAATATCAAGCTCGCCGCCACAGCCTTGTTCGCACTTCATTGCAAGGTATGTTTGTGAGCTAGGTATTTGGTTTACTTTATAGCTAAAGCTAAGGGCTGAATTGGCTTCAATGTAGGCCACTTTGTCTTCGGTAAAGTTACTATTAATTTCGATGTAGCTGGCTGTAGTGCCATCAAAATTAAATTGCATCGCATCTTCTTGAATCGCTTTGTCTTCAGTGCGATAAGTAATACCGCCAAGCTTTACACTATTACTTGCTACTTGGTGCTGCTCGCTGTTTGAATTTAAAAACAAACGCCACGGTGTTTTAAAGCTGCCATTAAATATAGATAGCGGCGCAAGGTTACTAATATCAACACCTGAGTCTTCATTTAGATTATTGCCAAGCGTACTTTCATCTTTATAGGTTAAGCCAAAGCCATAGGGTAATAATGGCGAGTAATCAGCATCGCCCTTATTTACTGCGGTTTGAAGTGGCGATTTAGGCCACGAGAAAGACAACTTACCTTTAAAGTCGTATTGTACCTGCCCACTTGCATCCGCTAGTAAAACATCAGCAATACCCTGCCCTTCAGTGCCAGGAAGCCATGCTGCTACAAATGCATCTGACGCGTTTAGCTCGCTGTTAACCCACATTGGTCTGCCCGATATAAACACAGAAACAACCGGTATATTTTGCTGCTTTAATGTTTTTAATATTTTAAGAGAGCGTTTATTGTTACGTTCAAACTCAAGGTTGTCTTTATCGCCATGTCCTTCTGCGTACGGTTCTTCACCAAATACAACAATGGCTACATCGGGTTTGGTATTAAATTCACCCGTTGGGCTTAAAATAGCGTTACCGCCAGCGGCCTCTATTTGCGTTTTTAGCCCCGCATAAATAGACGTTGCCCCAGGAAAATCTGCATTTTGATTATTAGTTCCCTGCCACGTAATACTCCAACCGCCCGATTGCTTGCCTATGTTATCGGCCGCATCGCCTGCTATAAGTATGTTGCTTGATGGGTTAAGCGGTAATAAATGGTTGTTGTTTTTAAGCAGTACTAGCGACTCTTGTACCGCTTGGCGGGCAATATCGCGATGTGCTGGCGCACCTATTAGTTTTAATTTACCTGAATATTTTCGATTTGCGGGGCTTGGTTTATCAAATAAACCCGCACGTAATTTAACGCGTAAAATACGTGCTACGGCGTCATTTATTCGCGCCATTGTTATTGTGCCCGCTTTTACTTGTTTAATTGTATTTTCATAAAGTGGTTTCCAAGCACCCGTTGGCACCATAAAAATATCAAGCCCCGCATTAACAGCCTGCGGGCAACTTTCATTTGTACAGCCTGCAACTTGTCCGTGTCCGTTCCAATCTCCTACAACAAAGCCATCAAAACCCATTTTTGTTTTTAATACATCGGTAAGTAAGTATTTATTGCCGTGATTTTTTTTACCATTCCAGCTATTAAACGATGCCATAACCGACTGACTACCTGCGGTTAAGCCACCTATATAACCTTGCGCATGAATGTTATATAACACCTCTTCGCTATCAATGTTATCGCCTTGATCGTCACCACCTACTGTGCCGCCATCGCCTAAAAAGTGCTTAACAGTACTAATTACGCGTTTGTCACTTAAAAAGTCTTCATCGGCTCTGCCTTGCAATCCGTTTACAATTGCGGCTGAATACTCACGTACAATTGTAGGGTCTTCTGAGTAGCCTTCGTACGTTCTGCCCCATCGGTCGTCGCGCACAACCGCAACAGTCGGTGCAAACACCCAATCTATGCCTGTTGCCATTACCTCTATTGCAGTAGCTGCTGCAATTCGCTCAATTAATGCGGGGTTATTAGCAGCACCTAAACCAATATTATGCGGAAATAACGTCGCACCAATCACATTATTATGTCCATGTACGGCATCGGTGCCCCACATGGTTGGAATTTTACTGCCATCAATTGAGTCATCAACCGAGGCTTGGTACATGCTCTCCGCAAGCGTTATCCAATCTGCAGGCGTTGCATGCTTATTAGCATTTGGGAACGAGCCACCGCCATTTAAATACGAGCCAAAACCATATTTACGCATGTCTTCAACACTAATATCGCGAATTTCAGGTTGGATCATCTGCGCTACTTTTTGCTCAAGCGTCATTGTTTTTAAGTACTGTGCAATCGTATTTTCAATTTCAGGCGTTTTCACTACTTTGCTTTTAAGCGTTGGCCAAAGTGATAAATCACCTTGCTCATGCTCAGTATTTTTGGCCACCGCGCTTTCGTTATTATTAGCGTTAGCTTCTTGTTTATTACACGCACTTAGAACGCATAATCCGCCTATTAAAATAGGGAGCATTCGTAACCTATTAGTGTTTAAGCTTTTTTTCATTTTTATAGCCCTGTGTTGTGTCAGTGTGATTTTGTGAGCGCCTATTTGTTATTTAAATTTAACTATTGACCTGTTTAACAATAGCCACTAACCTAAATATGGAAGCGCTTCCTTAAAGTTATTAAATACCATACTTAGTGATTAATCAAATTAAATATGGAAGCGCTTCCAATAATGAATTTAATATACGCTCTATACAAAGCAAACTTTACCAAAAAAGAAGCAGAGGTTTTCTCTTAATGAAACAATTATCTTTACCTAGTGGCTCACCACTTTTAGCCAAAAATTTTACTTATGGTGTAGCTACGGCCTCATTTCAAATTGAAGGCGGCGCAGCTGATCGCTTGCCATGTATTTGGGATACCTTTTGCAGTAAAGAAGGCAAAATAGTCGATAATTCAAATGGCGATGTAGCCTGCGAGCACTACACTCGCTGGAAAGACGATATAAACTTAATTGAATCATTAGGTGTAGACGCTTACAGACTTTCTATTTCGTGGCCGCGCGTAATGACTAAAAGCGGTCACTTAAACCCGACAGGCGTTAAGTTTTATACCGACATTTTAGATGAATTAAAACGTCGTAACATTAAAGCTTTTGTAACGCTATACCACTGGGATTTACCACAACATATTGAAGATGAAGGTGGCTGGCTAAACCGTAACACCGCTTACGAATTTGCACATTACACAGATTTAATTACCAAAGCTTTTGGGGAACGTGTGCACTCTTACGCCACCTTAAACGAGCCTTTTTGCAGCTCTTACTTAGGTTACGAAATAGGCGTACATGCACCTGGCATAGTAGGTCGCGAATTTGGTCGTAAAGCCGCGCACCACCTATTACTGGGTCACGGTTTGGCTATGCAAGTACTTGCTAAAAATAGCCCAAATACACTAAACGGTATTGTACTTAACTTTACGCCTTGTTACTCAGTTACCCAAAGTGAAGACGATTTAAAAGCGACTGCATTTGCTGATGACTACATAAACCAATGGTACATGCAGCCTGTAATGCAAGGTAAATACCCTGATATTATTAAGCAATTACCTAAGGCCCACCTCCCAGATATTTTAGATGGCGACATGGAAATAATTGCTCAACCGCTAGATTACCTAGGGGTTAACTTTTATACCCGCATGCATTATCAAGCAAGCGAAACCGACTTTTACCATGAGCTGCCACATAAAGCGCCAATGACCGATATAGGCTGGGAAATTTATCCTAAAGCGCTGACAGAATTACTTGTATCGTTAAACGAAAAATACACCCTACCGCCTATTTATATTACCGAAAACGGCGCAGCCATGGCTGACGAATTTACAGACGGTGAAATCAAAGATAACGACCGTATTGAATATTACCACGAGCATTTAAATGCCCTGCATAACGCAGCAGAGCAAGGCGTTAAAGTAGATGGTTACTTTGCCTGGAGCCTAATGGATAACTTTGAATGGGCAGAAGGATATTTAAAGCGCTTTGGAATAGTACACGTAGACTACAACACACAAAAACGAACTGTTAAAGCCAGCGGTAAGGCGTACACTAAACTCATAACAAGCCGATAAATTATCGGCTTATAACAATAAGAACACACACAGTGAACAAACTCCCTTTATACGAAAAAGTCGGTTACGCCATGGGCGATGCCGGCGCTAACTTAGTGTGGCGCGGCGCGCTTGCTTATTTAGCGGTGTTTTACACCGATACATTTGGCATATCGGCAGCCGCCGCTGCCATGTTGTTTTTGGTGGTAAGGCTGTCTGATGGCGTAACCGATATTATTATGGGTATGATTGCCGACAGAACGCAGTCGCGCTTTGGTAAATTTCGCCCGTGGATACTCTACTCGGCACCGTTTTTGGGCTTGTTTATGGTGTTGTGTTTTACTACACCCGACTTTAGCACCACCAATAAACTTATTTATGCTTACGTAACTTACATAGGTTTAACGCTTGCTTACACCGTAAGTAACGTGCCCTACTCGGCACTTATGGGCGTAATGACACCAGACGATACAGAGCGCACAAAGCTCTCTGGTTTTAGGTTTGCAGGTGCGTTTACTGGTGGCTTATTGGTTATGGGTTTTTTACCTGAGCTAGTGGCATTTTTTGGTGGCGGCGACAACGCCAAAGGTTATCAGCTTACTATGTACTTATTTGCCAGCTTACTTATTATTTTAATGATTATAACGTTTGCGACCACCAAAGAGCGTGTAACACCGCATGCCTCAAATGAAGGGAATTTAAAATCAGAGTTGTTTGATTTAACCAAAAGCCTGCCATTTATAATCCTACCTTTGCTTGCTACCACCCTGTTTTTTTATTACCGCGATTTATACAGCGGCGTATTTTTTGCCCTTGTTATGGCTGCAATGACATTCGTTATTAAAAAATTACTCAATAAAGATAAACAAAGCTTAACGGGATCACAGCGCGACATGGTTGATCTTCTGACCAACAAACCTTGGTTGGTGTTACTCGGCATTGGTTTTTTAACCATGATGTTTAATGGCATAAAATACGGTGTAATTGCGTACTACTTTAAGTATCACGTAGCCAATGAACTCATGGCTGGGCAATACTTTATTGCTTTGTTGGTTGTATCTATATTTGGCGCACTTACCACAGGTAAACTGGCCGAAATTATGGGTAAACGAAACCTTTTTATTGCTTCATTAATGCTAAGCGGCATACTCACTACTGCATTTTACTGGGTACCTAGTGATAACCTTATTGCTGTATTTACCTTTGGTTGCGCTGCTGAATTTTTTGCCGCGATGATGCCAACATTATTTTTTAGTATGCTTGGTGATTCAGCCGATTATTCAGAGTGGAAAAACAAACGCCGCGCTACAGGCTTAATTTATTCTGCGGGTACATTTGTGCAAAAAACCGGTGGTGGTTTTGCAGGTGCATTAGTATTAGTGGTACTTGCAGGCTACGGCTATAACGGTATGGATGAGCTAACAATCACACAAGCCCTACCTGGTATGCAGTTACTTATGAGCTGGATACCCGCCGCATTTGCTTTTTTAGGCGCCGCATTGATGCTTATTTATCCGCTAACCTCAGCGATGACGCAAAAAATAACAGAAGACTTAGCAATTAGACGCAGTAATGTGTAAATTAACTTTTAATGACCCTTCGCACTTTATATTTTTTATAAAGTGCGAGTAAAAATACATATAAGCTAGGACATCAATGGCGACAATTTATCAAGTATCAGAAATGGCAGGTGTGTCTTTATCAACTGTTTCAAGGGTACTTAACGACAACGACTACGTAAGCAAAAAAACTAAAAAAAAGGTATTAGAAGCAATGAAAGAGCTAGGCTATCAGCCAAGTTCTATTGCTCGCTCTTTGGCGTCTAGCACTACAAACAGCGTCGGTATTTTAGTTTCTGAGTTGGATGGTCCGTTTTTTGGTCAAATGATGTCAGCCATTGAAGAGCACCTTCGTATTGCGGGTAAACACGTTATTATTACCCCTGGGCACAGTGACGAGAAAAAAGAAAAAAGCGGCTTTGAGTTTTTAATAGGCCGTAATTGCGACGCTATTATTGCCCACGTAGAAGCGGTATCAAACGAGTATCTAATTGAGTTAAGTAAAGGCAAAACCCCTATTTACTTAATGAGCCGCTACGTTAAAGAAATTGAAGAAAACTGCATTAGCCTCGACAACGTAATGGGCGGCTACTTAGCCACTAAAGCCATGATCAACAAAGGTCATAAAAACATTGCGTACATAGCAGGCCCGCAGTTTAAAGAAGACGCGTCAAATCGTTTAAAAGGTCACAAACAAGCTCTGGCAGAATACAACCTAACCTTTGACGAAAACTTATTTTACATAGGCGACTTTAAAGAAACCGGCGGCAGCGACGGCTTGAGGCATTTTATTCAAAATAAAGCGCAAATAACCGCCCTTGTATGTGCCAATGACGAAATGGCATCGGGTGCTATGAAATACGCCCGCGAACACGGTTTTAATCTACCAAAAGATTTAGCCATTATTGGGTTCGATAACGTAATTTTTACCAATTACCTCTACCCAACACTGACTACAATAGATAACCCAGTTCCCGAAATGGGCCGAGCTGCGGCTAACTTAGTACTTAAAGACATTTATAAAAAAAGCGGCATAACAGTAAAGCACGTGTTTCAGCCAAAGCTTATTTTAAGAGACTCAACACCCGACATTAATTAACTTTAAACCTAATTTAAATCTAGTTTAAATCTAAGTTATGTAATTCATTTCGCACCCACTGCGTATTTAAATATTGCTCTACGTGCTGCTGCGCAAACTTTAAAAAGTGACGTGCAGCATGCGATATGTGCCTGTCTGCTTGCATTACAAAAAAACCTATTCAGACATAAATGCTCACAAATATAAAACAATATCTACATAAAAACACTACAATAAAAAGCATAATAGATCCGATAATTTACCAAAAAGATCGTTTTAAATTTATTTATATTATTTAATAAAATATCACTTTACTTATTTTTAATTTGGCTCTAAATTCGCGCAAATTTTATTATTAAAGTAACCTCTCAAACTTTAAAACAGTGGTTATTTACCTTGATGAGTCGATAAACACACATGGCCGAATCAGCCGCCACAAGCACCTCTAACAACCCCTTAGCACCCGTTATCGGGCTGTCATTTTTTGCTATCGCATCCGGCTTTTTAATGAGCCTTATTCCGCTGTCGTTACCTGCATTTAAACTTGATGAAAACCTAGCGCCTTGGCTTGCGAGCATTTTTTACTTTGGCTTACTTATTGGCGCCACCACAATAGAGCGCATTGTGGTTAAAATCGGTCATCGCTTCGCCTTTATATTATTTTTAAGCTTATTAATAGTAAGTGTGCTTGCACAACTTGCACTACCAAATACCGTTAACTGGTTAATTGCACGATTTGTAGCAGGTGTTGCTGTTGCCGGTGTGTTTGTAGTTGTTGAGTCTTGGTTATTAATGACCAACACAGCAAAGTCGCGCGCTAAACGTCTGGGCTTATACATGACCTCGCTTTACGGGGGCAGCGCGGTTGGTCAACTTGCTATAGGGCCGCTTGGCACCGAAGGTTCAACGCCTTATTTATTTGTAGCCTCGTTATTATTTTTAGCTATTTTGGCGCCTTTATTAATAGCTAAAGGTCAGCCCGAAAAACAGCACCTTGAAAAACTACCACTAAAAGAAATAAAAACATTAAGCCACCCAGCTATGCTCGGATGCTTAGCATCGGGCTTATTACTGGGCCCTATTTACGGCTTAATGCCAGTGTATATTTCAGCACAAGTTGATCAAGCTCAGTACACAGGGACACTGATGGCGGTTATTATTTTAGGCGGCATGGTCGTGCAGCCGCTTGTGAGTTACTTATCTACTCGGCTTGAAAAAAGCTTATTGATGGGTATGTTTTGTTTAGTAGGCGCAGCCGGTGCTGTGGGTATACTACAAGCAAACACTTTAGCAGGATTAATAGTAAGCTACTTAATACTAGGCGCATGCAGCTTTGCACTTTACCCGATTGCTATAACACTTGCGTGCGACTCATTACCAATGGCAAAAATAGTATCTGCAACTGAGGTAATGCTTTTGAGTTACAGTATTGGGTC
This sequence comes from Pseudoalteromonas sp. SR41-7, assembly GCF_014163935.1. Lineage (NCBI taxonomy): Bacteria > Pseudomonadati > Pseudomonadota > Gammaproteobacteria > Alteromonadales > Pseudoalteromonadaceae > Pseudoalteromonas > Pseudoalteromonas sp. SR41-7. The sequence continues at coordinate 137,863 of NZ_JACJEF010000009.1, read as the reverse complement.
GGTATTTGGCCCTATGCTTGCTGCAAATTTATCTGATGCACCCAACGGTATTGTGTTTTATTTAGCAGGCTGTTTAATCACTACCTGTATTTATATGTTTATTAAAAGCATTAAAAATATTCGCGCGGGTAAAACCCCAGTTGCAGGCTAATTTTTAGCTTAAATACACGCTTGCTTATTAACTAATTCTAGCTGTTAAACATCTTGATTTAACAGCTAAAACTATTATTTAGCAGTGAGTTTTTTATGTGGGCTCAAAAAAAACATCTTTTTCCACCCTTGGTTTTGCGTTGTAAAAAGCCACGGCATGGGCACTAACGATAAAATAGAATAATGCACATGAGGCTGTTTTCCTGCGGCATTTCCGGTATCGCCCAGTAAGCCAATTTGACTGTTTATGCTTACTACATCACCTGTACTTACCGAGTAGTTATTTAAATGTGCAAAATAATGCACGCGCCATTTAGGCCCAAGCACCGCAACCACCTTACCACCACGAGTTAACTCACCTGCAAATATAACAATACCGCTTGTTGAGGCAACTACGGGAGTATTTTTTGTGCCAAAAATATCAATTCCTTTGTGCACACCCGACCTACCCCAAGGCTCGTACCAAAACGTGTTATGGTTCCAATCTTTACTTGTGGCACCTTGTACCGGAATCATTATTTTTTCGGGAATTAGTAAGCCTACTATTAATAAAGTAGCTATTCCAATTGCAATCCACTTAAGTACTTTCACTTTTTCTATCCTTGATATTTAAATAACTTATACTGGTAAATAAAACACCATAATAACTGAACTCATCATGAGTCGTATTTATGGTGTTTTATTTATGAAGTTTTATTTGAATGAAATACCCGACTAACATGTACTAAGCTGATCAATTTCAAAATAGGTTTTATAAGCAATTGAGCACTGCCCGCTATAAACAGCCATGTGCCACTTTCTATTAGTGAGTCATTTAAAAAGAAAAAACTGCCAGTTAAAAACCAAACAGCTATCAAAAAATCGTTAAACGCTCCCAGCGCTTCATATCGTCGCTGGATGGTAATATGCTCTTGTCCTAAATCTAAAATAAACTGATTACTGGGGTCCATAAGTACTGCTCACTCTTTTATTTCATAATTTAAAAAGCTTGTTTTCACAAGCTAAGCCGCACCATACAATAACAAAATTTACGCAATAAAAAACGCTGGCCAATGCGAATCAGCCAACGTTTTATTGTTTGTGCAATACTTAACTAATCGTTTATTTTTTCTCTTTTTCTAAACGCTTTTTAAGACTTAATGCAGCATCGGCGGCTAATAAACGCATAAATTCAGAGCCATTACTTTGCTCGCCTTGGCCTGCGCCTATTACAATTTCAGGCACTAAACGGCTATTACCTAAGCTTGTAAATAAAGCGGTTTGAATTTTAACTTCTGCTTTTAGTGTTTCATCAAATACATACTTTGGATCAAGTGCAGCAGACTTAGCTCTTAAACGAGCCTCAGCTAAAACGTCCATACCTAATGCTTCTAAACGTTGTTGCTTTAGAATCTCTTCTTGCTCTTTCGCAAGCTCCGCTTTTACAGCCACTCGTTGCTGCGCAGAAATAATGGCATTTGCCTTAATTCGTTCAGCATCAATTTGCTCTTTTATTTTTAGCTTTTCAGATTCAGCACGTTGCTTAGCAATTGCTTGTTCACCTAAAGCCACTTCGGTACGCGCTTGTTGCTCTGCTTTTTTAAGGTTTTGACGCGCTAGCGCTTCATCAGCAGCAGCCTGCTTTTGAGCTTCAAGGCGAGCATTTACTTTGCTTTCGTAGTCAATATCAATAATGCTGGCATCAACTACTGTAATACCGTAAGCGCCTAAAATAGGTGCGTTACGCAGTGTATTACCCTCATCATCCATTTTAATATTAATAGTGACACGTTGCTGTTTACTTAAATTACCTAAGTCGTCAGATTTATCGCGCTCACCCGTACTAATAATTTGTTCAGTAACAAAAATACCGTTGGTTAATTGATCAGCAAAATCTTGGCTTAATTGACCATTACCACCAGAGTAATGTTGCTCTACCGACATCATTCGCGCCGACGCTTTTACATTTTCGGTGGTTGCACGCATTAATAAATTAGATATTAATGTTTCTTGTGAACCAAACTCTTCGTGTATTTTAAGTAAACCACGTAGAGCACCCGACTCTGCTGCAGGTACATTGCCTGGCAATCTAAAACGAGAGACACCTCGTGCGCCACCTGTTGTGGTATCTAAAAATCGAATCGGAATTAACGGCACAATTGCGCTTGCTGTTGCACCAGCATCGCCCGTAAAGTTAATCGAAATTACTTTTTTATAAGCGGATGTACTACCAAATGCTTTTAAGTAAGGGCCTGCTTGATTTATTACGGTTAAGTTACCTGTAAAAGCCGATTGATGTACTAAACGCTCATCTGCTTCATTCCACGAAACAACTTGCGATGTAAGGGTTGCTATCACTACCAATACAACAACAATTGATGACACTATAATTACATTACGACGACCAAATCGACTCATAAATGAGTCACTTTTTACTGCTGGGACTGCTTTTTCGCTATCCATTTTTATTACTCTCCATGTTTAATTTCTTTTTAACAAAGTAAATAATTTCCTGTTCACTCAAATGTGCGCAAAAGCTACCAGAGCGATGTAACTCAACAAATGTTGCAAGGATTTCTTCTTTACCTTTAGCTGTTTTATCTTGGTTTTCTTGTGTTTGATTTTTTTCTGTTAGTTGAGTGATTAGTTCATCAACTATCGTGTCTTTATCAAACAGTACGTTGTATTCCTTGGATTTTCTTACCCGACTTTTATGTACGTTGCTGTAAATTACATAAAGTGCAACGAATAAAATAATAACAAGTAAACTTAACCCTATAATATAAAAAATCATAAGCTCTACTTAAATTAGTTTAAATACTTAATGAGCAATAACAATTGTAAGCATCACTTAACAAATGTTAACCCAGTAATTTTACAGTAAACCCGAGTAAAAAACAGATTAAAAATAAAGTTCATCAGGTATACAATTATAACCGCACATAAAAGTAAGCTTTTTCAAACAAAAAATGCCAGTCAGTTATTAACTGACTGGCACTAAGCTAATATTAATTAAAGTGCTTTTACATTATTCGCATTGCACCCAATCAACACCATTTTCACTGCATTCATGCAGCATTGTTCCATCTTCTCGGCGGGTATCTCTAAACCATTTCCCTTCAATTGTTTTAATAATACGTACGTTGTCTGTGGTTTTGTATTTACGCCAAAAGCTAGCATCAATAGATGTTTCGTCATCAAACTTATAGGGCATAGCAGCGAGTACGGTCACTAAATCTTGAGTTTCTAAGTCAGTAGCTTTGTCTTTAACATTTACCCAATCAGATAATGTTTGAAAGTCGGCATTTTCTTCTCTAAAGGCAAAGTCAGTTTGGTAAAACGATCCTGACTCAGTATAGCTAATGCTAAAACCTCGCTCGAACGGTGTATCTAAATTAGCACTAACGCATTCATCTGCTGTAGGAAAGTTAACCGATGGGCTAGTATTAGCAACGCCATAAAGCACATTGCTTTGCTCAAAACTAACGTTCTCAATGCTAGAGCATCGGTAAGTACGATCGGCGTTAATGTAAACATCGTCTCTAACTGTTAATTTTCCATTTAACGATTCTTCGCCCCAAGGCGTATCTATTGAATCCAATCGAGACAAAATAACGTCAATTTTGTCGAGTTCGTCTGTATTTTGAAGCTTTACTTGCTCATAAATAAGTTCAGCGCCTGCAAAAATAACTTTGTCGCGGTACCATGCATTTTCAAACCCATACTCTGCATCTTTTGCTGTGTCTTGATAAATCACTGCTCTTACTTCTTCTGCATCAGAATACTGAGCATCTAGCTCTTGCTTGAATTTATAGGCCGCTTTTAGTCCCTTAACAATTGCTTGTGCTCTGTCGTAAGCGTCGCTGTCGTTAGTAGCGATAAAATCTGAGTAAATTTGCTCTGTCGACAAATTATAATGCGCAACCAAGTTTTGCATAACATTTGTTATTTCGCTTTGAAGGTTTGCAAGTAGCTCAGTATTTTCTTTAAGTGCATCACAACTTAAATTATTGTTACCACTTTTTTGGAATTGAAGGCTCAACTGCTCCCAAATAACGGTTGTTAAAGGTGATATATTTCGAATATCTTCATCAGTCAAAGCCTCAATTGAGGGTGGAAATGACATTTGATACGCTTGTGTTACCTCGCCTAAGTCCTCGTCAATTGCGCCAACCGGTACATCAACGTACATAGTTGAATACGGCACACACAGCGCCTGCTCTTCTGTAAAATTAAAACTATAATTACCCGATTCTTCAGAGACTACAGAAGGTTCTGATTGCTCGTCAAAAGTACCATCGCCATCAATATCCAGCCATACTATTGCACCAGATACATAACCATCAATAACCTTTCCTGTAAGAGAGATAGTGTTAACTTCTACGGAATCTACTTTTATAGGATCTGGCTTAGCTACAACTGGCTCTACAACGGCCGCTTTATCACCGCCACCACATCCAACAAGGCCTAGCGTAAACGCTAATGAAATAGCTAACTGACTTTTTTTAAAAAACATACAAAGACTTCCTTTTTTGCACTTTAATTATTATTAAAAATCATATTGTTATAAGTTACTTTAATACAAAATAAGTAATGCCAATCTGCTTATATATGGGATCTAGTTAACGTTAAGAAAATTATGCTAGAACGAGGCGAAAATTTTTGTATCTAGTTGTTCTAAATAAAATTTTAACGACGTTATAGTGCAATTTAATTTGTTAAATTACTCAAAGATTTATGCAGGTTGGTATAAATTTAAACAACAGAAATTTATTGAATTTTTATGGGGGGATGGCAACAAGTTAACATGCCCTGTACCTATATAGTGACACAGCATGTTATATTTAGCTCTTACATTTGTTAATTAAATATAACAAATGCCAGCTATTATTAACCAATATGGACTACAGGCACCCAATCTAAAGGGCTTGAGTGATAGGCAGTATTTTGTAAATGAATGTGTATTATACATGGGTTGGTTTAGAGCCCTTCGAAAACTCTAAACCAATTATATAAGCAAACCATTAGCATTTTTGATTTGCTCTTAAAATTGAAAAGCCACCTAACTAAGGTGGCTTATGTTTATTGCATTGTGTTTTTTAAAGTGCCTGAGTATCGTTTTCTTCGCGTTTATAAATATATGTTTGTTGGGTTTTAAAGCCAAAACCAATTGGTTCAGCGCCATTTACTAGCTTAACTTTTCCACCTTCAACATTTAAATTTGGCCCAAGTATTTCAATAGCTTTTATCGGCTTATCAGAACCTTTAACCCCAGGGCCTATTAAATAAAACTGACTAACTTGCGTTACATCCGTTGCATCATCCCAATCGCACTTACCATCCGCATCATTATCTGCACACGACGGGCCTTCCCCAAAAAATAGTTTCGGTGTATCTGGTACATCATTACTTGTTGCAAATTTCACATCGTCATAAACCTTCGTTCCATAATGCAAATGAAAGGCATAAAGCGAACCACCGCCACCCGTTAACGAACATTGGTTTTGCGTTGATGATGAAGATGCAGGCGTAAAGGAAGTAAAGTACGCAACCCCACCAACGACTGTTGCTGCAGCAAGAGACTTTTCACCCGTCTCTAATTCGTATCGCCACCCTTTAAATTCGGCTAACTTAACTTCAAGATTAACAAATTTATCAACGTCATCAAGTGCGTTACCAAATGGGTCTTCATTCATTTTCATTAAATCATCTGGCACTATTGGGGCTGGAAATTCAGTAAATATTTTTGTTAGGGTGTTTTCATCACGGATCATATACAACTGATCTTGCTCATTAGTAGCAAGTGGGTTTGAACGATTTCCGCTACCTATAACTATTGCGTCGTACGGGGTATCTAAACGGGTGGTGATCATTTCACCACCATAATTGGTTTTAGTAACTTTACTAAACAGCGTTCTAGCAACTAATGGTTTGTAAAAAAAACGTCTGTCTTGCGACGCTAATGTACTGCCAAGCTCTGCAAATTTAAAATGGGTAATATCACCTTCATCTTCACTAGGAATATCTACTCGCCAAATATTACCGCCAGTATCTGTTGCATAAATTCGGTCGATATACCCGTCGTAATCTGAGTCAAGCGTAGTTACATCCGCTGCAATACTGTGCTCTCCGGTAAAACCATTTTCATCTGGAGTCAGCGCCCATACCTTTTCGCCAGTTTTAGCATTAACAATGTAGATACCTAGTCCGGTTTCATCTGTTGTTCTAATCGCATTATCTTTGTTTGTATCATAGCCTGCGCCAAATATTAGCAATGGATCCTCACCAAAGGCTTTAATGTATGCAATTTGAGGTTTAGACCATGTTTGCGCTAAGTATTTAAATTCTTCTGAGCCACCAACAATAGGCTTATTCCATAATTTTTTAGGTTCGTTAGGGTCACTTATATCAAGCGCGTAGTAATTTTTACCGCCTCTGCGCATACCTGCAAATGCCCACACTTCATCACCATCACTTGCTCTAATAACACCATCGTTTAACCCTTCGCTATTTGAGCCTTTATTATTAAAGAACACACTTATAGGCCCATCCATGCCATACACTTTTGTATTTGCAAGATTACTACGCAAAGCAGGAATGTTTTTTAATAAGGCAGCAGGTGTAAAAGCCCACTTTTCTTCAACAGTATCGCCTTTGTCTTCAAACATATGTAAAAAGCCGGCATTAGTACCAACAAGTATGTGAATACTTCCATCGCCGTAATCTATAGATACCGGCTTTGAATGCAAAGGGTCGCCAAAAATATTGATTCGCTGATCTACTGATGAGTTATCACCATCTTCATTGTCAACATCAACCCCTCGTGCCCAGCTAATATCACTCTCCTGTAAAGTTAGCCCGATATTAGGAATCAAATCAGGGGCAAGATCGGTAACTGTACCTGTCGCTAAATTTAAAATGGTTTGTACTTTATCAAAAGTAAAATCAATAATACTGCCCGTTTTATCTATGTAGATTTTACGGCTATCAGGGTCTAAAGTTGATAAAAGTAAATTTACGCCACCCTGGGCTACTAAATTCCCATCTGCAGGCTTATTAGTTGGCAGCCAAAATGTTCGCGCTTTCTCATCAATTAACCCATTTTCATCAAGGGCTATTTGATCAGTTGAATCGACTATATTTGCGCCTGACACTTTTAGCTTTTTTAAATTCCCGCTCCAACGTGCGCCTGTTTCTGGGTAAAACATCGCAAAGTAAATTGACTCTCGGCTACGTGTTTGGTCAACATTATTACTTGCTACCGTAGGTGATGAAAAACTATCGTTAACTTCGCGTATTTTCGATATTGTATTATTAAGCGCTTCAGAAAGTTCAGTTGATGTATCTGCATGTAAGTACTCGCCGCCGCCCAATAAAGCGGTTTTTTCTAATAACTTTTTACCATTTGTACTCATGCCACTACCAAAACCGATAGTAAAAACGCGTCCGGTATCAGCAACCTCTGGCGTAGTATCGTACAAGTCAACTTCAACATCTCTTGTACCATGTATTATCTGAGCTAAAGCGGCTAGATAACTATTACTTGTTTTAGAAGGATTTGAGCCAAAAGTAGATTTGTATAATGATTTGATATCATCGTTTCGGTTAGTATCACTTTGAGGATCACCGTCAGTCATCAAAATTAAATTGATTGAATTATCACAACGTACATCGGCACCAACTGCTTGGGTAAATGGTGATATGTATCGAGAGTTATTGTCGTAATATAGCGAACCAGTTTCAGCAGAAAAATCCCGCTCATTTGAGTTTTGTCCGTAGTACACTTTCTGACCTGTTAGATACAAGTAGGCTTCCCATAGGGTTTCTGTAACTGGGGTACTACCAGCCGCTGGTAAACTGTGAATTTGGCTTAAAATTGTAGAATGGGGAGATCCAAGACCTGCCATAATATAGCCGCCATTATCATTTTTAAAACGCATCAAACCAAAATCGATAGAGCTATTATCAGTAACCAACTGACTCATTGCACTGATGCCGGCATCTACTTTTCTAATACCGTTGGGTAAAAAGTTTTTCATACTTCCAGATGTATCAAAAACAATGATTACACGTGGTTTTTCGTCGGTTTCAACATTATGGTTTACGTATAGCTCTATATCTTCGGCAAATACAGAAAGGCTAATACCCACCCCGAATAACAAGGCAGCTATTTTTTTTAGTTTAAATTGCATTTTTAAATCCCTTTATTTGCGCTTTTTATTTTTATTGCGCAAGTTAATAACTACTCTATTCCCTGTTTAATTTTTAGTAAGATTGAGGTGGGACTAAAAATAAAACAAAAGTCATATCTAGCTATTCATCACAAAACAGTGATTAGCATCCACGTGGCGTCAATGCTATAAAATATATATTACTTCGATTTTCAAATAAAAACAGACTAAAGTCAAAGACATTAGGTTTTATTATCAATTAAAAACAACAGCTTAAATAAAACAATCCCGTTTTACTGCACAGTTGAATCATGCTAAAAAACTATATTTTTACCTATGTTTCTATATTTATAGATCTATGTTTTAGGTAACAAGTACTTACCAATATAAATTAGTAACGTAAGACTCTAAAAATCACCTTTAAAAACACTATTATTCAGTAAAACTGTTTTATTAAAAGAAGTGTGTTTATAGGTAACTACGGTTATTCAAACATACAAAAAAGCCCATATTAGGTGCTACCTAATATGGGCTTTTATACTCTCGCTAAATTATAAGCGCTTGATACAAGCATTCTTATAAAGATAACTCTTTTTTAGCGCGAGTTAAGTTATGTGTTACAAGTGAGTTTTTAGAAATTTGAACCGCTTCATATAAATCAGAAATACCAGCAGTGTCTTTTTGAGCCTTAATACGTGCTACACCACGGTTACTTAATGCAAACGATGTAAGTTCACGTACTTTTAAACGCGGACCATGGCTTTGCTTAAGCAATGCAATTGCTTGTGTACAAATAGCTTCTGCTTCTTCGTAGTTTCTTGCTTCAACATTTAAAGCACAGCTATTAAATGACTTTTCAAATGCGGGTGCTGCAGTTACAGAGTCTTCAATAACCATTAATTTATAATCACCTTGATTAGCCATTGCAGCAGCTGAGCAAGTTAATAATGAGCCAAGAGCGATGGTTTTTAAAAGTGTAAATTTCATGATTATATTCCTAATTAATTAAGTCGTACTTGTTGCCGACAACTAAACTTTAGAGTGTTAGCTCAATTACCACAAACGATAAAAACAAACCTAATAAGTGAATAAATCTAACCTATAGACTTTAGTCTAACACTTGTAAAAATACTTAGTAATTACAATTAGTTAAAAACCATGAAAATCACTAAACAATAAATAGCAAAATACATTTTTTTATTTTTTAATAATACCAATTCGCTTAATTAAGTGATCTATTTTGAGGATGGAAAAACGTGTTGATAGCTAGGCAAAAAATTCGCTATTTGGTTGTTCTAAATGAGAATTTTTTAACGCAGGTAGCGACACGTTTAGCCCCGCAAAATGATTATGTATTATTGCGAATTGGTATAACACAATACAAAGTTAATAAACACGAAAAAGCCGATGTTGGGGTTTAACCCAATATCGGCTTTTTTACTCTCGCTATTTTATATTATGCTTTAGTAAGCACTTTATAAAAGACCTTATAGAGATAATTCTTCTTTAGCGCGAGTTAAGTTGTGCGATACCATTGAGCTGTTAGACAATTTTGATGCTTCGTATAAATCAGCAAGTGCAGCTGTATCGTTATGCGCTTTTAAACGTGCAACACCACGGTTGCTTAATGCGAATGACGTAAGTTGGCGTACTTTAAATTTAGGGCCATCTGCGTCTTTTAAAAGTGCGATTGCTTTAGTACAAATTGCTTCAGCCTCAGCGTAGTTTTTTGACTTAACATTCAGTGCGCAGCTATTAAATGATTGCTCAAGTGGCTGTGGCGCTGTTGCAGTTTCAATAACCATTAATTTGTAATCACTTTGATCAGCCATTGCAGCAGCTGAACATGTTAATAGTGAGCTAAGAGCGATAGTTTTGATAAGTGTAAATTTCATGATTAATTTCCTGTAAGTTAAGTCGTACTTGTTGCCGACAACTTAACTTTAGAGAATTAACACAACTCCGACAAACGATTAAAACAAACCTAATAAGTGAAGAAAATTAACCTATAGACCTTAGTCTAATATGCTTAAGCTTTTTCTATATATTTAAACAACTTACGCACCAACAATCATGCCTAAAATCGCTACTTTACGTTTTAAAATGTATATAATTATTTATGCTTATTTTTAGTTGGTTTTATTTTAAACACCTTGCTTTGGCATAGCTGAATAACAATCAAACAAATTTATACATTTAATTACATGCAATACTAAGTCATGTATTTATAATTACAGCTCTGGTAACTTTTCATCATTAATGGGTTAACTTTTTTGAAACACATACTTCCTCTTTTTGTTTTATTAAGCACGCTTTTATCATTTAGCCAAAATGCTAACGCAAGGCTTTTGCTCGGTAATGACATGCCTAACACCGGTATGTTTATAAAATCAGAATTTAATGGCGATAGCAGCATTACATCTGCGGGTGTAGAAATGATGGTTAAGCAAAATTACAGTAACTTTGGTGTTGTTTTTACAAGCGCAATTGGCGCGGCAGTAATCGATAATAAACAAGGCGAGCAAGAAGAATTTATAACGTGGGACAATGGCATGAAGCTTGGTTATTTTAATGACTTTTTTATATACGCCGAGCTTGGCTTAGATCTGTTCGAACTCGCCTTTAAAAACGATAGAGGCGATAACACCTACCAAATAGAAAAATCGAACAACGACATAGACGGCTACGCAGGTATAGGTGCGGGTTATCACTTTAAGCCATTTAAAATAGAAGTATTTACCCGAGCACGCCAAATAGATGGCGACTACTGGGAAGCACAAGAACATATTTACAGCGGTGTGCAGCTCAGCTTTACGTTTTAATTGCCCTTTTGTTTTATAAGAAAAATAAAAAGCGTGTGAAATACAGCTATTTCACACGCTTTTTAAAAAAATTATATTTAACGGATAGTTTTGGCTACTTTACCAATACTCAAACCCTGAATTAAAATAGAAAACACCACAACCGCATAAGTAAGAGCCAACAAAATATCGCGCTCGTTCCCATCAGGTAATTGCAATACCAATGCAACCGAAATACCACCGCGCAAACCACCCCAGGTTAAAACTTTCCACGCGCCAGATGGCAACTCTAATTGCTTATTAAATGTAGTGGTTGTTATACCCACAACAATTAAACGTGCGAGTAACGCTATTAAAATTGTTAAGCCACCAGCAATAAACAAATTACTCGAAAATGCAATCATGACGACTTCAAGCCCTATGAGTACAAATAAAATGGCATTTAAAATTTCGTCAATCAGTTCCCAAAATAAATCAACGTAGTGGCGTGTTTTATCGCTCATAGCCATACTACGACCATGATTGCCCACCATTAACCCCATCATTACCATTGCAAGTGGGCCCGACAAATGCCAATGGCTTGCAAGTGCATAACCACCAATAACGCCCGCTAAAGTAAGGAGTACTTCTTCTTGGTAACTATCAATACTTTTAAGTAAGTAATATAAAATACCACCTAATACCAAACCAAAAACAATACCGCCACCGGCTTCAACCGCCAGCGTGTGTGCCACATAATAGGTTGTAGGAATATCACCACTTGATAAAACACCCAATAAAAGCACAAAAATAACCACGCCAATACCATCGTTAAACAACGATTCACCTGCAATCACGGTTTCAATACTTTTAGGCGCACCCGCAGATTGTAAAATTCCCATTACCGCAATCGGATCGGTTGGCGAAATTAATGCGCCAAACAGTAAACACCAAATAAATGCTAAATCAAAACCAAGCAAAGGAAGCACTAAATAAAGCGCACCAGCAATAATAACCGTTGATAGCAACGTACCAACACAGGCCAAAATACCTATTGGCAATTTATAGCGCCTTAAATCGCTAACATTTACATGTAGCGCCCCAGCAAAAAGTAGCATAGAGAGCATGCCATCGAGCAAAACTTCAGTAAAATCTAACTGATCGAGCAAGCTCACTTCGTAATCTATAAGATCATCAAACCCTAAAAAGCCCAAAAATATAGCGCCGATAGATAAAAGCATCGAAATAACCATAACGCCAATGGTTGTCGGCAAGCCAATAAAGCGATGGTTTACATAGGTGAGTAACGCGGTAATTGATAAAAATATCGCACTTATTTCAAGTACGCTTAGGCTGGTTCCTGGTGCCATGGTTTAAATCTCAATATTTATTTAATGATGCCTTGCTCAAAATAAGCAAAGCAGAAGGGTTATTATTTTTATACGGTTATCTCGCATTATATTCGTGTAGCCTAAACAAGCATACCCAAAATATTAATTATAAATACACACCCTACTCTGTTAACGTATTTAAAGTATTAACTCACGCGTTAAATAAAACAAAAAAACCCATGTTAGGAATTAACCTAACATGGGTTTTTTTACTCTCGCTATTTTATAACATGCTTTTGGTAAGCACTTTATAGAAGCGTTTATAAAGTGCTTATAAAGAAAGCTCTTCTTTAGCGCGAGTTAAGTTATGCGATACCATTGCACTTTTAGACATTTCATTTGCTTCGTATAAATCAGCAAGGCCAGCAGTATCGTTGTTCGCTTTTAAACGTGCAACACCACGGTTGCTTAATGCGAATGACGTAAGTTGGCGCACTTTAAATTTAGGGCCATCTGCGTCTTTTAAAAGCGCAATTGCTTTAGTACAAATTGCTTCAGCCTCAGCGTAATTTTTTGACTTAACATTCAGTGCACAGCTATTAAATGATTGCTCAAGTGGCTGTGGCGCTGTTGCAGTTTCAATAACCATTAATTTGTAATCACTTTGCTCAGCCATTGCAGCAGCTGAACATGTAAGTAGTGAGCTAAGAGCGATAGTTTTGATAAGAGTAAGTTTCATGGTCGTAGTCCTGTTGGTTAAGCCGTGCTTGTTGCCGACAACTGAACTTTAGAGAATTAACACAAAATCGACAAACGATTAAAACAAACCTAATAAGTGAAGAAAATTAACTTATAGACTTTAGTCTAATGCCAAATTACTAATTTACAAAAGTTTAAGAACCTTATTTTTAGTTGGGTTATCAGTGATGCTGAAAACCATACAAGTACCTTTAATGACATGGACCAAATAGGTTAATGGATTAGTTTACTTAAGAAGTAAACTAATCAGCAATCATAACAGCCCGCTAGTTTTGGGATAACGTATTTATATTACATTAACTTCTGTAAATTTTAGGCCTTTTAAATTATGGCTTTTAACCAAGTCATATAAGCCCCCTTCTTCATCCGTACAAAAGGTAAATATTCCAGCTCCTTTCACTTTAAACAACCCACCGTGTTTTATAGCATTCTTGCTTAAAGCGAGTTTTTTAAAGCGCCTGATTCTATTTACACGACCATTCTTCATGTTCAACTCTGTGTGCTCTTGGTTAATTGCGTCTTGTTGCTCTAGAATATTTAACGCGAACCATTCTTCACCATTAAGATTTAGTGGTAAAAATTCACAGCATTCTCTAAGTGTTGGCTCAAACATACCTTTTAAAGGTGCTGGAATTACGAAAGCCATTGCTCCCCAGCCTGCTACATCGGGTTTATTAGTAGGAGTTTCACCTTCGACTATTAACCAATCAACATCTACAACACGCCAGTCATCACCTTTTGAGTTGCCGTTAAAAGTATAAATATCGTTGCTTGTTAACTGTATTGACTGCTCGAACATTGTTTCTTGTAACAGCAAATATTCACCAGCATCAACGCTAACAGCATAAACTTTATTAAATTCTTTCATTTAATTACCTTGGTATCATATTTGATAATTCTTCATGTAGTGGGAAATCACCGCTTTGTAATTCGTCGCCAATATCTCTAAGTAACTCTATTACACCTGTGCGCCCTAAACCTTCAGCTATAGTATCGGTAAGTAAAGCTTCTACGTTTAAGAAATATTCGCTTGTGTGGGTTTTTGTATGTGCTTCAGCCATAGGCATTGCATCCATTGGAGTATGTTTAGCAAATCTAGGAAGAAATACTCCATTTGCTTCATGGTCAATATCGATTCCAAAGCCTGCGAGTCTAAGCCTAGCCTTTGAAGCTCGGGGATCGTCCCAAGCGACTATATGGTGAGCCGCCATATTTTCACCTCTTTCCCTACCTGCTGCAATCATATTTCTACTTAGTTTAATACTGTGCCGCTTATTATGCTCCCACCGTACATGCCTACTAAGTATTAAGTCATCTTTACTTATAAGCCCTTTTTTATAACGTGCTGAATCAATAATTTCGCCTCGATAGTAAATAGCATATTGAGTAGCTTGGTTTTTAGCAATTGAGGGATTACCAGTCACGGTGAGAAGGTCTTGCTCTAACTATTGAACGGTTACGTACTCTTTTGTATTAGAAGGCATGCTAAATTTATTCCTTTAAAATGATTTTAATACTCCTGCTTAAATAGTGTCATTTTGGTAACTAAATGCAATATGGGAACAAAACTCAAGCTTGACGTATTATTCCAAAGTTCCGTGAATATCATTTCTCACCCAAACCTATAAACTCCCTCGCCCATATGCCATAATCTAAATAATTCATTATTTTAGTAACTTGGCGCGTATTTAGGCGCTTTTAAGTTAACTACTCAGGGTTTTCAGCATGGCATATCAAGAGCAAAATCAAGCAACAATCTATTGGCACGACTACGAGACTTGGGGGGCGAGCCCTCAAAAGGATAAGCCGAGCCAATTTGCGGGTATTCGTACCGATCTTGATTTAAATATAATTGGCGAGCCGCTTATTGAATATTGTAAGCCGCAAGCGGATTACTTGCCTCACCCTGAGGCATGTTTAATTACGGGTATTACGCCACAAGTGGCGATGAAAAAAGGCCTGGTTGAAGCTGAGTTTATAGCAAAAATTCATGCCGAATTTAGCGTGCCAAACACCTGTGTTGCGGGTTACAACAGTATTCGGTTTGATGACGAAATAAGCCGTTATAGCTTTTACCGTAACTTTTACGACCCGTACGAGCGCGAATATAAAAATAACAATAGTCGCTGGGATATTATTGATTTAGTACGCGCTTGCTATGCGCTTCGCCCTGAAGGGATTGAATGGCCGTTAAAAGAAGACGGCAGCCCAAGCTTTAAGCTAGAGCATTTAACGGTAGCCAATGGTATTGAACACGCCGCAGCGCACGATGCGCTAAGCGACGTAACCGCTACTATTGCATTGGCTAAACTAATAAAAGAAAAACAGCCAAAGCTGTATAACTTCTTTTTTGGACTGCGTGGCAAAAAAGCACTCGCTGAATTGGTTGATGTTTTTAATATGACGCCGCTGGTGCATACCACGTCGCGCATACCAGCAACGCAAGGCTGTACTAGCTGGGTTGCACCAATGAGCTTTCATCCGGTAAATAAAAACGCGGTTATTTGTTTTGATTTAACCCAAAGCCCGCAAGTACTCATTGATTTAAACGTAGAAGAATTACGCAAACGTTTATACACCAAACGTGTAGATTTAGCCGAGGGTGAATTACCTGTTGGCTTAAAACTGGTGCATTTAAACAAGTGCCCTATTTTAGCCCCAGCTAAAACATTATTGCCTGAAAATGCCGCTCGCCTTGGGATTGACCGCGAGCAGTGCTTAGCTAACTTAGCTATTTTAAAAGCCAATACCGACCTTCGCGATAAAGTAACCGAAGTGTTTAACGAGCAAGGCGATTACAGCGCAACCACTAACGTTGACTACTTACTTTACGATGGGTTTACAAGCCATGCCGATAAAGCTAAGTTTGCGATTATTCGTGATGCACAACCAGATGAATTAGCTGGATTGAAGTTAGACTTTGAAGATAAAAAGTTTAATACCTTGTTGTTTAGATACCGTGCCCGTAACTGGCCTGAAACGCTAAACCAGCAAGAGCTTGACCAATGGCGCCAGTATTGCCAAAACAAGCTAATGCACGGGGAAGATCAACCATCAATTAACGCGCAAGATTTTATGATCACCCTTGAAAACCTAGCGCATGAACATGACGACAGCGAAAAAAATCTTACAATTTTAAAGGCGCTGTATAACTACGCTCAAAGCATGTAATTTGCTTTAAGTTTGTTTATATAACGCATTAAAAACGCGACGCTTTAGCAATAAAGCGTCGCGTTTTTGTTTATAAATATCTGTACCACTTAAAACAAAGCAAAATCTATTTCACAAAGAGAAGCGAATGAGGAGTAAATGAGAAGACATAAAAACAATAATTTTTTAGATCTATTACTTCCTCTAAAAGCGCAGCGCCTCTCAACCTCTTTGTGAATAAATTACTTTACGGTCTTTGCCCGTCACGCAAGCAAGCTTCGCGTCTACAAGTAAAACTCATATCGAAACTTTGGGGTAAACGTAGAGCTTGCTCACGTGAAAAGCACCGCTTTTTAATTACTTAAATAAAACTCTATTCACAAAGAGAAGCGAATGAGGAGTAAATGAGAAGACATAAAAGCAACAAACGTTTTAAACTTATTAATTCCTCTAAAAGCGCAGCGCCTCATAACCTCTTTGTGAATAAATCACTTTACGGGCTTTGCCCGTCACGCAAGCAAGCTTCGCGTCTACAAGTAAAACTCATATCGACACTTTGGGGTAAACGTAGAGCTCGCTCACGTGAAAAGCGTAGCTTTTAATTACTTAAATAAAAATCTATTTCACAAAAAGAAGCGAATGAGGAGTAAATGAGAAAACATAAAGACCAACAATCTTTTTTATCTATCACTGCCTCTAAAAGCGCAGCGCCTCATAACCTCATTGTGAATAAATCTTACGGGCTTTGCCCGTCACGCAAGCAAGCTTCGCGTCTACAAATTAAACCCACAGTTAAACTTTGGCGGTAAACGTAGAGCTCGCTCACGT
>NZ_JACJEF010000009.1:0-120615 GCF_014163935.1 Pseudoalteromonas sp. SR41-7 | reverse complement strand
TTAAACTTTGGCGGTAAACGTAGAGCTCGCTCACGTGAAAAGCATAGCTTTTAATTACTTAAATAAAACTCTATTCACAAAGAGAAGCGAATAAGGAGTAAATGAGCAAACATAAAACCAACAATAATCTTTTTTATCTATCACTGCCTCTAAAAGCGCAGCGCCTCATAACCTCTTTGTGAATAAATTACTTTACGGGCTTCGCGTCTACAGCGTTACTTTTTATGCAGTGCTTCAATGCGTGCTAGTAAGCTTGAGGTGTCGTATCTGCCGCCGCCAAGTGCTTGTACGTCGGCGTAATATTGATCGACCGTTGCGGTCATTGGTAAAGTAGCGCCATTGTTTTTAGCTTCATCGAGTGCAATGCCTAAATCTTTACGCATCCAATCTACGGCAAAACCAAACTCATATTCACCCGCCCACATTGTTTTGTAGCGGTTTTCCATTTGCCACGAACCGGCTGCACCTTTAGAAATGGTTTCTATAACTTTTTCACCATCAAGCCCAGCTTGCTTGGCAAAATGTAAGCCTTCGGCTAAACCTTGCACTACACCAGCAATACATATTTGATTAACCATTTTACAAAGTTGTCCCGAGCCAACGCCGCCTAGTAATTGGCTAAAACGACTAAACGCCGCCATAACTGGCTGCACTTTAGCAAATACGGCTTCGCTGCCACCCGCCATAACCGTTAATACGCCGTTTTCGGCGCCAGCTTGTCCGCCCGAAACAGGCGCATCTATAAAGTCGATATTTTGCAGAGCCGCTTTTGCAGCCACTTCACGTGCTACTTCGGCAGAAGTTGTGGTGTGATCAACCAAAACAGTGTGCGGTAACATGCCCGCTAACACGCCGTCGTCGCCATACACTACTGAGCGTAAATCGTCATCATTCCCAACACACATAAATACAATATCGGCATTGCTGGCAGCTTCGCGCGGGGTTGATGCAAAGCTTCCTGAATGTTCTGCAGTCCACGTTTGAGCTTTAGCTTGAGTGCGGTTATAAACGCATACGCTGTGCCCTGCTTTTGCTAAGTGCCCCGCCATTGGGTAACCCATTACGCCTAAACCTATAAATGCGACTTTCATTGACATAAAAATGACCTATTTAACTGATAACTTAGAAACTAGACCTCGATTATGTCAACCGGTCGATAAAAAAGCGAATGAAAGTCTTTATAAAATTTCCTTAACGGGAAAGGTAAGTAGGTAACCTATGGACAGTATTTATCAATTTAATGCACCACTTTATAACAGCGAAAATTTTCCTCTTAGCCAGTTACAGGGCAAAACCGTCCTTATTGTTAATACAGCGAGTAAGTGTAATTTTTCGGTGCAATTAAACGCACTCGAAAAGCTCTACCAGCAATACAAAAGCAATGGTTTTACTGTGCTAGCGTTTCCGTGTAACCAGTTTGGCCAAAATGAGCCGCTTGATAATTTAGCCATAAAAGACTTTTACCAAGATCAATTTAATATCTCGTTTGAGGTATTTGGTAAGGTAATGGTAAACGGGCCAGAAACACATCCGTTGTTTAATTATTTAAAGTCGCATACGCGGGGTATTTCGCAAAATCGTGCAATTAAGTGGAATTTCACTAAGTTTTTAATTAACTCACAAGGGCAACTTGTTGCACGCTATGCACCGCGTACTAAGCCCGAAACACTTAAACAAGTAATAGAAAGTAACTTACTGCAAGCTGCAAAGTTAAGCGCTGCAAGAGGTGGTAAAAAGGTAGCATCAAAAATACCTTTGTTTACGCCAGCTAAGGCTTAATTTAAATCAATAAAATGCGTGTTACTAAAGCACAGGTTTATAAAGTAGTTTATTGTATTGATACTTATTAAGCGTCGAGGCTATTACCATGAACATTGCTTTTTTTAGTACTCAAAAGTACGAACTGCCTTTTTTTGAACAAAGTACACGCGATAATCGTGATATAAAAATAACGTATTTTGAGCAATCCCTGAGCGAACAAACGGCTATTTTAGCAAACGGGTTTGATGCCATATGCGTATTTGTAAACGATACTGTAAATACCGCCGTTATTGAGCAACTGGCAAGCCAAGGCATAAATACTATTTTGCTGCGTTGTGCAGGATTTAATAATGTTGATTTACCTGCTGCAAAAGCACATGAAATTAAAGTATTACGCGTACCGGCTTACAGCCCTGAGGCCGTAGCCGAGCATTGTATTGCACTTATGCTAACACTTAGCCGTAAAACCCATAAAGCGTATAACCGCGTACGCGAAGACAACTTTGATTTAAACGGATTACTAGGCTTTAACTTGCACAATAAAACCGTGGGTATTGTAGGTTGCGGTAAAATTGGCCTTGCGCTGTGCAACATTTTAAATGGCTTTGGCGCTAAAGTATTAGTGTGCGACCCATACGCACAACCTGGCAATTATACAATTACCGATATAGACACATTGCTTAGCCAAAGCGATGTGATTTCTTTGCATTGCCCATTAACGGAACAAACTCATCATTTAATAGATGATGAGGCATTTAGTAAAATGAAAACCGGCGTTATGCTTATTAACACCTCTCGCGGGGCACTGCTTAACAGCAAAGCGTGCATTAATGCACTTAAAACTAAAAAATTAGGCTACTTAGGGCTCGACGTTTACGAGCAAGAGTCGGAGCTATTTTTTAAAAACCACAGTGACGAAATAAACCAAGACGATATATTTTCGCGCTTAGTGAGCTTTAAAAATGTATTAGTAACGGGGCACCAGGGCTTTTTTACCCAAGAAGCGCTCACCGAAATAGCAAACACAACCCTACTTAACGCGCTTGAAGTAAGCGAAGGTAGGCCTCTGACTAACGAGGTTTTATAAAGACCTAGGCTATACCTAAATAACCGGTACAAAAAAAGCGAATAAGGTGAGCCCTATTCGCTTTTTGTTTAAAAATTTACTTTAAGTAGAGCTTAGCCAAAGGCAACGTTTGCAAATACCAAGGTCATTAATATTGGGCAAATAAAACGAATATACTGAGCAAACCAGTAATGTACGCCGGTTGTTGCTTGGTGTAATTTATTACCACGCTGCCACATCCACCCTACTGTAATAAAGTAAAACAAGCCCATAAGCGGTAATTGATATTGAGTAAATAGCATAATAACTAAGCCAAATAACCAATCAAAATTTAATATAATTGCGCTTGCACACACAAGTACAACGGCGCTAACGGCCCATGTTGCTTTGGTGCGACTAACGTTGTGGTTTTCGACTAAAAACGCTACCGGAATTTCAGTCGTCGATATAGTTGACGTAACCGATGCGATAGACATTAATACAAAAAATAATAAACCAACTAATAAACCAATTTCGCCCATGGTGCTAAATAGCTCAGGTAAAATAGCAAAAATAAGTTGCCCTTCGCCAATCAGTTTACCGCCACTAAATACTTCAACACCGTTGTGCTGCGCCACATAAATAGCAGGAATAATGAGTAATCCCGCTAAAAAAGCAACGCCAGTATCAAGTAATGCAACACCTGCGGTGAGCTTTGGTAAATTAGCATCTGGTTGTAAATACGAGCCGTAAATCATCATACAACCCACACCTAGTGAGAGCGAAAAGAACGCTTGCCCCATTGCGGCAATAATTAAATTAGGGTCGAGTATTTGGCTAAAATCAGGAATTAAATACGCGGCAAAACCTTCGCTTGCGCCATCGAGTGTTGCAATGTAGGCAATTAAACCAACAAGCAGCACAAGTAACAGTGGCATTAATCGGCGCGACCAGGTTTCGATTCCCGACTTAACCCCTTTTAAAATAATACTGGCGGTTAAAATAAGCATAAGCGGCGTAAATACAAAATTACGCAGCACTGAGTCGCTATGTAAAAATTCGCTTGCGCCTGTAAACCCAAAAAAGGTTGTTATGGGTTCAATAGCGTACGAGAGCATCCACCCTGCCACTATTGAATAAAAACTTAGCATAACAACTGCGCCCGCAAGGCCTATGTAACCGGCTGCTGCACCTACTTTACGGCTAGTGTTTTGCCATGCATCACCCAATGCTTTTACAGGATTAGCTTGTGCTTTGTGACCTAAATAAAGTTCGGTATACAGCGCAGGTAGCGCAAGTAAAAATATAACAATAAAATAAACCAGTAAAAAAGCACCGCCGCCATGGTTGGCCGCTTGCGTAGGAAAACCCCAAATATTACCCAAACCCACTGCTGCGCCAGCAGCGGCTAAAACAAAACCAAGTCGGCTTTGAAACCCATCACGCACTTGTGCCATACATCTACAAATCTGTTATTATTTTGATTATTGTGAATTAAACCATATTTCATGCCAGCTGAGTAATAAAATTGTACCCAGCCTTTGTTAGTGGCGCTAACCGCTCACAATATCAGCGACTTCTTTTGCTTTAGGGCTTTTATGACTGAACACTATTTTAAAAACGCCTTGAGTATTACTTCAACTCAATTGGCAAACTTGTCTTTAGCGAGTAACAGCATTTTATTATTTAATGCTAAAACACTTGAGCTTAGTGACTTTAATTTGCCCGATTGCTTAAGCCCGTTTGAGTTAAACATTATAAACCGCCGTAAAAGCCCACAAGCTAAGCAAGAGTATTTAGCTACGCGGTTATTGTTAAAACACCTTATTAAAGTAACTCAGCCGCAACATACGCATGTACCCCTTAATAAAATGAGTACCGAATTTGACGAAGCAAGCTCAAAGCTGCAAATACATGTGAGTGGTGATGTTATAAATACCTGTATTTCGCACTCGCATGGTTTAGTTGGGGTCGCGCTAAATTTTGATAGAAGTGAGTTTGGTTTTGATATTGAAAAAGTAAGCCTAAAGCGCCCGTTTGAAAAGCTTGCTAAGCATTTTTATCATAATGATGAAATTACACTTATCACCAAGCCCACTAATACCCAAGCCCAAGCAGATACATTTTTTAGAATTTGGACATTAAAAGAGTCACTTGCTAAAGCCACCAGCCGCCCTATTGCAAAATTACTTAGCCCTAATGTGTTTGACGAATTAAATAGTGCAAAGCTGAGTGCTTGCAGTAATCGCGTTACTGTAGTTGATAGCAGTGACAGTAATGTTTGTTTTGATGTGAGTGTGGTGCATAAAAAAAGCACCGACTGGCGATGCTTTTTATTAAATGACTTTATTAATTAATTTTGTTAAGTGATTTTACTAGGTAATTCTCCTGAATAACCGTTATTTACGCAGCAAAATCATTTTCTAATAAACGGCTATGAATAGACTGTACTACGTTATCTGACTCAGTTTGCTCTACTAAAAAGCACAGGTTGTGCTTACTAGCACCGTGACAAATTAATCGAATGTTAAAGTCTTTTAGTACACTCATTAAGTTCATTTCGTGTTGGCGTAATTGAATCTCAGAGCCAATAAGTGCCACCAATGTTAGGTTGTTTTCTACCGAAACATGGCAAAACTCTGCAAGCTTATCTAGGCATTCTTGATCAAGCTCTGGGCGCGAGGCGTTTTGCGCGTTATCAAGCGTTATAGCCACACTGATTTCTGATGTAGTTACCAAATCTACCGATATATTGTATTCACTTAATAGTGTAAATACGCGTGCTAAAAAGCCGCTTGCTAGTAGCATTTCTGGGCTTTTAAGCGTAAGCAATATTTGGTTTTTACGTTGCGTTACTGCGCGTATACCTGGTTGCTGCGATTTTTCGCGCTCAATCCACGTACCGCCACGCTCTGGCTCGCGGCTAGAACCTACAAACACGTTAATGTGGCTACGGCTCGCTGGTAGAATAGTTGCTGGGTGTAATACTTTTGCGCCAAAGGTTGCCATTTCAGCGGCTTCGTCAAAACTTAAGCGTGCAATAGGCGTCGCTTTTGCGCACAAACGCGGGTCGGTGCTAAAAATGCCCACTACGTCGGTCCAAATATGCACACTTTTAGCGTTAATCGCTTCAGCTAGTAATGCAGCGCTGTAGTCTGAACCACCACGTCCTAGCGTTGTGGTGTGACCGTATTCGTCACTACCAATAAATCCCTGAGTTACAATTACTTGAGCGTCTAATAACGGAATTAAATGCTCTTTAGCAGCTTGCGCTGTGGCTGCAACATTGGGCGTTGCTTTACCAAATTGGCTGTCGGTTTTAAGCACCTTGCGCACATCAAAGCGATCGGCATTTAAACCTTGTAAACGCAGTACCTGAGCAAACAAATACGACGATAAACGCTCACCAAAGCTAAGTAGCTCGTCGTGTTGCTGATCGGTTGTTAGTGGCTCTTGAGCCAATGTTTGAAATGCTTTTAGGGTTTCGTTAAAGCCAACCGCTAAATCGGCATCTAGCGATAATTCATCTAAAATAGTTTGTTGAATAGCAAGCACGCCATTTATGTGTTCTTGGCGCTCACTAGGAGTAATGCTTGATTTACACAGTGCAACTAAGTGATTAGTTACGCCGGCACTGGCGCTCACGGCAACAATACGTACGCTTTTATCTGCAACAATAATTTCGCTACAGCGACTCATCGCTTCAAAATTTGCAACACTTGTTCCACCAAATTTGGCAACGATGTAATCTGATTTTGCGCCTGATACTGTTTGTGGCACTGATTGGGTAGTCATTTAGTCTCCTTTCGCGGTATCCAAACCGCAATAAAACAAGAAGAACTTGGCAAAGGAATGCTTGAAGATAAGTCCACTGCCAGAAGCTCTCCACCTATATTGGTGACAGTTTTGAGGATTCAGCCCCATAAACCGAAAAACAATGACGACGTACCATTATTTTCCTCGGCGAGTACTTCCCTCCTTAATGATCATCGGCTTTCGTCGCCTAACATTAAGTACCTAAGTATCGCACCTCTTCTGAATGCTTTATTAACCAGTGGCTAATAAAACAAAACCCCACTAAGTAGCGGGGCTTTGAAAGTTATCGTTTAGACGTCTAGCTGTCAAGCATTTAATAATTTATGAGTTAAATAAAACTGCCCATGTAATACGAGCCCGCATATCCAACCGTGTAACAAATTAATAAATGCAGCGATAAACGCAAGTAGCTCATAAAGGTAAGCGCTTTAACTTTACTCATGGCAATAATGCCCGCAGCCGAACCAATAATAAGCATTGAACCGCCCACACCCGTTGCATACGTAAACGACAACCAATGTTGTTGGCTCATTACTATATTGGCTTTTAATAATGCAGCGGTAAGCGGTACGTTATCGACCCCAGCTGATAATATGCCCATTAAGTAGTTTGCGTATTCTGGTGCCATTACCGTGTATAGGTCGGTAAATTTACTCAACATACCAATTTCTTTAAGTGCGCCAACAAGTAAAAGTACACCTACAAAAAACAATAATGTGTCGTATTCTATATCGCGAACAAAATCGATTATGTCTTTGTTTATGTCTTTTTTGCGCATTAAAAATTGCGCCACTAAAAACATCACTGATAAGCCAAACAAAAAGGTTAATAAAGGCGGTACGCTGTAAATTACACTCAACGTAAGTGTGCTCACTACGGTAGATAAAAATATAACAGCAATGGTTATGTCGGTTTTTTCAATGCGGGTTTTACCTGCACTAGCAAACTCAACACGCCCTTTCATACCTATAGACAGTAACGCAGCAAGCAGCATAACGCTTGCAAGTGCTGGCGCTATAAGTAGTAATAAATGAGCAATGGTTACTTTGCCATCTAAAAATATCATTAGTGTGGTTACGTCACCTGTTATTAGCGATACCCCACCTGAGTTCACTCCAAACACAATAAGCGTGGCGTATTTAACGAGCTTTTTAGGTTCAAGCTTTAACGACATAACAACCGCAAGCGATATAAGCGTCGCTGTTACGTTATCTGAAATCGACGAAAACAAAAACGCAAAACCACCCACCAAAAACATGAGCTTTTTTTCGCTAATACTTTTTGGCATAACACGGTGCACAATATTTTCTATAAACCCCTTTGAATTTAAATACGCGACAAAGGTCATTGCAGCCATTAAAAATAGCCATAATGAGGCAATTTCTAAAATATTTTCATTTAAAAGATGTTGAATCGTATCGGGGCTTTGCCCGTGTAGGGGGTATATAAAAAGAAGAATCCAGCAAAGCGTACCAAAAAACAGCGTGGTTTTAGCTTTATTGACATGGATTATATCTTCTATAACGATCAGTAAAAATGCAATCGCTATCAGGGTTAGAATAATCGAGGAAACCATGGTAGTTAAACAACCTTTGATATAGTTTTAAAGAACACACAAATAACATTCCATTTCATGTGCCTATTTTCGGCGCGAATTTTAGCACTGCCTCTATGCAAAAACTATTATTAAATGGTCTTAAAAACGAATACTATATACAGACAAGGTTAATTAAAAATACGTAATAATGAGTCTTCTAAAAGAACTCAATAATAAAATACTAGGATGTTGTAACCCCTTATGATCCCAGCTAAAAAGCTGCTAAACACCATAACCGAACATTGGGGTGTATTAGAGCTATTATTTAAACGTTTTAAAATGGCTGACTTTAGTCTAAAAGACGTACAAAACGCGATTAAGCAAAAGCAGCCTACGTGGTCAAACGAACGCATTTATAAAGAAACAAATCGTTTGTTAAACCAAGATATTTTAATTCCACTGGCTAAATCCTCTCAGCTTGAAATAAATCGTGCTATTGCCGATTTTGCTACTTTTTTACTGCAAGAAGAGCATTTAGGTTTAGCACAAGAAATTAGCGTATTAGTAGAGGACCTGGCTCGTTTAGGTAACCGCCTAGATAACGCTGGCGAAATAGAAGACTTTGACGACTTACGCCGCTACAGCCGCATTATGGATGATCGGGTGCGTAAAATAATGAAGCTTTATACGCACAACGAAAACGCTATTTTAAACATTGTTGAACAAGCCAAATCAAATAATGCAGTGCAATCGCTGCAAAAGCGTTATAAAGCAGTAATAGAAGCCTTTGACGAATACATAGAGCCAATGCTTGAAATGGTTGATATTCGTGGTGAGTTTCATGCATGTTTTACCCTCATTGAAGAGCAAATAAGTAATCAAATACTGTACATTGAGCGCTCAGGTAAAGCGTATAACGACAAACGTATGCTGGAGCAATTACGTACCCGTATACTCGAAATGCATTTAATGGGCCGAGAAAGCTTACGTAAAAGTGCCGATATGCTTATGCCACTGCGTGAGGAGCTACGTCGTAATAACTTAATTACTCGCCAAGCAGCCAAAGTACTTGGGCTTGTACGTAAAAATGGCGTAGACAATATGCTAAGTGCTGTGCAGCCACATTTTGTGAGCGACGCGCAGCGATATTCGCTTGGTCAGCAACGCCATATTGTGGCTTACATGGCAAGCTTGGTTGAATTTGAACACGAAGAATACCAATTGCCTGACCAGCAAGACGTGCCTGCATTTGTTACGCCTAATATTCCTGACTACAACGATGTTAAAACCAGCTTTGCTAAGCGCTTTAATAAAAAACGCAAAAAGCCGCAGCCCTTGCTGCAATTTTTAGATGAAAGCTATCCAGATCTCGATGCCGACGAAATGCTATTTTTGTATCAAAAATTAGTCAGCGACAGCGATATTAAAATAATTCAAAGCGATGAAAAAGCCCGCGTAAAAATTGCCGGTCAGCACTTTTCTTTATATCCATTTAATTCAGAGCCTCAGCCAGATTCAAAGGCAGGTAAATAAACCATGACACACATAAACTTAGACGAGCTAACCCATCTACAAGCCATTAATAAAAAATTAGTAGCGGGTTATCACATTTGCGAGCAAGACAACGTAATGTGGCAAGAGCTTGACCAACACATAGAAGACTACACCGCCCTATTTACCGCCCTAGGTAACGATTTAAAACACGATAGCCGTGGCTTTTATTATTTTGGTAGCGACGAAAGCACACCCAATATGGGCAAAATATCTCGCGCTATCGCGCTCACCATTTACATTTTAATTGAGCACTACGCCAATACGGGTAAAGACCCAATGCGCGCATTGTTTGACGACGTAAACGATTTAGAGCTTATGCAAACGCTGGTGCAAATTAACAAACATTTGTTTGATCAGCTTGAGATATTTTCGGGATCGGATTTGCGTAAAGACGTTTACCTGCGCATGGTGCGCTTAGGTTTAGCCCGTGAAGTAGAAGGCGGCTTTATGCTTCAAGCGCCAATTCACCGCTACATAGATGCACTCATGGAAGTAAACGAAGAAACCTACATTACAGAGGACGAGGAATGAAAAATCTATACGGACTAAGCAAACTCGCCCTACTTAACACCGCAGGCTATGCAAAATGTGTGATCCCGCTTGATAAAAGCAGCTCTATTTGCGCGCCCAATAACACCGGTAAAAGCTCGGTTATTAACGCCCTGCAGTTTCCGCTTATTAACGATTTGCGCTTAACAGAATGGGACGGACACGATTTAGATGAAACCCGTAAGTTTTATTTTTCATCCGATCAGTCCTACATTTTACTAGAAGCTAACTTGCCTCATGGCTCGGTAGTAATAGGTGTTGCAGGACTTGGTAAAATTGCCGGTTACGCGCATCAGTACTTTTGTTATCAAGGTAAGCTTGATTTAGAGCAGTATACGCAAGGTAAAACTATTATTAAATTTACCAAGCTGTTCAACCATTTAAAATCGCTTAACTACAACCCTATTGAGTTAAAAGCACAAGAGTTAAACGCGCTGTTGACTGGCGGCGCAACGCCTTTTGACGGCGACATTAACCTAAAAATGATCCCGCTAAATAATGTACAAGACTCTTCTATTTATAAAGAAATATTTAGACGTATTCTTAACTTACATAAATTGGGCGCAAGCGACGTAAAACGCTTTATGCTACGCGTGTTTGAACGCCATATGTCGAACTCTAAGGTCGACTTTTATGAAGTATGGCGTCGCTCGTTTGATAAAGTAAACCGCTCAAAACGCGAATTAAAAGCCCTTGAGTCAATGCAAGAGCCAATAGCAGCGCTTGAATCAATGCTTGAAAACCAAACCGTGCTTAAAGGTAAATTAGCCGCATACGCACCTAAAATTGACCAAGCACTGATTGATTTTGATACCTATCAAGAATCGCAACTTAATGAGCTGGGTATAGCCCTTGAAGATATAGAGCACGAAAAACACGAGTTTGAGCAAAAACAAAGCCTATACGTACAGCAATCGCGTGATATAGAGCGCAGACAAACTCAAATTGAGCAGTGGTTTTTAGATTACGATGCGCTTAAAAGCGAGTTTGAACTGGTAAATAAAGCCACGCTTAAAACCAGCCTGACTCAATTAAAGCAAGATTACGAGTCGCTTTCGCACTCTATAACCAGCGCACAAGGGCAAAGCCTACACACGCTTGACTACCGCATTAGCGAAACACAAAAACAAATTAAGAGCTTAAAGCTACAACTTAAAAACCTTGAGTTTAATTTGTTTACCCGTATGCGCGAAGACCTCTCGTTAAAAGAAGTAGAGGAAATATCGCGGATTTTAAACCCTGATATTCTCTCATTTGCGACCACCACTAATGGCGATATAACCATTGATGACGAAGACGCGTTTGGGGAATTTTTATCGCTGTTAAGTGAAAACGTTAAAGGCGGCGTATTAACGCTACCAGGTGCGAGCATTAAGCTTAAAAAGCTCTCGCCTGTGCAAATGCAAAGCGGCGAAAACAAAGAGCAATTAACCGCTCAGTTAAATGCTCTTGAGCATTCACTTAAAGAGTTTAAGCAACAGCGCGATGTTGCTGCAAACGTTGCCGACAAACAAAAAGAAAAAGACGAATTATACGATGAGCTAATGAGCCTCGAGGGCGCCCTAAAACGTTTAGAGCAGTTTGAGGTAATGCAGCAGTCGGTTGAAGCGCAAGCCATGCTAAAAGAGCAGTTATTAGCTGAGCGCGAACAAGTTGACGACTACCTGCAAGATATTCAAAAAAATAGTGGCTCAATTGCCGATCGTCGCTCGTTAATTAAATCGAAACAAGAGCAAATTAATCGCCAAACTGAGCGCTTACGCCAAGTTAAAAGCGAGCGAATTGACCACACGCTTGATTTATACAGCGGTAAAGTAACCCCGTACATGATTGATATTACGGTCGACTTTGATAACTTAAGCGACCTTGTTCATCACTTTAATAAAGACTGCCAAGAGCTGCGTAATTTTGACATAAACGTACGTAATACCTATTTGCATGTATATAACGCGGGTATTACTAAATTCGACAACGAAAATGACGAATACACTAAATACCAAAAGCTAATAAGCGCCTTTCATAATATTGATAACGAACGCGATGCTGTTGAGCGCCAAGCACGCGTTGCGCTTACCGAAGTGGCCGCAACTATTAAAGGCTTGCGAGAAGATTTAGACCGCCTTCGCCGCGAAATGAATAGCTTTAATAAAGGCATAAGCCAGCACCGTATTTCAAATCTGCAAGCGTTTAAAATTAACGTAATACCTCGCAAAATGCTGGTTGATAGTATCGATACCATTATCAGCACGTCGCATCAGTTTGAACAAGGCGACACGCTTGATTTACTTAGCCAAGAACCTTATAGCGAAAGCGCGGTAAACGAAGCGAAAGATCACTTAATTAAACTCGCCTCAGATAAAGCGGGCTTAACACTTACCGATTTATTTGATATTCGCTTTGAAGTGGTTAACCGCGCAGGTGAAACAGAGCACTTTGAAAAAATAGATTCTGCGGGTTCAAACGGCACACGTATTACGATTAAGTTATTGTGTGGCATGTTGTTTATTCGTTATTTATTAAGTGACCAAGAACAAAACCTATACCGTATACCTATTTATATAGATGAAGCGGCCGACATTGACCCGCAAAATCAAAAAGCAATTATAGAAACCGCACTAAGCTTTGGTTTTGTACCTATATTTGCCTCAGTTAAACCACAAATAAGTTGTGACTACATTGTGCCTATTCGCTCGGTAAAAGACGGTGCACAAAACTGGGTAGATGAAAAAGATTGGATTGAAGTTGAACACAATTAATTGGCCGTTAAGGCAAACCAACTAAACTAAAATATAGGACGTTTAAATAATACACATTTAAACGATGTGTGTTATTTTAAATTAATGCATTTTATTGGAGCAAACGTAATGAAAAATATACTTATCGTTGCAGCGCTAGCACTACTTACAGCCTGTACACAAACCCCTGATTGGGATTACGATAAATCAGCCAACTTTAGTAATTTTAAAACATTTGCTTGGGTAGAAAACGCCAGCCTAACTAAAGACACAAATAATTACCAAATTAATGGCCTAATGGAAAAACGTGTTCGCACTGCCGTTAACGCAGAACTGAGCCAAACACTAGGTATGAGCTTAGTTGATGCAGCAAATGCTGATGTACTTGTTAACTATCATGCATCGGTAGATAAAGAGCTTGAAGTAGATACATTTAATGTAAACTACCGCCCGCATTGGGGTTATTGGGGTACTGGTTTTCAACGTGACACAACCGCGCGTGAATACGAAGTGGGCACACTGATTATTGATATTGTAGACCGTGAATCTAACCAGCTAGTATGGCGCGGCGCTAAAGAAGGCCGATTAAAGAAAAACCAATCGCCAGAACAACGTGAAGCATCAATTAATAAAACAGTGAGCGAAATTTTAAGCAACTTCCCGCCACAAAAGCAGCAGTAAGTTAAAATTAGCTATAAGTAAGTTTTAAAAAAGCTCACAGTACGTGAGCTTTTTTGTGGGTATGTATTTTTGGGACTTCAGGTTTAAATAATTATGAGCTGCGCTCATCACGTCAGCAAGCTGCACGTCTACAAAATACCGGATTAAACTTTACCTGTAGGCGCTATGCTTGCTTGCGCGAGAAGCGATAGCTTCTAATTACTTTATAGCGCTATATTCCATCTTAAATTACGAGCTGCGCTCGTCACGTCAGCAAGCTGCACGTCTACAAAAAAACACCGTGTTAAATTTACGATTTATACTTATGCAGTAACTCAAGCGGTATATGGCAGTAATCATCAGGGTGATTAGTTAGTCGGTCTTGATGCTCAGGATCGCTTGGCACGTAGTTAGTTAGCAGCTCTACCCCTACCACAATTTTATCGGCATCACTGCGCTTGTTTATATAATTGCTTGCTGCATCTAAATGGCTTTGGTTTTTGCTATAAATGGCAGTGCGGTATTTAGGGCCTACGTCATCCCCTTGTTTATTAATACTGTATGGGTCAATAATTTCAAAAAAGTAATCATACAGCTTATTTAGGCTAACGACTTTTAAATCAAAAATGACCTTTACGCATTCGGCATAACCATCGTATTCGCCGTCAGTGGTTTTGCTTGTACCATTAGCGCGACCTGCTTCAGTACTTATTACGCCTGGTAAGTGCTTTAAAAACTCTTGTACGCCCCACAGGCAGCCACCAGCAAAGTAAATAGTATTTTGTTGTGTCGTATCCATTATAAATGTTACCTAATAAGTAATTATACCGATTGCATTAAAATAATGTTCTATTATAGCGCCAAGAAAATAGCGCAATAACAAGGCGAAAATTATGACATATAGTTGTTCTATATAAATAACTTTTAACGCAGTGAGTGCGCTATTTAATACGATAGAATGACCATGTTTTTAATAAAGTCGGTATTACGTAAATGGTTATCAAATGCAGTTATTAACAAATTAATGTACAATCGCGCACAAAATGACTGCTGTTACATTTAATTATTTTATCATGCTCAAATATAAGCTTTGAAATTAATTGTAACCGCAGCTACAAATAAAAAATGACGAGAAACACATGAATCGCACACCACACCTTATAATACCTGCAATATTATGCAGCGTTACTGCATTTGCTAATGCTAATACGCTATCTGATGAGTCGGCAATCGAGAAAATAACGGTTGAGGCCTCACCCACTGCAAATAAGTTGCCAGTAGGTACATTCGACTCGCCTATTTCTAATTTAGAATATGACCCCCGTGTTGATTTACAATCGCGTAATATGGCTGAGGCGCAGGCTGATGTAACTATACGCGGCGGTATTTTCGAAAACACCGGTTTTAGAGTAGGAAGCGTTACCCTGCTTGACCCGCAATCTGGGCATTATTTTGCTGAAATACCCATTGCACCGCAAATGCTAACCGGCCCAGATGTTTTAACCGGTGCCGATAACGCACTTTACGGTATGAATAGCTCTGTAGGTACAGTTTCGTTTGGTTGGAAACCGATTATTACTGGCGGTAGTGTATCCCTTGGTACTGGTACAAACGACTTTAATCTGCAAAGTATTCACGCTGCTAAAAACACACAACTTGATAGCTTAGCTAACTATACTCTGGGCTTTGAAGGTGAGTATTCTCATTCGCAAAGTGATGGCACCATTGATAATGGCGATCATGACTTCTCGCGCGCCTCAGCTCGCGTGCAATTAGCAAGCGAGCATAGCCAAACAGATTTGTTTTTTGGCTCACAAGATAAGTTTTTTGGCTGGCCTAACTTGTACACCCCTTTTGGCGTTAACGAAACTGAAGATTTAGAAACCCGTCTTTGGATGCTTAATCACAAGCAAAACTACGCTGATAACAGCAACTTTGAAGTATCTGCTTATTATCGTACCCATGACGATCACTATATTTACTCGCGCGAAAATCCTAGTGCATTTGAAGCTTTTCATAAAAGCGAAGTTAAATCGTTTGGACTTTCGGGTCGCCATGCACAAAGCGATGCACTGGCAATAAATTACTCTGCACAATTTATTGATGACTCGATTGAATCAACCACACTTGAAAACAACTTTACCTCACGAAAGTATTACAAGCTAAGTATATTGCCCCAATACACAATAGCGCAAAAAAACCAACAGCTTACCTTTCGTTTAGGCGCAGCCTATGACGATACAAATCGTGATGATGCTGAAGTATCAGCTATTGGTGACATAACCTTAAACACCCAAAATAGTGACGGCACAGCACAAACCCTTTACTTATCATACGCGCAAGCGAGTCAAGTTGCAGGCTACACAGCCATTGGCGGCAGCGACTCTGGCGGGTTATTTAGAAGTAACTACAACCTTGAGCGCGAAACCACATCAAACTTGGAGCTAGGTTTATTACTTGAAGAACAAAGCTGGCAGTTAAACTCGGCTATTTTTTATCGAAAAGATAATAACTTGACCGATTGGACCTTTAATTTTGATTCAACCTCAGCGCGCTTTGCAAACCCAGTAGATATTGATACTGCAGGGGTTGAATTTTTAGCGACTAAGCACTTTGATACAGCAAAGCTTATAGCAAGCTACACCTATTTACATAAATCAGAAAACTACGGCGCAGCCGATATTGATGCCAGCTTTTACGCGTTAAACTTTCCTGATCACCGTTTAACACTTGGCGCTGTGTACAACCCAACTGATATTTTAGAATTTAGAATAGATAACGAATGGCGTACACAACACAAAAATTCACTTAGAAACGGCAATGACAACGCGTTATTTACCCAGCTAACGCTTAAAATAACGCCGCCACAGTTGAGTAATTTATTTATCACCTTAGCGGCAGATAACTTATGGGATGAGTCGTTTGAAGAAATACCAGGTACACCAGGGCGCGGTGAGCAATATACGTTAAGCGCAACGTATAGCTGGTAGAAAATAAAGCCAGCGTTTACGAACTCAATTTATACTTTGGTTTGTAAACGCTGTGTTTATTTATATAAAAGTGCAGTTTTTAGGAAAAAAATATTACACAAAGAGAAAAGAATTAGGAGTAAATGAGAAAAACAAAAGCCAACTATTACTTTAAATTAATCTCCTCCTCTAAAAGCGCAGCGCCTCCTCCCCTCTTTGTGAATAAATCAGTTTTACAGGCTTTGCCTGTCACGTAAGCAAGCTTCACGTCTACAAAACAAACACAAGCCTACACTTTGGCGGTAAACGTAGAGCTTGCTCGCGTGAAAAGCGCAGCTTTGAATGACGTAAAATAAATACTCAGTAATAAAATAAGTGTAAATAGATGTGTATTAAAAACGAGGATTAAGTTAGCTCTTCAAGCTCTGTAATAAGTGCTAGGGCTTGTGCATTTGTAGACCCGCACACATCAAGCGTGGCACTAAAATCACTACATACTTTTGGTCGACTTTCATCACCAAATAACTTACATAAATTACCTTCGTCCAGCTGAATACAACGCTCTCCGGCTTTTTTACCATTTGGCATACCTGGAATAGGCGAACTAATACTTGGCGCAATACAACATGCGCCGCAGCCTAGCCTGCAATTCATCGATTCGGTTTTCATAATTTCCTCTGTATAAAAAACACTTACTTTAATTTCTTTTTAGGAACTTAATTAGTCACATAGTGAGTTGTAACACACACATGTAATGCTTTGTTACATCTTAAAACAGCTTGTAAACACTTTATTGCGTATTATTGCTCTGTCACCATCAATTATGAAGGAATGCCTTGTGGCTACTACAAAACAAATAATACTCCCAATCGCTGTTTTAGCAGGCGGTATTGCTTTAGCTTTCGCCTTTATGGCAATGAAAAAACCACCCGAAGAAAAGCCAGAGCAAGATTTACGTCCTTTAGTAGCAACACAACGCGTACTTTTAGATTCTATAACGCTCGATGTTAAATCGTACGGCATTGTTAAACCAAAGTATCGTACCGAGCTAATAGCACAAGTCAGCGGGCAAGTTATTTCGGTATCAGATCAATTTGTAGAAGGCGCGTTTGTAAAGCAAGGCGATATTTTAGCACGAATTGATGCAAATGATTACGAAGCAGACTTTATTGAAGCGCAAGCGGGTTTAGCACAAGCAAGCTCAGCACTTGAAATAGAACGCGCGCAAGCACATGTCGCTCAAGCTGAGTGGGAGCGCATTAAGTCAGACTCAAGCGACGCTATCGCATCAGAACTTTATTTACGAAAACCACAGCTGGCCGAAAAATTAGCGCGTTATCGCTCTGCTCAAGCAAGTGTTAAACGTGCTAGCCGCAATCTTGAGCGTACTTATATTAAAGCCCCTTATGATGCCATTATTAATGAGCGCACAATTAGCTTGGGTTCAGTAGTAAACCCAGGTAATAGTTTTGGCGCACTAAGTGCAACCTCAGTTGCAGAGGTACGTTTACCGGTTGCCGATCAAGAACTGCAATATTTAAAAAATGGCGGCGTAGGCTCAAATGTTACATTTAACGCAGAATACGCGGGTAAGCAAACAATGTGGCAAGCCAAAGTAATTCGCACCGAAGGTGTGGTTGATCAAACAAGCCGTATGAGCTACTTGGTTGCACAACTTGCAACACCTTATGGCGACAAAACACGCCCTCTTCGTTTTGGTTCGTACATTAACGCTACCATTGAAGGTCGCCCGCTTGATAACGCAATTATTGTTGCGCACCACTTAGTTAAAGATAATAAAATTGTAATTTTAAATGACGATTTAACATTGTCGTTTAAAACCCTCAATATTATACGCGAACAAAACGGCATGATTATAGCCAGCCAAGGGTTAAAAAATGGCGAGCAAATTGTTACCTCAGCGCTTGAATACCCAACTGAAGGTATGGCAGTAAAAATTGAAGATATTGCGCCTGATAAAACTGATGTAACTCAACTTGCGCTGAAAGAGGAATAATCATGAACACTCGTGAAACAGGGTTAATAGCATGGTTTGCCCGAAATCCCGTTGCTGCCAACCTACTAATGATATTTATATTAGTAGGCGGTATTTTAATGGCGATGACCATTCGCAAACAAATGTTCCCACAGTTTGAAAGCAACTGGATAAGCGTACAAGCAGTTTACCCAGGTGCAGCCCCGCAAGAGGTTGAAGAAGGCATAACCATAAAAGTTGAGGAAAACCTCGAAGGTATTGAAGGCATTAAACGCCTAATTACGTACTCTAACCGTGGTTTTTCACAAGCGTGGATTGAAATAGAAGAGCAATACAATCCACAAGAAGTACTTGATGAAATTAAAGTACAAGTTGATTCAATAAACACCTTTCCTGCGGGGATGGAGCGCCCTGTTGTGCGCCGCGATAAGTTTGAGCAAGAGGTAATGATACTCGCGCTTTACGGCGACATGAGTAACTACCAGTTAAAAGAGCTTGGCAACGATATAAAAGACGAGTTACAAGCACTGCCTCACGTTAACCTTGTTAATTTTAACGGCGGCTTAGAATACGAAATTGGTATAGAAGTCAGCCCTAATAAACTACGCGAGTACGGATTAACATTTAGAGATATTGCAGGTGCTGTGCAAAATTTTTCGGCAAATATGTCGGCGGGGCAAATACGCTCTGAAAATGGTTATATTTCGATGCGTGTTGAAAAACAAGCCTACCGTGGTTTTGAGTTTGAAAAACTGCCACTTATTACCCTTGCTGATGGCGCACAAATTTATTTAGGCGATGTTGCAACTATTAATGATGGCTTTGAAGAAGGTCTACAATATTCAAAATACAATGGTAAAAATTCACTCTCGTTTGAAGTAAACGCATCAAAAGATCAAGACATTACCGATGTAGCAAAAGTACTTAAAAGCTACATGGCAACTAAAGAGCCACTTTTACCTGCAGGCGTTAAGCTCTCTCCTATTGTTGATTTAACTTACTACCTTGAAGGTCGACTCGATATGATGGTCGATAACATGATTTGGGGTGGCTTGTTAGTAATGATAGTGCTGGCACTATTTTTACCGCTCCGCTTAGCATTTTGGGTAATGATGGGTTTACCGGTTTCGTTTTTAGGCGCCTTTTTGTTTATGCCTATTGGCTTTTTAGATGTAACAATTAACCTAGCCTCTCTTTTTGCCTTTATACTTGTACTCGGGATTGTTGTTGATGACGCCATAGTTGTGGGCGAGTCAGCCAGTGCCGAAATAGAAAAATACGGCCACACACTTGATAACGTTGTACGCGGTGTAAAACGCGTTGCGATGCCAGCAACCTTTGGTGTGCTAACGACTATTGCTGCATTTTTACCACAAACACTCGCAACCGGCCCTGGTGCTGCTTTTTCTAAGGCCATTGGTGGCGTGATTATTTTATGTTTGATTTTTTCACTCATTGAATCAAAACTTATTTTGCCTGCACATATTGCAGCAATGAACCCACGTAAACCAAATCCTAAAAACCTATTACATCGCTTACGTATGGTGATTGATAGCAGCTTAAAAGGCTTTGTGAATAACTACTACCTTCCTTTTGTTAGCCGCTGTATTCATTATCGCTATACAGTGATTGTCGGCTTTATGTGTTTGCTTATTGTAAGCGCAGGTATGTTTGCAGGTGGTTTAGTTAAGTTTGTACCAAACCCTAAAATACCGCACGACTTTCCACGTATTGATATAGAAATGAACCTTGCTTCATCTGAGCAAGCAACGCTTGAAACCGCACGTAAAATAGAAAGCGTGTTGTTAAAGGTCGATCAGCAACTACAAGAGCAATACGGTAAACCGATGATCCGCGATTTATCGGTAAGCCTGCGCGGGCGAACTGAAGCAAATATTATGGCCATTTTGGTAGAGCCTGACTTACGCCCTATCGACACCTTTGCCCTAAGTGCGTTATGGCGCGAGCAAATGCCCGCCCTACCAGGCATTAAAACCATGACCATTCAAGACAGTATAATGAATGGCGGTCGAGATGATGGCGACGTTAGCTTTAAACTTGAAGGCAAAAATGCTAACGAGCTAAAAGAAGTGGCTGGTAAATTAAAAGCCAAATTACAAACAATGGAAGGTGTTGGCGACGTAAACGACTCAATGCAAAGTGCCACCGACGAAGTGCAACTTGATTTAAAACCACTCGCTTATAGCATGGGTTTAACGCTTGCTGATGTAGCATCGCAAGTTAGCTTTAGTTACTACGGCTTAGAAGCGCAGCGAATATTGCGTGAAGGCGAAGAAATTAAAGTCATGATCCGCTATCCAGAAGACGAACGTAACTCAATTAGTGACATCGCAAGTGTGCGTATTATTACACCTACTGGCGCTGAAGTACCGCTAAGTGAAGTAGCCGAAGTTAAGCTTGTTGACGGTGTTAACCGTATCCGCCGCGAAAACTCTAAACGTACTGTAAACGTATGGGCTGCGGTAAATACCGACCAAGCCGAACCATTTGCGATTGCAGAAGAAATTCGTGATGAATACTTACCAACATTACTTAAAAGCTACCCTGGCGTTACAAGTGATGTAGCTGGGCGCATTCAAGAAGAAATGGATAGCGCTTCAGAGCAGCTTCGTGATTTTGGTATATCAATGATGATTATATTTGCCTTGTTAGCCATTCCGCTTCGCTCTTACTCGCAGCCACTTATTATAATGTCGGTTATTCCGTTTGGTGTAGTGGGCGCGATGTTTGGGCATATGATTTTAGGTATGACCATGAGTAGCTTATCGATGTTTGGCATTATTGCTGTAGCGGGTGTGGTCGTAAATGATTCCCTCGTTATGGTTGATTTTGTAAACAAAGCACGCGCTGAAGGTGTTGCGATTAAGGATGCTGTAATGCAAGCCGGTGCTCGTCGCTTT
This sequence comes from Pseudoalteromonas sp. SR41-7, assembly GCF_014163935.1. Classification (NCBI taxonomy): domain Bacteria; kingdom Pseudomonadati; phylum Pseudomonadota; class Gammaproteobacteria; order Alteromonadales; family Pseudoalteromonadaceae; genus Pseudoalteromonas; species Pseudoalteromonas sp. SR41-7. The sequence goes on along the minus strand of NZ_JACJEF010000009.1, from coordinate 99,072 downwards.
AGAGCGATATTACTTACCTCAATCACTACCTTTATTGGTGTAATGCCAATTATTTTTGAAACGAGTTTACAAGCTAAAATTGTTATCCCAATGGCTGTATCACTTGCTTTTGGTGTGTTATTTGCCACAGTAATTACACTGATACTTATACCGTGCCAGTATGTTGCACTAGAAGATGCTAAACGATTAGTACGTAAAATGCGTGGCAAGCCACCACTAGTAGATGCCCAACCAGCGCCTACTCACAGCTAAATTAAGTAACATCCCAACCAAAAAAGCTCGGCATATTATGTCGAGCTTTTTATTTTTAGCTTAAAAATGATATTCACCTATTTGCTAACATTACTTATTTTTTAACACGCAGGATTAATTACCAGTCCTAATAATTGATAGAAATATTGCTCGTTTTTTATCTCTAATACGTTATGGTATTTAAATAATAAATAGACATAATAAAATTAAGGAACAGCCATGAATACATCTCCCTCTGATCACATTCCTCAAGAAGCCTTTGATTGGTATGACGAGTACGCCCACGGTTTAATGGACCGACGTACTTTTATGAAAAAACTCGGTGACCTTGCTGCACTTGGCTTTTCGATGGCTGTACTTACATCAGCATTATTACCTAATTACGCATTGGCTGAACAAGTGTCGTTTAATGACGACGATATTAAAGCAACATACGAAGAATTCGATTCGCCAGACGGGCACGGTAAAGGCAAAGGTTACTTAGCAACCCCTAAAAACATAGAAGGTAAGCTCCCTGTTGTACTCGTGATACACGAAAACCGTGGTTTGAACCCGTACGTAAAGGATGTAGCAAGACGCTTAGCGAAGGTAGGCTTTATTGCATTTGCACCCGATGCGCTTTTTCCTCTGGGTGGTTACCCTGGTAATGATGATGAAGGACGCGCTATGCAAAAAACCATGGATCGCGCTAAAATTCAAAACGATTTTGTTGCCGCAGCGCACTTTTTAAAATCACATGCTAACAGTAACGGTAAGTTAGGCGCTGTCGGTTTTTGTTTTGGTGGCTACATTGTTAATTATTTAGCGGCAGTAGATAGTAATTTAATCAGCGCTGGCGTGCCTTTTTACGGCACTCCCGCCAGTGAAAGTTTACGTAAAAATATTAAAGCACCGTTAATGATTCAATTAGGCGAGCTGGATAAACGTGTAAACGCGTCGTGGCCACAGTACGAACAAGATTTAAAAGCTAATAATGTTGAATACACTATGCATATGTATAAAGGGGCAAATCATGGTTTTCATAACGACTCGACAGGTCGCTATGATAAAGACAATGCCGAGCTTGCATGGCAACGTACCGTTGAGTTTTTTAATAAAAAGCTAAGTTAGCTAATAAAAAATAATGCCACCAGCTCTAAGCCGGTGGCATTATTAAAAATACTTAGTTTTTTATCAACTTTAAATTTTTTTGCTACGCATAACTAATAACGACAACAAAACGAGTAAATAAATACTCAAAGAGCCACCGCTACTAGAGCCATCTTTATTTTCGACTTTTGCAATTTTTTCTTCTTTAACACGTGTTTTAAACCTTGCTAGTTCTGCATCTAAATTAGTACTCATATCACTAACCGCTAGATTAAAGCCCTCTGCCGACTTTTCAGATAACGTTTCATCAATACCTATTGCTGTTGTTCTTTTTTCAAGTTTACTTATACCTGGTGCTCTAAATAGCATTTTTCTGCTTTTAATATCAAAAACAGCTGTATCCACAAAGGTTTGAATTGTATTTTCATTACCTGGAATAACGTACATACCCACTATTGTCCAATAAAGTAAGGCTGCATTATTTTCATACGATTGCGTAATTTGATCATATGAAACCAGTGCGATTAAATCTACATCGTAAAGTCGCCCTACTTGCTCGAGTGTTGCAAAACCTTCACCACCCTTTAAATAGGTGCTTGGTATAACTTCAATGCGGTCAATGTAATCATATTGAAGAAATGACTTTTTTACTTTTTCGAGTAATTCGACTTGGTTTTGGGTCTCTAACCCGTCTGGCTGCCAGTTTTTAGACGGTACAAATGCAATTCCGACGGTAACAGGGAGTTTTAAAACAGGTATTTCAGGTTTATAGGTAGCACGGCTTTGTTGATCAGGATATAAAAAATCCATTAAGCTACTAGATTGTGTATTTTTACCTGTATTGTTACTCATAAACGAGCTACAAGAAGCAAGTAAGGCCGCCATCAAAATGATTATATATATTTATTAAATTTCATATTTATTCCTTTTTATTTTTAATTTAATTCAGTTACGTGCCAAAGCTCACCCGATGGTCCCCATAAGTAAATAACGCTACCCCAAGATTCTTGTTTTATACCCTCAAACCGGATGTCAAAACCGTTTAGGTTACTAATGAGTTCGTATGCTTCATCTATATTTAACACACAAAGTTGCAGCATTAAGTTTTCAGCAAACGTTTTATTATAATAACGCTGTAAAAAGAACGTACATTCGCCAAAGGTACACACACATAAATCATTTGAAGCATCTTCAATCTTAAATCCAAGCGCTTTATAAAAGCGCTGAGATTGTTCATAGCTTTTACAGGGAATAAAAACTCTAATATCATCAACTTGCATAACTCTTCCTAAATTAGCTCAGTACGCTTTTATCAATAATTCCTTTATTTACCAACTGCTGCAAAATAGCTTGGGATTTTGCTCTGCATGCATCACGTAGTAAACGCACCGCTGGGGTTATTGACTGCCTACTTGGGCAAATAAGCCAAAGTTCACCATTAACATGTTGATAATCTTGCATTACAGTAACCACCCTGTCATTGAGTAAATCATTGGCTATATCAAGGGCTGATTTTACAGCCAAACCTTTACCAGCTACGCACCAGCGCCTTACTAAATCGCCATCGTTTGAGGCGCGCCTGCCATTCATTTTAACTTTATATTTTGACTCACCATCGGTGAATTCCCACGTATTATTTATAATATCCTGCAACTGATAAAACAAACCTTGATGCGACGCTAAATCATCGGGATGCATGGGAGCCCCGTTTTGTAAGAGATATTCGTCAGTTGCACATAACAAGCGCGGTACGTTACAAATTTTGAATCCATAAACGCTAGCATCATTAGGCGAGCCATAACGAAGCGCTATATCAACTGAGTCACGGTAAAAGTCGATATTACTATCACTTATATGCGTTCTTAAACTTAGCTTTGGATAAGTGTCCATGAGTTCATCAATCCATGGGATCACTAAGTTACGGCCTAAGTCAGATGAAAGGGCAACACGCAGCTCGCCTTCTATTTCGTCGTGTTCACCTTTTAGATTTTGCTTTGCAAGCTCAAGTACAGCTAAAGCCTGCTCACATTGTGGTATGTAGCGCTCCCCAGCAGCCGATAACCTTAAATGACGTGTTGTCCGAACAAATAGCTCACTACCAAGGGCTGCCTCAACACGTTTAATAGCAGCGCTTGCTGTAGCTGTACGCATATCTAACTTAGCAGCTGCGAGCGTAATACTTCTAAACTCAGCGACTTTTAAAATAAGTTTTAAATCTTCTATGTTCATATTATCTATTTATATTTGATAATGATTCAACAATTATGCGGTTTATCTATATTAAAGCAAGGTCTACTATATATCCATCAGCTAGCCAAAGCATGGCTTGCAGCTTATATGTAAACAAATTAGGACACTTATTATGAAAGCCATTGGTTATAAAAAATCTCTTCCTGTTTCTAACCCTGAATCGTTAATTGATGTTGAATTACCACAGCCAGTTGCAACAGGTCGTGATTTATTAATTAAAGTTAAAGCTATTGCAGTTAACCCAGCAGATTACAAAGTGCGTGCATCTATGCCCCCTGCTGATGGTGAAATAAAAGTTATTGGTTGGGATGCTGTTGGTGAAGTTGTTGCCATCGGCGATGCTGTAACGGCATTTAAACCTGGCGATGCTGTTTACTACGCAGGTGATATTACCCGCCCAGGTAGTAATGCAGAATTTCAATTAGTGGATGAGCGCATTGTAGGGTTCAAACCACAAAGCTTAAACGATGCTGAAGCTGCTGCATTACCCCTTACTGCAATAACAGCGTACGAATTATTATTTGAGCATTTAAACATTGTAAAACAAGCAGCTGATTCAACAACAAAATCAGACGAAGTTATTTTAGTAACAGGTGCCGCAGGCGGCGTTGGTTCTATTTTTATCCAGCTTGCTAAAGCGATTACTGGCGCAACTGTGATTGCCACTGCATCGCGTGAAAGCTCACAAGCATGGGTTAAAAAACTAGGCGCAGATTATGTTGTTGATCATACAAAACCATTACCCGCTCAAATTGATGCATTAAACATTGGCTCGGTAACACATGTAGCAAGTCTGCACAGTACTGATACTTATTTTGAAGCGTATACAGAGGTACTTGCACCCTTTGGTAAAATTGCAATGATTGACGATCCTGAGTCATTAGATGTTAGTAAATTAAAAATGAAGAGCTTATCGCTACATTGGGAATTTATGTTTGCCCGCTCAATGTTTAATGCCAAAGATTTAATTGAGCAAAGCAAGTTATTAAATCATGTTGCTGAGTTAATTGATCAGGGCCATATTCAAACAACGATTGGTAAAAATTTAGGCGTTATAAATGCGGCTAACCTGCGTATTGCACACGCAGAACTTGAAGAAGGTCGCTCTATTGGAAAAATAGTGTTGGAAGATTTTTAATTCCATAAATACTAAATACGCGCTGCCTGAATTAATTGAAGGCGCCAATGTAATTGGTGTCTTCAGCCAATATTTCGGGGTGGCTATGGCTGTATTTATATTTATTAAAGAAACTATTACCTAATAATATTTGATAATGATTCAACCATATACCTGTTTATCATATTGTAATAACCCACTACTATCCGTACCTAGCTATATTGATAGGCCTTACTTTACGTAGATATCAATTGAATTAAATAAGTAGAGTGATTTAAAAACACGATATTATTTTTGTAATAAATTTTTAAAAGGGTTTGTTTTTACTAAAACTGACTCAACATAGTAAATACTGGTAAAACACCTATTCAATGGAGAAACTAATGACTCACCCTATTATTAATGACTTAGAAAAGCGTTACACAGCAAAACGTTACGATGCAACGAAACGTGTATCTCAAGACGATTTAGCCGTTATTTACGAAGCTATGCGCCTATCTCCATCATCTATTAACTCGCAGCCTTGGAAATTCATCGTAATTGAATCAGATGAGGCTAAAGAGCGTATGCATAGTACATTTGCTAATAAATTTGCGTTTAACCAGCCACATATTAAAACAGCTTCGCATATAATATTGTTCGCTCACAATCCTAAATATACCCGCGATGACTACGCACAAGTTATTGATGCAGATATTAAAAATGGCCGTACTAAAGCAGAAAATCGCGAACAAGCTTTTGGTGCTTATGCGTTTGTTGATATGAATACTGATGAGCTAGGCGTTAATGAAGAGTGGACTAAAGCACAAACTTACATTGCACTGGGTAACACTATGCATGCCGCTGCACGTTTAGGCATTGATTCAACCCCAATGGAAGGCGTAGATGCCGAGCTGATTGGCGAAGTCTTTGAAAAAGAACTTGATGGTTACGTATGCGACGTCGCATTAGTACTTGGCTATCATGATAGCGCTGAAGATTATAATGCTAAATTACCTAAATCTCGCTTAGCAAAAGAGCAAGTTATTCAGGTTTTATAAGTAATACGTTATAAACTTAAATGATAACAATATTAAAAAACCACTTATTTAAATAAGTGGTTTTTTTGCTTTAAAGCAGTTTAACTTACTTTGCGCTGTGCAGCCTGAATGTATTGCACTAAATCTTCAATAGAAACCACGGTCATACTATGTTTATTAGCATAATCACTCACCTCAGGTAAGCGCGCCATTGAGCCATCAGGATTTGTTAGTTCGCAAATTACGCCAAATGGTTTTAAGCCGGCAAGTTGCATTAAATCAACGGATGCTTCGGTATGACCGCGACGCACTAATACGCCACCCGTTTGTGCTTTTAAACCAAATACATGCCCTGGGCGCGATAAATCACTTGGTTTTGCATTATCCGCTGTCGCTGCTTTTATAGTAGTTACTCTATCAGCAGCAGACACACCTGTTGTTACGCCATGCTTAGCTTCAATAGTGACTGTATAAGCGGTGTTATTTTGACTCGTATTCTTAGCTACCATTTGCGGTAAGTCGAGCTGTTTAATGCGCTCATCCCCCATGCATAAACAAACAATACCGCTGCCTTCGCGGATCATTTCGGCCATTTGAGAAGTCGTTAAATGCTCAGCTGAAAAAACAAAGTCGCCTTCATTTTCACGGTTTTCATCATCAACAACAAGTACGCCTTGGCCTTGCTGTAGTGCAGTGATTGCGCTTTGTACGCGGGTATGGCTTTCGCCGAATTGAGTAAGTAGAGACTGAATCATCATTATATTCCAAATAAAAATAATAGATTCAGGACTGTGAAAGGATCAGTAATACATCACTTAAATTTAAAGCGATCACTACAAAAATAGCTTAAATAGAATAACAAAAAGCACGCAGCAAAATGCAGCGCACACTGTTATACCAATAACATTAAATTAGTGACTAATTATAGCGCAAAGAAAAATAGCTCACTTAACGCGATACAAGGATCATGTCTTTAATAAAATTGGTTTTAGTATAATAAGCCATATTCTCTTTCATCCGGACTGTAACCGTCGGCTCTGGCATCTCACCAGATCTGCTTGACCTTTACTTAACCTAAAATAAGTTAAATAAAGCGCTCGCGGGCTCGTTTAAGTCATAAAAAACATTAAACATACCGCCGGTGGGGAATTTCACCCCGCCCTGAGAATTTACAGTAAGCATTAGCACTTACTGTAGGCATATTATACGCTTGTATTTATTTGTTTTTCAAAACTAAATACAATAAAAACTACGAAAGTTGAATATTTAACGATGCGCGATCTACTATACCTTCGTTTATATCAGCAACTAGCGTACAGGTAGCACCATTGACCAAATTTAAGTTAGGTTGAACGTGCCCTATATCGGCATCAAAAATTACAGGAAATAAACACCCACCTAGCGCTACATCTAATGCATGGCGATAATCAAAGGCATCGTAATGACCTTGTGTTATTTCACTTCTCCCTAAAACCAATCCATTGATATCATCAAATATTCCGGCTAATTTTAATGACAGTAAAAATCGTGCAACGGTTGTTGGTGTAAGTTCTGAGTTTTCGAGGTATAAAATAAGCCCTTCGGGCGCACTGTCCTTTTTAAACTCATGCAGCGCTAAAAATGGCGAGTCGAGCAATAAACCTACGGTATCTAAACACCCACCAAATAACCGACCAGACATTTCTATGGTACGTTTATCTGTGTAGTTTAAACATTGCCAGTTTGTGGGCTCACTCGGGCTGAGTAATTCGTTCGGGTTTTGCGCGTAATTAGGCTTATTTTTTTGGTATAAAGAAGAAGGACCTTGCTCAAACTTACTACCGGCTTCGTAGGTCAGAGTTTCAAATATTTGTAAGCTGTACGGATTTTTTTCATCTGGGTGTAACTGCATAAGATTGGCGCTGTGGAGGGTTGCCCATTGGCACTTAGCAGTGAGTGCACATGCAATAGTACTCACATCAGAAAAACCAACTAACCACTTAGGCTTTGCTTCTTTAATGGCGTTAAAATCAAGTAGTGGCAGTATTTCCATTGCCAGCTCACCACCCATTGGCGGCATAATCGCATCTATTTCATCATCTAATAAAAAACCCATTAGCTGCTTAGCATGCGCTTTAGCATTAAGCTGTTCACGTGGTTTGTTTTGACGTAAAAACTCGCCTTCAACAACATTATACCCTCGTTGTTGTAGTCCATTTATAACAATATCTAAGCGTCCGTGATACTTTTCTTTTAGCCCAGATGAAAGCGAGCAAATAGCAATTTTAGAGCCTACTTTTAAAGGCGCTGGGTAAAGTATATTAGCCATTGAGTGTTCCTTTTAATGAAGTGATTATGTACCTATATCATCATGCTCACTCTTTATGCAATATGAACACCCTTATCAGTATAGTGATTTATTTAAGGCATAAAAAAACCGATGTAAATACATCGGTTTTTATTTAAAACGTTAAAGTGAGTTATGCGTTAAAGATACTCAACTTCAATGATTTCGTACTCAACGATACCTTTTGGCGTTTGGATAGACACTGCATCGTCTACTTGTTTACCAATTAAGCCACGTGCAATCGGTGAATTAACAGAAATTAAGTTGTTTTTAATATCTGCTTCATCATCGCCTACAATACGGTATTTTACTTCAGCATCCGTATCTACATTTACTATAGTTACGGTAGTACCAAAAATAACTTTGCCCGTATTTGGCATTTTAGTTACGTCGATTATCTGAACATTTGAAAGTTTAGCTTCAATTTCTTGAATACGACCTTCACAAAAACCCTGTTGCTCACGTGCAGCGTGGTACTCAGCGTTTTCTTTTAAGTCACCGTGTTCACGCGCAACAGCAATGTCGGCGATAATTTTTGGACGGGTAACTGTTTTTAATTCGTTAAGCTCTTTGCGCAGTAAATCTGCGCCACGAACTGTCATCGGAATTGATTGCATACTTTTCTCACTTAACACCAAGGCCCTAGTTGGCCTTGGCACATTTCCTTAGTTCAATCGCAGGTGTAGCTCTTGAACTGACGTTACTTTACTACGGTCATCTGCTTTGTTAGCAGTACAGTTAGCAAAAGCCGCGTTCAAGGTTGTCGTATAGTTGGTTTTATTTTGCAATGCACCACGACGTAACACCTTCGAATCTTCGATCGCTTGGCGACCTTCGGTGGTATTAACGATATAGCTGTACTCTTTATTCTTGATATAATCAAGAATATGCGGGCGGCCTTCATATACTTTGTTTACACGTCGTACTTCAATGCCAGCTTCTTCAAGAGCTTGTGCCGTGCCACCCGTTGCGTCAAGTTCAAAACCTAAGTCGGTCATAATCTTGGCTAATTCAACAATGCGTGGCTTATCGCTATTACGAACAGATAATAACGCGCGACCACCGCGTGGTAAAGTGTTGCTTGCACCTAATTGTGCTTTTGCGAATGCTTCGGCGAAAGTATCACCAACACCCATCACTTCACCCGTTGAGCGCATCTCAGGGCCACGAATTGGATCCACACCCTGAAACTTAGCAAATGGTAAAACAACTTCTTTAACGCTGTAATAAGGAGGGATCACTTCTTTAGTAATACCTTGGCTTGCCAAAGACTGACCCGCCATACAACGAGCCGCCACTTTTGCAAGCGCTACACCGGTTGCTTTTGATACAAACGGTACAGTACGTGCGGCACGCGGGTTAACTTCAATTAAGTACACTTTGCCATCTTTTACAGCAAACTGTGTATTCATTAAGCCAACAACACCAAGCTCAAGCGCCATATCGGTTACTTGCTTGCGCATTACATCTTGCACTTCTTGCGATAAAGAATGTGCTGGTAATGAACATGCTGAGTCACCAGAGTGAACACCGGCTTGCTCAATGTGCTCCATGATACCGCCAATAATTACTTGCTCACCGTCGCAAATTGCGTCAACGTCAACTTCAATTGCGTTATCTAAGAAACGGTCCAGTAATACAGGTGCTTCGTTTGATGCAGATACAGCTTCGGTCATGTAGCGACGTAAATCGTCTTCATCGTATACAATTTCCATTGCACGACCACCTAGTACATACGACGGACGTACAACTAGTGGAAAACCAATTTCGACTGATTTAAGTAGTGCTTCTTCAGTTGAAGTTACTGTTGCATTTTCTGGCTGAAGTAAGTTCAAACGCTCAACAAGTTGTTGGAAACGTTCGCGGTCTTCTGCACGGTCAATCGCATCAGGTGAAGTACCTGTTACTGGAACGCCATTCGCTTCAAGCTCACGCGCTAATTTAAGTGGTGTTTGACCACCGTACTGCACGATAACGCCTTTTGGCTTTTCAACACGTACGATTTCGAGTACGTCTTCAAGTGTAATTGGCTCAAAGTATAGTCTATCAGATGTATCGTAATCGGTAGAAACCGTTTCAGGGTTACAGTTAACCATAATTGTTTCATAACCGTCTTCGCGAAGCGCAAGCGAGGCATGTACACAACAGTAATCAAATTCAATACCTTGACCGATACGGTTAGGACCGCCACCAATAACCATGATTTTGTCTTTATCTGTTGGGTTTGCTTCACACTCTTCATCGTAAGATGAGTACATGTAAGCTGTGTCTGAGCTAAATTCTGCGGCGCACGTATCAACACGCTTGTATACTGGCACGATGTTTAATAGGTGACGTTTTTTACGAATTTCAGCTTCAGATACACCAGCAATTTCAGCTATACGTGGATCTGCGAAACCTTTGCGTTTAAGTTTACGTAGGAAGTCGGCATTTAAACCAGCCATACCTACTTCACCAATTTTTGCTTCGTCTTTTAAAATATCTTCTATTTGTACTAAGAACCAGCGATTAACTTTAGTCAGCTCATAAACATCATCAACGCTCATACCATGGCGCATTGCATCGGCAATGTACCAGATACGCTCAGCACCTGGCTCACGTAATTCGCGGATGATTTTTTCTTTAGCTTTAGGGTCATCAAGTGCAACTATTGGGTTAAAACCTGTTGCGCCCACTTCAAGACCACGTAATGCTTTGTGTAATGATTCTTGTTGGTTACGACCAATCGCCATTACTTCGCCAACTGATTTCATTTGCGTAGTTAAGCGATCGTTAGCACCGGCAAATTTTTCAAAGTTAAAGCGAGGAATTTTTGTTACAACGTAATCGATTGAAGGCTCAAAAGATGCTGGAGTTTTACCGCCAGTAATATCGTTTTGAAGTTCATCAAGCGTATAACCTACTGCTAGCTTTGCAGCAATTTTAGCAATTGGGAAACCCGTTGCTTTTGATGCAAGTGCAGATGAACGTGATACGCGTGGGTTCATCTCAATGATAACCATACGGCCATCTTCAGGATTAATACCAAACTGCACGTTAGAACCGCCAGTTTCTACACCAATTTCACGTAATACCGCCATAGAGGCGTTACGCATAATTTGGTATTCTTTGTCGGTTAGCGTTTGCGCTGGTGCAACGGTGATTGAATCGCCAGTGTGAACACCCATAGGGTCAAAGTTTTCAATGGTACAAACAATAATACAGTTATCGTTTTTATCACGTACAACTTCTGTTTCGTACTCTTTCCAACCAATCAGTGATTCATCAATCAATAATTCGTTTGTTGGCGATAAGTCTAAACCGCGCTCACAAATTTCTTCAAACTCTTCCATGTTGTAAGCAACACCGCCACCGGTGCCACCCATGGTGAAAGAAGGACGAATGATACATGGTAAGCCAATTCGGCTCATTGTATCTTTAGCTTCTTCCATTGAGTGAGCAATTTCAGCACGAGGACATTCAAGGCCAATGTTTTTCATTGCTACGTCAAAGCGTTCACGGTTTTCTGCTTTGTCGATTGCATCCGCCGTTGCGCCAATTAGCTCAACGCCGTGCTTAGCCAATACACCGTGCTTGTCTAAATCAAGTGCACAGTTTAATGCTGTTTGACCACCCATTGTAGGCAGTACTGCATCTGGCTTTTCTTTTTCAATAATTTTTTCTACCACTTCCCAGTGAATTGGTTCGATGTAGGTAGCATCGGCCATTTCAGGATCGGTCATGATAGTTGCAGGGTTTGAGTTAACTAATATAACTCTATAGCCTTCTTCTCTAAGTGCTTTACACGCTTGAGCACCAGAGTAGTCAAATTCACAAGCTTGACCAATTACAATTGGGCCTGCGCCTAAGATAAGAATGCTTTTTATGTCGGTACGTTTTGGCATTATTACTCCAGTTAAATTAGTGTTTACGCGCTTGCATCAAATCGATGAAGTGGTCAAATAATGGTGCTGCATCGTGTGGACCTGGACTTGCTTCAGGGTGACCCTGGAAGCTAAACGCAGGCTTATCAGTACGATGAATACCTTGAAGCGTTCCATCAAATAACGATTTATGCGTGGCACGAAGCGTACTTGGTAGGCTTGATTCTTGAGCTGCAAAACCATGGTTTTGAGCTGTGATCATAACTACATTACGGTCTAGGTCTTTAACTGGGTGGTTACCACCGTGGTGGCCAAATTTCATTTTTTCTGTTTTAGCACCTGAGGCAAGGGCTAATAACTGATGACCTAAACAGATACCAAAAATAGGTGTGTCGGTTTCTAAAAAGGCTTGAATGGCTTCAATAGCGTAAGTACATGGCTCAGGATCACCAGGGCCATTAGATAAGAAGATACCATCAGGGTTTAAAGCAAGTACGTCAGCGGCAGAAGTTTGCGCTGGTACTACTGTAAGTTTACAACCACGGTCTACAAGCATACGTAAAATATTACGTTTTACACCGAAGTCGTAGGCAACAACATGAAACTTTTCATCAGCAGCGTCAAGGGTTTTAAATCCTTCACCTAATGTCCAGCTTGATTCGCGCCACTCAAAATTTTCCTTGGTTGAGACAACTTTTGCTAAATCCATACCTTTTAAACCTGGGAAGGCTTGCGCGGCTTGTAACGCTTTATTTTCGTCTAGCTCGTCACCGGCAACAATACACCCGTTTTGTGCGCCTTTATCACGCAAAATTCGAGTTAGCTTTCTGGTGTCGATGTCCGCAATACCTAAAATATTACGTTCTTTTAAGTAATCATCTAACGATTGCTCGTTACGAAAGTTACTTGCTAGCAGTGGCAAATCACGGATCACTAGGCCTTTAGCCCAAATTTGATTCGCTTCTTCGTCTTCGCTGTTGGTACCCGTATTACCGATATGTGGGTACGTCAAAGTTACGATTTGTTCCGCGTATGATGGATCAGTCAAAATTTCTTGATAACCAGTCATAGACGTATTGAATACCACTTCACCGACTGACATGCCGTCAGCGCCGATTGCAGTACCGCGAAACACTGTGCCGTCTTCTAGGACTAACAGAGCGGATTTAGTCAAGTTAAACCTCCTAACAGTAAAAAACGGGAGTAAGCAATTGCTTAACACCCCGCCAATACCCAGAGGGATCGTCAAAACCAGATTTTTGTGAGCTTAAATTGTTTTACGCAGTCTTAAATGATGCAGATGTAAAGCATTCAACCTTCAATCATTTTTCTTGCCTAAAACTATTTTCATTCCCACTGAAACCCTGGATTTACTAGCCACTTGGGTATAATTGGAAACACGCATTTAGTAATTTTTGGCAAATTGGCTGCATATTACATGAAGTTGCTATTTAGGTCTAACATTATTTGGTTAATTGTTACAAATAAGTCACTGTAGGTGAAATTAGACCCAAACAGTTAAAATAGTAACTAAACTACTTAAGATCTAGCACATCTTGCATATCATAAAGTCCAGCAGGTTTGTTTTTTAACCAGCTTGCAGCCCTTATAGCACCTAGAGCGAACGTCATTCTCGAACTTGCTTTATGTGTTAATTCAAGCCTTTCGCCCATTGTAGCGAAGTATGCGGTATGTTCACCTACTATATCGCCCCCTCTTAGGACAGAATAACCAATCTCATTTTGAGATTTCGCTGTTTCTACTTGGCTTCGGTCATATACCGCAACCTCGTCGTGATCCCAGCCTTTCGCTTGCGCGATTGACTCACCTATTGCCAGTGCAGTACCTGATGGTGCATCTATTTTATGACGGTGATGCGCTTCAAATATTTCGATATCTAAATCGTCACCAAATTTAGTCGCTGCAGTTTGCACAAGGTTAAGTAATACATTGACACCTACGCTGTAATTTCGCGCAAATACAATAGGGATATGTTTAGCGGCATCGTGTAATAGCGCCATATCATCATTTGTTAAACCTGTTGTGCCAATCACCATAGGAATTTTTTGTGCAACAGCTGTTTTTAAATGGTTTTTCATACCCGCTGGCAGCGTAAAGTCGATTAAAACATCTACATCATCTATTGTACTTTCGTCGCTAAAGCTAACACTGTTATCGGCTGCGCTATTTACTTGATTTACATTAATGCCTAATAGCGATGAACCACTACGAACATATGCGCCTGTAAGTTGTGTTTGCTCTTTAATTGTCGCGGCTTCTAATAGGGCTAAGCCCATTCTGCCGTTAGCACCAAAAACACCTATTCGATTTGTAGTCATGGTTTTTACCTAATTTAATTTGAATCCGTTTATTAGCCATATATCCGGGCATAAAAATACGCAGGTGGGTATTTTTATGCAGTTGGATAAATATTAATCGCTGAAAATCGCGTTGCTTTATAGATATTATCTAAAAGTCATGCAATAGTCAGGTGACCTTTTAATTTAATAATAATAACAATACCAGTTTACTTTAGCCATCTATACATTTAAACTTCTCTTTCGCGTCGATTTGGTCTTTGGCTTGCGGACGCTGCGGCTAACAACTTTTTAAAATAAAAAGTTGTACTGCTAAATTCAGCTAAAAGAGGAGTTTTGGCTGTGATAAATTTTACTGGTTATGAGGATTATGATGCAGCCATCATTTAATAAAAACAAAGCAATACTTTCTTTACTTCCCCTACTTACCTTTGTAGCGCTATTTTTAGGCTCAGGTTTGTATTTGCAATCGCAAGGGGTTGATTATGCTTTTTACCAACTACCTGCACCTGTTGCTATATTGCCCGCCATCATGCTTGCGTTTATTTTAAATAAAGGCACGGTAAACCAATGTGTAGAGACCTTTATTAAAGGTGCCGGACACAACAATATTATTACCATGTGTTTAATCTACTTACTTGCAGGTGCTTTTTCGGCTGTGGCAAGTGCAACCGGTGGTGTAGATGCGGTAGTAAATGCAGGCTTATCGCTTATTCCACCTTCGTTATTGCTCCCTGGTTTGTTTTTAATTGCGGCCGTTGTTTCTACTGCAATGGGAACGTCAATGGGTACGATTGGCGCCATTGGCCCTATCGCTTATGCGGTATCAATTAAAACGGGTATAGATCCAGCATTAATGGCCGGTACGATTGTATCTGGCGCTATGTTTGGCGATAACTTATCTATTATTTCAGACACCACTATTGCAGCTACGCGCACGCAGGGCTGTGAAATGAAAGACAAGTTTAAAGAAAATCTTAAAATTGCAGTCCCTGCAGCCATTCTAACAATCGCCCTGTTGTTTTATTTAACACCTGCTGCACAAGTAGTTGAAACTAAAGACTATGATATTTGGTTAGTACTTCCTTATGCCTTTATTTTAGTGTTAGCAGTTGCTGGCTTGAACGTATTTGTAGTGTTGTTTAGCGGTATTATTTTTGCCGCATTAATGGGCTTTACAGGAAGTTACGAAGGCGCAAGCTTTGTAAAAGACATTTACAAAGGCTTTACTGATATGCAGGAAATATTTTTACTTTCTATGTTTATTGGTGGCTTATCTGAATTTATTCGTATTAACGGTGGTCTTGATTACATTGCACAAAAAATTCAAGCGATTACTAAAATCATTGCAAAATGGCACCGTAAAGTGGCAGATCAATTAGGTATCGCTGCGTTAGTTTTAACAAGTAATGTATGTATTGCTAATAACACAGTGTCTATTATTGTCGCGGGTCCTATTGCTAAAAAGCTAGCAGATGACGGTGAAATAAGCTCTAAACGCTCTGCCAGTTTACTTGATATATTTGCCTGTGTTACACAGGGTTCATTGCCATACGGTGCCCAAGCATTGTTATTAGGTGCTACGTTTAAAATTAGCCCGTGGGAAGTATCAACGTCTTCTTATTACTGCTTTATTTTAGCATTTACAGCCATTGCAGTTATTTGCTTACGCCGTAATAAAGCATAGTTTAAACATCGACACTATGTTGCAGCTTAATAAGTAAGCTGCAACATATGTTAAAATAATACTCTACATATCAATCACTTTTGCTATAATGCGCGCCTTCGCGTGTCACTAAAATTATAGTTAAATACAGATATGAAATTTAAAAAATTACTTCCTCTCGTTACTTTTACATCAATTGCTTTATCGTCTTCTGCTTTTGCGGCTAATTGGAGCAGCACAGCACTACATATTAATAATGGCGACCAAAAAAACCCATTCACTGAGCAAGAGTCAAACACCACTGTTTACTCGGTTCAACATGCATCGGGTTACGATTACGGCGATAACTTCTTTTTTATCGATTACAGTAAAGACGATACCGATGATGGTTACCAAGATGCTGATTTTTATGGTGAGTGGTATTCAACGGTAAGCTTATCGGCCATTAGCGGCGAAAAAATTGGCGCAGGCGCATTATTAGATGTGGGCCTTACCGGTGGTATTAACGTTGCTGGCGACGCTAAAGTAATGAAATACTTGCCTGGTGTTAAATTAAGCTGGGATGTACCTGGGTTTAACTTTTTTCAAACGCTATTCACAGCTTACATTGACGATAGTGAAGGTGTAGCAAAAGGCGGGGCTCCTATTGAAACAAATAGCTGGATGCTTGATGTTGCCTTTGAATACCCTTTCACTATTGGCTCACAAAAATTTAGCTTTAAAGGCCACGCTGAATACATTGCAGAACGTGAAGATGAATTTGGTAACGATGTAGAGGCGTGGATACTCGCACAGCCTATTTTAGTATGGGATATGGGCCACGCTCTTCAAATGAAAGAAAACACACTACTGTTGGGTATGGAATTACAATACTGGCACAATAAACTAGGTACTGAAGTCACTGAGTCAGTGTCACAAATCCATATTGAGTGGACGTTTTAAGCTTTAACGATACTCGTTTTACTCTACATTAATAAGCGAAGCTCTCTTTTAGCTTCGCTTTTTTCATCTCCAAATTAAACAACGTTGAGCATGACAAAGCCTCAATTGAATAGTACTTAATGTTTGGTTACTATAATGAATTATTCTGAGTTTTATATATTAGAGCTCATATTATTTGTCCTTAATTGGAGTAACCAAATGTCGTCGATTAAAGTTATTTGCTTTTCTACTTTATTGTTATTAACAAACAATGCATTAGCGAGCACAACGCAAGATACCTCTTCACTTTCTTATGATGCACTTTTAAGCAGTTATCAGTACGACTTTAAAGTAAATTACTTTAACATTGAGTCACAAAAACAGTCCCTTAAAATGGCCTATATTTACTTAAAGCCTACCAAATCCGGCATGCCTACAGTGACGCTTATGCACGGCAAAAATTTTAATGCAGATTACTGGACTACCACTGCGCAATACCTGCAATCTTTAGGCTACGGCGTATTAATTCCTGATCAAATTGGTTTTGGAAAATCATCTAAACCAACTAATTACCAGTATTCATTTGCGGCTCTTGCTCATCATACTCATGCGTTAATGGACTCACTTAATATAAAAGAGTCAATTGTATTAGGGCACTCTATGGGTGGGATGCTAGCGAGTCGTTTTGCACTAATGTACCCAAACACAACTAGTAAATTAATTTTACTTAACCCTATTGGGCTTGAAAACTACCTGCAGTATGTTGATTACAAAGATACAAATTTTTTCTATAAAAACGAATTTTCAAAAACGCCAGAAGGCGTAAGAAAATACCAACAAAAAAATTACTACGATGGTAAGTGGAATGCCACATATTCAGCCTTAACCGACTTTATAACAGGGCAAATACAAGGCCCGGATAAAGAACAAATGGCATGGGTAAATGCAAAAACATACGATATGATTTTCACTCAACCTGTAATAACCGAATTTAAAGATTTAACTGTACCGGTTAAATTAATTATTGGTACACGCGATAGAACCGGCCCTGGCCGTAACTGGAAAAAAGACGGTGTTGATTACGAGCTTGGTCGATATGATAAATTAGGCAAACACGCTGCCACACTTATCCCTGACGCACAATTATTTGAACTGGATAATTTAGGGCACTTGCCGCACATTGAAGATTTCGAACGCTTTAAAAATGTATTTAAACAAGCACTTTCTGCTGAATGACCACGCTTAAAAACTAAAATAAAACCCCTGTAGGTAAAATACTTACAGGGGTTTTATTTTAATTACGCATTAATACTAAACGTACACTACTTCAGATAGTAAAGCGCTTAACTACAGTGTGCATTGTGGGTTTTTACCCTGTGCTTTAGCAGTGCTTTGCTCGCTAAGTGCTTTACTCATTTGCGCTTGTAGATTTTTAATACGGTTACTTGGCGCTGGGTGAGTAGATAAAAACTCAGGGGTTGTACCGCTGCCCGCTGCACTCATATTTTCCCAAAGTGTAACCGACTCTTGTGGATTAAACCCCGCCTGTGCCATTAAATCCAGACCTATAGTATCGGCTTCTGATTCGTGAGAGCGGCTAAATGGTAAAACAACTCCATATTGTGCGCCCAAACCTAAGCCTTGCATAATTTCGTTACGGTATTGA
Source organism: Pseudoalteromonas sp. SR41-7 (assembly GCF_014163935.1). NCBI lineage: Bacteria > Pseudomonadati > Pseudomonadota > Gammaproteobacteria > Alteromonadales > Pseudoalteromonadaceae > Pseudoalteromonas > Pseudoalteromonas sp. SR41-7. Next base: position 80,585 of record NZ_JACJEF010000009.1, on the reverse strand, counting down.
ATATTACCCATTTCAAGTGCAGCACTACCAAGCTGCATACCGGTATCTAAAATAGAGCTTTGTGAAACTCGCTCATTAGAATGCTCAGCAATTACGTGCCCTACTTCGTGCCCTAGTACTGTTGCTAGTTGGTCTTGATTGGTGGCTATTTTTAGTAAGCCCGTATGAACCCCAATGTAACCACCAGGTAGTGCAAAGGCGTTAGCAGATTCATCTTCAAATACTACTACTTCCCAATTTTGCGACGCGTATTCTTTTGGTAATACAGCGACTACTTTTTCAGCAATACAATTTACATAAGAATTTGTTTTAGCATCTTTATTAATTGGTTGGCTTTTTTTCATATCTGCAAAGCTAGCAGTACCCATTTCACTCATTTGTTGATCTGAGTAAAGCGCTATTTGAGTACGTCCTGTTGGTGACGTTTTACAACCGGCTAAAACGGCTGTCGCTAATACTGCAAGTACTAGTTTTTTCATGATAATTCTCTTAAGTAATGAATTTTTTATTGCTTGTAGAATAGCAAACACAGTACCAATTTAAAATATTTGCTTTATGTACCGTTATATTAAAAAAAAGCAATATGACGATAAACTTAGCGGGCAAACTAAGTTTATCCAAATACAATGCCCTGTTACACTATAACCCTTGTTTTTAGTGATTGTTGAGTTTACACATGGACGCCTCAGCCTCGTCTTTTAATACCCGTATTTTATTGCCTTTATTAGCCAGTATCGTGGCGATTACGCCATTGGCGATAGATATGTACTTACCTGCCATGCTGGTAATTGCAAACGATTTACACACTAATATGCCCAATGTACAAATATCGTTGAGTATTTACTTAGCAGGCTATTCATTAGGGATGCTATTTTTTGGCCCGATTGCCGATCAAATTGGCCGCCGTAAGCTTGCACGTATCGGCTTAACCTTATTTGGTGCAAGCTCACTTGCACTGGCATTTACCACCGAAATCCATGCTTTTTGGACTCTTCGAGCAGTGCAAGCATTTACGGGAGCGGCAGCAACGGTAGTAGTACCCGGTATTATTCGCCATATTTATCAGCAAAATACAGCTAAGGGAATGTCGTATGTGTCGATGATTATGATGGTAGCGCCGTTAGTTGCCCCCTCTGTTGGTTCGTTTATTTTAGGATTTTCAGTTTGGTCAACCATATTCTTGGTTCTTGCTGGGTATAGCTTTTTAATATTGGCATTTGTGCAAGTGTATCTAATTGATATTCCTATTCACAAAAACGAAAAAAAGGGTCTCGCTCTGTTTTTCGACAGCTATAAAACAGTGCTCAGTAATAAAGATGCACGTGCCGACATACTCAGTTCTATGTTTGTATCGTTTGGATTTTTTTGCTTTTTGACCTCAGTACCATTTATTTATTTAGATTTATATGAAGTGTCAGAACAGTTATTTGGTGTGTTATTTGCCTTTAACGTAATGGCGCTGATGTTTGGTAACTTTTTAAATACGCGAATTGTACCAAGGCTGGGCTCTCGAAAAATGCTCTATATTGGGCTTACATTTGGATTTGTATCGGGGCTGGCTTTGTTAACATTTAGCTTATTGCATTTATCACTTTATTATATTGTGGCTGCTATTGCGCCATTAATGATGAGCTTAGGCGTCACTGCAAGTAATGCTGACTCGCTAATATTAATGAAGTTTGAAAAAAACACAGGCACGGCAACGGCCGTAATTGGCACACTTCGTTTTGGCAGTGGCGCGTTAGTTGGCCCACTACTCGCTATTATGCATGCAAAAAGCGCAGTGCCATTTTCAAGTCTAATGTTTAGCGCTGTGTTGCTTACTATGCTCGTACAGTTAATTCACTATAAAAAAGACAAAAAAAATGCCTCAATATGAGGCATTTTTCAAAACTAATAATTCAATTAAGCATCAGCAGCTTTAGAAACCATAACCATTGCAGGGCGTAATAAACGACCATTCAATGTGTAACCTTTTTGCATAACAGCAAGTACTGTATTAGGTGTTACATCGTTACTTGGTTGAATTGACATTGCTTGATGAAAATCTGGATTAAACTGCTCACCTTGTGGGTTTACAATTTCAACACCAAACTTTGCAACAGCATCGTTAAAGCTTTTAACTGTCATATCGATACCTTCAAGCAACGGCTTTAAAGTCTCATTTTCTTTATCAGAAAACTCAATAGCACGCTCAAGATTATCAATTACAGGTAGTAATTCGTTAGCAAATTTTTCTAGTGCAAACTTATGCGCTTTTTCTACATCTTGTGCTGCACGACGACGAATGTTGTCTACGTCTGCTGCAGCACGAACAACACCATCTTTTTGATCAGCAATAGTTTGTTTAGCAGCTTCAAGCTCTGCATATAGCATAGCTATTTCTGCTTCAGGGCTTTGCTCTTCTTCTGCATGTTGATCAGCGGCTTCTACTGCTGCTTCTACATCAGCCTGCATTTTAGAAATTTCTTCGTTTAATTCTACTTCTTGCTCAGGGTTTTGTGTCTGCTCAGACATAAAATACGTGCTCCAATTCTTTACAACTGCGGTAATTATGGGGATTGAATAAAAAGATTCAAGAGTTAGATGCCTCAATTAATTTAAATTCTCGAATTATTTCTTCGATTTGCGCTGATTTAGGGCAAATTATACAAAAGCGGCTTTGGTATTCTTGATTTTGAAAGTACGGCACGCTTATTACGATCAATTCATCACACTCAGTAAAAGGCAATTTTTCGCTATTAAGTACCGATACACCGTTTTTAAAAGCGAGTTTATCTTCTACATAATTTAAAAACGAAACACCAATATTTAAACTTTGCTCACAATCGATTTGTTTATAGAGGTAATTTTCGCCAACTACAATACTATTATCTGAGCCTAATTTTTGACTTAGTTGTCGAGTCCATTGATTAAGCGAATCATGACAATTTCGAGGCGCTGTATTTGCCATCGCCTGCATACGATACAAACCCTCCATAAGAGTTTGTTGACTAAATACGGTGTTCAACCATGTTGCAAACTGATAACGAACAGAGTCTGACGAGTCATGAGGTTTATCAATACAAATGTTGTGGCTCTGCCCAGCCCTGTCTATTAATAGAATAAGCCAGTCGGTAGAATCAAAATCAAGCACTTCTACTCTAAACACTTGCTGCGAGCTGGCTTGTGGTAAACCAACACAACAACATATTTGGTATTTTTGGCTCAAACCATGTGCTAGTTCAACGAGTTGTGATTGCTCTGGTTGCCAATAATTAGCAATGTCAGCGAGTGGAAAAAACTCGTCAAACCAATAATCAAACCCTTCATTTGTTGGCACTCGTCCTGCAGATGTATGAGGTGAATACAATAGCCCCACTTTTTCTAAGCGAGCCATAGCATTACGAACCGTAGCCGAGCATACTGCCATGCCTTTGAGCTTGGCAATTTTTGTTGATGGGACAGGCAAGCCTTCACCATTACAGTACATGTTCATAACAGCTGAAAAAATTTGCTGATCTCGTGAGTTTAGTTTCATGGTATCTACATCTTGTTGCATGAAAGAGATATCGGGGCGTTTAGTTGTTTTTCAAGTCGTGCAGTTAACTCACTGCGAATAAAATTGAAGGTTTATAATATTGCTATAATCTGTATTTTCAAACACTTCTGTTTTGAGTTACTCTACAATTATTAAATCTTTTTGTGCGTACATTATGGACTCTCCTTTTAATACCATAGGCCTAATTGGCAAACCTAATCACCCGGGAGCCGCTGCTACCCTTCAGCGCTTACATACATTTTTACTTGCGCTTGGTTTTGAGGTAATAGTAGAAAAACGTACAGGGAGTCAATTAGACGATATCCCGCATGACAAACTTGTTAAGTTAGTCGACTTAGGAGAACAAGCCGATTTAGCTATTGTTGTTGGCGGTGACGGTAACATGCTTGGTGCTGCACGCGTGCTTGCGCGCTTTAACATTGCTGTAATTGGAGTAAATAGAGGTAACCTTGGCTTTTTAACTGATTTAAACCCTGAAGGGTTTGAAGCGAGCTTAGAGCAAGTCCTCAGTGGTGAGTACCTTGAAGAAAAACGCTTTTTATTAGAAGTAGAAGTATATCGCCACAACGAATTAAAGAGTGCAAACTCAGCCGTTAACGAAGCGGTACTTCATGCCGATAAAGTAGCGCATATGATTGAGTTTGAAGCTTTTATAAATAATGACTTTGTGTTTTCTCAGCGCTCTGACGGTTTAATAGTATCAACCCCTACTGGCTCTACGGCATATTCACTTTCAGGTGGCGGGCCAATTTTAACGCCAGAGCTAAATGCAATATCGTTAGTGCCTATGTTTCCTCATACCTTATCTAGTAGACCTTTAGTGGTCGATGCCGATAACGAAGTACGCTTAAAGCTAAGCCTAGAAAATACAGATAGCCTACAGGTAAGTTGCGACAGCCATGTTGTGCTTGCCGTATTACCCGGCGATGAGGTAGTAATTAAAAAAGCGGATAAACAACTGCGCTTAATTCATCCAAAAAATTACTCGTACTACAACGTTTTACGTACAAAATTAAATTGGGGTAGTCGTTTGTACTAATTTTATTGCCAAATTTAGTACTATAAAGCAAAATGGCGGCTTAAAATAATAATCAAATAATTTAGGAACGAGTAGCAATGACTTATGTAGTATTCTTTGCTTTACTGCTATTAATTACACTTTTATACAGTTACCTCAAAATTGAGAGTAATCGCAAAAAAGCAATCGAAGCTAGAAAAAAACTATTTAATGAACGGGTTTCGCATGTAAATTCACGCCTTAAAGCAAAGCTTAATGATCTTCTTGATGCTAAAATAATTCGCCCAAAATACGTTCCTCGTATTCAAGCTATTGTAAATAATTTTTTTGTTGTGCAATCGCATACAGACGAGAATTTGCAACAACTTGAAGATACCGCTGACCTACTAATTAATACGTTGTCCAACGAGTTAATTAAAACTAATCAAACGAATATAATCCAGCCATTGATTGATAATATACAGTACTTTGTATCTGAGTTACCTCAGCAAGGAATTTTATACAATAAGAGTTTTTACCTAAATACTTTACCTCCACTTATCGGGCTACTTAAAACCGAAGACATTATACAAGCTACTGATATTGTTGATGATCAAATTGATACCTCCCCAAAAACTTCTGATACACAATTTACTCAAGATGTAAGCGTTGCATAAATAATAAAAAATTAATTTGCAAAAAACCAAAACACTGTATAAATTAACAGTTAATTGACTGGATGGATAAACAGTATGTTAATTGGTTTAGAAGTTAAAAATTTTGCAATTGTTAGTAATTTAAGCACAGAATGGCGCAGCGGTATGACCGCGATCACTGGCGAGACAGGTGCTGGTAAATCTATTGCTATTGATGCGCTATCATTATGTTTAGGTGAACGAGCTGAAGCATCAGCAGTGCGCCCAAGCTCTGATAAAGCAGAAGTATGCGCTCAATTTGACCTAACAGATTTACCGCTAGCTCAATCGTTTTTAGAGCAACATATGCTAAACAATGACGATAATGAATGTTTATTACGTCGTGTTGTTTGCAAAAATGGACGCAGTAAAAGCTATATTAATGGCAGTGCCGTTACCGCATCACAATTAAAAGAACTTGGTCAATATTTAATATCTATTCATGGACAACATGCCCACCAACACTTATTAAAAGCTGAGCATCAGTTACAGCTTTTAGATGCCTATGCAGGGCATCACCACTTAGTAAATGATGTAAATAACAACTATAAACAGTTTGCTAACTTACAAAAAGAATTTAAACATTTAGAGCAACAACAGCAGCAACAAGCAGCGCAAAAACAATTGTTAGAATACCAAGTTGCAGAGCTCGATGAGTTTGCCTTACAAGAAGGTGAGTTTGATTTAATTGAGGCCGAGCATTACAAACTTAGTAATAGCCAAACAATATTAGAATCGTGCCAACGTGAATTACAATACTTATATGAAAGTGATGAACAAAATGCTTGTTCAATGCTGCAGCACAGTGCCCAACAATTCGCTGAGCTGGCTCAATACGACGAAAGCTTAGCAGGCGTAGCAGCGCTCCTTAGTGAAGCCGCAGTACAAGTTGAAGAAGCAAGCCGTGAAGTTCGAAATTATACTGAGCAAGCAGATTTAGATCCTGCTCGTTTAGGTGAAGTAGAAAATAGACTAAGCGGTGCGATGGATTTAGCGCGTAAGCATCACATAAAACCACAGCAGCTAGTTGAGTTTCATCAATCGATTGCTCAGAAGCTTGAGTCAATAAGTAATAATAGTAATCGTCTGGAGCAACTAGAGTCAGAAATAGAAAGCGCGTTACTTAGTTATAAGCAAGCTGCCGATGAACTAAGTAAAAGTCGCTATGAGTATGCGAATACACTTAACACACTAATAAGTGAAAGCATGGCTAATTTATCGATGGAAAACGGTGTATTTGAAATAGCTTTAACTCAAGAGAGTAGCCGCGCACCTAATAGCTTAGGGTACGATAATGTGTCGTTTTTAGTATCAACTAATCCTGGGCAGCCACTTCAGCCGTTAGCTAAAGTAGCCTCAGGTGGTGAGCTTTCGCGAATTAGCCTTGCTATACAGGTAATTATTGCCCAAAAAGTAACAACCCCAACGCTTATTTTTGATGAAGTTGATGTAGGTATTTCTGGCCCTACAGCATCAGCCGTAGGCAAACTATTGCGCCAGTTAGGTAAGTCTACTCAAGTGATTTGTGTTACCCATTTACCGCAAGTTGCTAGTAGCGCACACCAACAATTTTTTGTAGCTAAAGAAATAGCACAAGGCGAAACGTTCACTCATATGCTGCCTTTGAATAAAGATGGTCGTATTAATGAAATAGCTCGCTTACTTGGTGGTGATAATATCAGTAAAACAGCTAAAGCGAATGCTAAAGAACTAATAATGGCCCATGCCTAACATTGGTTAATAGAGCTTTGAAGGATTAAATAATGCACAGTACTTTAGTTAATTTTTGTATCATTTTAAGTTGGTTTTTATTAGCGCTAAGCAGCTGTTTAATTATTTTTAGTAAATATAAGCATACTTACTTTAAACAGCGTTTACTGAGGTTTTTAAATAGCTTTTTAGTTCTTCAGATAATCGCTGTAGCCTATTACTTTACTAGCGAAAAAGTAAATAACCTAAGTGACTTAGGCATAAGTTATTGGCTATTAATTACAATGCAGATTGTCTGTAATGCAATGTGTTACATGAGCGTAAAGCGCAGAAAGGCTAAAATAAAGCCATCACTTGATTCGTTTTCAATGGATTAAAGTAGATAAACTTTTAAGAAGAACACGTTCTGTTTTTACCTTGCGCTTTTGCTTTATAAAGTAGTTCATCAGCACGCTTGATATCAAGATCAATTGAGCGTTCGGCACTTGCAGAGATAACACCAATACTTAGCGTAATATTGGTACTATCTGAAAATAAGCTCACAGCTGAAGCTTCAAGGGCGTTGTGGATTTTTTCTGCAACTTGCTCCCCCTGCTCAACTGTTGCATTTGGGATAACAATTAAAAACTCCTCTCCGCCCCAACGTGATGCAATCGCATTTTTTGGAATACTTTTATCAAAGGTTTTAGCTAACTGAATAAGTGCTTCATCGCCAAAATCATGGCCGAATTGATCATTAATTTTTTTAAAATTATCTACATCAGCTAATAAAATTACAAAGGGAGTATTATTATCTTTCAGCTCACTTTTGAAAGCCACAAGCTTATTCATGGTATAGCGACGGTTTGGCAGGTTAGTGAGTGGATCTATAGTTGCTAAAAATTCATTTTTTTGACTCAAAGCAATTATTTTACTGCTGTATTTTTCTCTTGAAAACTCGTAGTAGCCACTCAGCGACGCGACAATTATAAAAGCGAGTATGATTCTGATAGGAAACTGTTCCGGACTATAGTCATATATATTGAATGTATCAGCGCAGTAAAAGCCTAAAATAATCGCTAATAAAAACAAAATTATATCAAATGTACCTCGCTTAAGTCCGCGTATTGAATAAGTAACAGGAGACACTATGAATATCCATATAGGACCTGTTCCTTGTGCTCCACCAGTGAGGACTAGGTAAAACATTAGTGCATAAAGGTTGTATAAAATTATAGTGCCTGACTTCTCTACTCCCCTACTTATGCTAAATGCCAATAAATAAACAAACGAAGAAACAACCAAGGTACACGCTAATAAATAACTGCTATTAATAAATGCTAGGCTAGCCATAGAAAACGTTGCTATAAACCCTATTGAAGAGAAGAATCGAACAATGAGTTTCCTTTCCGACTTGTTTGAATATTCGTACATAATTTCTATTTATTTTATTAATATATAAAAGCTTACTTGTAGAAAAAAAGTAAGCAAACCGTAAACAGCGTGCGATAATGGACCAACTTTATATTTAAATCAACTCTTAAGATTAGTTATTTCGGGTTGATAAAAGCGAATACTTTAACCATTACTTACCTTTGTAAGGGATAATGCAATAATATTAAGAGTTAAAAAATAAATAAGTTTACTTTTTTATTCCCGCACTACCCGCACTAATAGTACTGAGTAATAGTAAAAGTAGTGGTATAACACTCGCAGTTAAAGATGGTGTTAACGGTACTGTATATATGTATTTAGACAAGCAACCAATCAATTAACTCTTCAAATCAAAGTATTTATACAACGATGCAAACAAGAGTTATAGCATATTAAGCAACAAAAGAAGCTACAGATTATGGCCAAATAACGTTAGCTAGTACTGCTGAAAATCCAAAAACTCGAGTTGCTATAAGTATATGCCTGTACCCTTGTGTTGGTTACGTAAAGCGTAAAGTTTGCATGTATAAATTAACCCTCAAGGCTGCTTAATAGATGCCCAAAGCATCCGTATTTAGCTCGAAACAAGCATACCCTCACTAAATAGTTACACTAAAGGTAAAAGCTCAAGGTGTCGCTAAAGCAAGCTATGCTACAGGTGATATTAATATAATACCGTTTGTGGCTAACTACGTTGGCATTACATTCGAATCAAACAATAAAAAAAGCAAGCCAGTTGGCTTGCTTCTTATTTATTTTATTAATACGAACAATTAAACTTTTAAGTAATCCATAATACCTTCTGCAGCATTACGTCCTTCAAAAATAGCGGTTACCACTAAATCTGAACCACGCACAATATCGCCACCAGCAAATATTTTAGGGTTCGTTGTTTGATGTGTAAATTCACCCTGTTCTGGTGCATTAATGCCGCCCCAGTGGTTTATTTCTACATCGTATTTTTCTAACCAATCCATTTTGTGAGGCTGGAAACCAAATGCCATAATAACTTGGTCAGCTTCAATCACATGCTCTGAACCAGGTACTTCTTCAGCACGACTTCTGCCATTTGCGTCAGGTTCGCCTAATTTAGTTTTAACCATTCTAACGCCAGTTACTTTACCTTTATCGTTCAATACAATACCTTTAGGCTGAACGTTATAGGTAAATATAACGCCTTCTTCTTTGGCGTTTTTAACTTCACGTTTAGAACCAGGCATATTTTCTTTATCACGACGATAAGCACACGTTACTTTTGCAGCATTTTGACGAATAGACGTACGCACACAGTCCATCGCTGTATCACCACCACCAAGTACAACTACTTTTTGGTTAGCCATATCAATACACGGCTGCTTAGTCTCGTCATAGCCCATTACACGGTTAGTGTTACCAATCAAGAACGGGAGTGCATCGTGAACACCTGGTGCATCTTCATTTTCAAGACCTGCACGCATACTTTGATACGTACCAACTCCTAAAAATACGGCGTCGTAATCAGCTAAAATTTGATCAAGCGTAATATCAACACCTACTTCAACATTTAACTTAAACTCCACGCCCATTTCAGTGAAAATTTCACGGCGCTTTTGCATCACTTCTTTTTCAAGTTTAAAAGAAGGAATACCAAACGTGAGTAGTCCGCCAATTTCTGGGTGACGATCAAACACCACTGGTTTTACGCCGTTACGAACTAAAATATCAGCACACCCTAAACCAGCTGGGCCTGCACCAATAATAGCTACTTTTTTGTCGGTCCAAGTTACATAAGACATATCAGGCTTCCAGCCCATTTTAAATGCCTCATCGGTAATATACTTTTCAATATTACCAATTGTAACTGCACCAAACTCTTCGTCGAGCGTACACGAGCCTTCACACAAGCGGTCTTGTGGGCAAACGCGGCCACACACTTCTGGTAAACTGTTTGTACGATGTGAAAGCTCAGCTGCCTCTATAATACGACCTGTGCGTATTAACTTTAACCATTGTGGAATGTAGTTATGTACTGGGCACTTCCACTCACAATACGGGTTACCACAATCTAAACAACGATCAGCTTGTGAGTTAACCTGATTCTCTGAAAAGGGTTCGTAAATTTCTACGAAAGATTTTTTACGTGACGAGATTGGTTTTTTGCGTGGGTCTACACGCTGCACGTCTATAAATTGATATACATTTTCGCTCATACTGCCCCCTTATTGCGCCTGAACACGTAGTTCGGCACTACTACGAGCGCGATGCCCGAGTAAACTTTTTACGTCGCTTGATTTTGGTTTTACTAATTTGAACATCGGTAAGTACAGTTCAAAGTTAGCTAAAATGCTTTCTGCTCTGCACGAACCCGTAAGCTCTAAATGCTCAGCAATTAAGCCGCGTAAATGCTCTTGATGTGACGTTAATTCGTCTAGTGTTACTATTTCTACAAGCTCTGGATTAATGCGTTTTTCAAAATCATTTCGCTCATCTAAAATATAAGCAAAACCACCAGTCATGCCCGCGCCAAAGTTAACACCTACATTACCAAGTACACACACAACGCCACCGGTCATGTATTCACAACCGTTGTCACCTACACCTTCAACAACCGCTTGCACACCTGAGTTACGAACTGCAAAGCGCTCACCGGCACAACCCGCTGCAAAAAGTTTTCCGCCTGTAGCGCCGTACAAACATGTGTTTCCAGCAATGGTTGCTTTATGACTTTCAAAAGATGAGCCAAGTGGTGGACGAATAACTAACTTACCGCCTGCCATGCCTTTACCTACGTAATCGTTAGCATCGCCAACCAATGTCATTTCAAGACCACCGGCATTCCAAACACCAAACGATTGACCCGCCGTACCGTGTAATTCAATTGCTACGGGGTCTGCCGCCATACCTTGATTACCGTGTTTATCAGCAATATAACCCGAAAGCATTGCACCTACAGAGCGGTCAGTATTACAAATACGACTCACAAGCGAGATACCGCTTGACGTATCAATTGCCTCTTGCGCTTTAGCTAATAAACTTTCGTTTAACTTACCTAGATAATGCGAACTGTTAGGCGCACTACAATACAGCGTTTCGCCAGTTGGGTTGTTCGGCTGAGCAATAACAGACGATAAATCAATTTTCTTCTGCTTTGCAGTTTTGCCTTCAATTTCTTCTAATAAATCTAAACGGCCAATTAAGTCAGTTAAATTTGCAACGCCTAGGCTAGCCATAATTTCACGCGCTTCTTGCGCTATAAACTTAAAGTAGTTCATCGCCATTTCTGGTAAGCCGTGATAATGCTTTTGACGAAGTGTTTCGTCTTGTGTTGCAACACCGGTCGCACAGTTATTTAAGTGACAAATACGTAAGTATTTACACCCAAGGGCAACCATTGGACCAGTACCAAAACCAAAGCTTTCAGCACCTAAAATTGCCGCTTTAATAATATCTAAACCTGTTTTTAAGCCACCATCTGTTTGCAGGCGAATGCGATGACGAAGGCCATTTTCAACTAGTGCTTGCTGTGTTTCAGCAAGTCCGAGCTCCCATGGGCTACCCGCATATTTAACAGAAGTAAGTGGGCTTGCGCCTGTACCGCCATCGTAGCCAGAAATAGTAATTAAATCGGCATATGCTTTAGCAACACCTGTTGCAATGGTTCCCACACCTGGCTCTGAAACCAGTTTTACAGAAATAAGTGCTTTAGGGTTTACTTGTTTTAAATCGAAAATTAGCTGTGCTAAATCTTCAATTGAGTAAATATCGTGATGCGGTGGTGGCGAAATTAACGTAACACCTGGTACCGAATAACGAAGCTTAGCAATATACGGCGTTACTTTTTCACCTGGTAATTGTCCACCTTCGCCTGGTTTTGCACCTTGCGCTACTTTAATTTGAATAACGTCAGCACTGCGTAAGTAATGAGGCGTTACACCAAATCGACCTGAAGCGACTTGCTTAATACGCGAGTTTTTCTCTGTACCATAACGCAGTTTATCTTCACCGCCTTCACCCGAGTTTGAACAACCACCTAAGCGGTTCATTGCAATTGCTAGCGCTTCATGCGCTTCTGGTGATAACGCACCAATACTCATTGCTGCTGAGTCAAAACGCTTGTATAGGTTTTCTGCAGACTCTACTTCATCGATGCTTATACCTTGCTCAGGTAATTTAAGCGCTAACATATCGCGCAAAGTCGCTATTGGACGATTATTAACTAAATCAGCGTACGCACTGTAGTCTTTATAATCACCTGATCGAACCGCTTTTTGCAGAGTTTGAATAACATCTGGATTATAAGCATGATACTCACCACCGTGAACGTACTTAAATAAACCACCGTGGCTTAATAATTTACGCTTACTTAAAGCAAGTTTGTGCAAACTTTGCTGATCGTCATCAAAGTCGGTAAAGCATGCACCTTGTATACGACTTGCAACGCCTTTAAAGCACATTTCAATAATCGCATCAGATAATCCCACCGCTTCAAACAACATTGAACAACGATAAGACGCAACCGTACTTATGCCCATTTTAGACATAATTTTGTACAAGCCTTTATTAATGGCTTTACGATAAGCAAGGGTCACTTCGCAATACGACTTATCAATAATTTTGCTGTCGCTCATCGCAACTAACGATTCATACGCAAGGTATGGATAAATTGCCGTAGCACCAAAACCTAATAGCACAGCAAACTGGTGCGCATCTCGCACGCTGCCAGTTTCAATGATAATATTTGATTCACAGCGCAAGTTGTTATCAACTAAGCGTTTTTGTACCGCACCTACAGCCATAGCTGCTGGAATTGGTAAATTTATTTCATCAAAGTTACGGTCAGTTAAAATAAGCATGATACAGCCCGCAGCTGCTTTTTCTTGTGCTTGGTCACAAATACGCGTAACCGCGTTTTCTAAACCCTCTTCAACTGTGTAGGTAATATCAATTTTACAGTAGCTGTAGTGCGCTTCATCAGCATTTAATAGCTGCTGCATATCTGCGTACATTAAAATTGGTGTATCAAACTGTAGGCGCTTAGCGTGGCCCGTTGTTTCGTTAAATACGTTTTGCTCACTACCAATACAGGTTGCAAGCGACATTACATGGTTTTCACGTAGTGGATCGATAGGTGGATTTGTTACTTGCGCAAATTTTTGGCGGAAGTAATCATAAAGTGAACGATGCCCTTCACTAAGCACAGCAAATGGCGTGTCATCACCCATTGAGCCTGTCGCTTCTTGGCCGTTTTCACCCATTACACGAATAACGCTATCAAGCTCTTCGTTGGTATAACCAAACATTTTTTGATATTTAGCTAGCGTTTCGTCATCAAATGAGCGATTACCAGCGTCTTGCTCAGTAAGTTCTTCAAATGGAACTAAACGTTTAACGTTTTCTTCAAGCCATGACTTGTAAGGATGGCGAGATTTTAAATCTTGATCGATTTCATCCGAGTGCCAGATTTTGCCAAGTTTAGTATCAATAACTAATAATTCACCTGGACCAACACGGCCTTTTTCAACCACTTCATCGGCAGTGTAATCCCAAATACCCACTTCTGATGCAAGCGTAATAAAACCATCTTGTGTAATTACATAACGTGCTGGGCGAAGTCCATTACGGTCAAGGTTACACGCTGCAAAACGACCATCCGACATAACAATACCTGCCGGGCCATCCCATGGTTCCATATGCATAGAGTTAAAGTCGTAAAATGCACGTAAATCGTCGTCCATTGCACGGTTTTTCTGCCATGCAGGCGGCACGAGCATACGCATAGCGCGGAATAAATCCATGCCGCCAGCTAAAAATAGCTCAAGCATATTATCTAGGCTTGATGAATCAGAACCGGTTTCGTTTACAAACGGCGCTGCGCTTTGTAAGTCAGGAATAAGCGGTGACGCAAACTTATAAGAACGTGCGCGTGCCCACTGGCGGTTACCTTCAATAGTATTAATTTCACCATTGTGTGCTAAATAGCGGAAAGGTTGAGCTAAAGGCCAACGCGGCTGAGTATTAGTAGAAAAGCGCTGATGGAAAACACAAATCGCACTCGTCATACGAATATCAGCTAAATCTAGGTAAAAATTAGGTAAATCCGCAGGCATCATTAAGCCTTTATAGATAGTTACCAAACCAGATAGACTTGCGATATAGAAAGCTTCATCATCAACAATGCGCTTTTCAGCGCGGCGGCGTGCTACATATAAGCGACGCTCTAAGTCTTTAGAACGCCAACCTTCTGGCGCGCTAACAAAAATTTGTTCAAAACCTGGTAATTGCTGTACAGCAATAGGACCCAACATAGATGGGTCGGTTGGTACAACACGCCAACCTAAAATATTTAGCGTTTCTTTTTCTAATTCTTCGCTAAGTATTTGTTTTGCAGCTTGTGCTAAAACAGGGTCTGAATTTAAAAATATCATACCCACTGCGTAGTTTTTGCCTAAGTGCCAATTATGTTCACTGGCAATTGCACGGAAAAAGCTATCTGGTTTTTGTAATAATAAACCACAGCCATCACCTGTTTTACCATCGGCAGATATACCGCCACGGTGCTGCATGCGATCAAGCCCCGTAATAGCAGTACGAATAAGCCTATGACTAGCTTGACCATTAACTTGGGCTATTAAGCCAAAGCCACAATTTTCTTTTTCTAACTTTGAGTCGTATAACATAGACCCCTCCCCTTGCTGCACTGTTAGCGTGGATGAACTGCTCGACGATTTGCTAACAGACGGACAAAACTAGCCTCTATCTTAAATAGAGTCAATAGCACTTTGAATACATATTCACATTCTTGAATATTTCTCACTTCATAGCAAGATTTCTTTTTATCATTATTTTTAACATTTAGCGTTATTTTAACCACTATTTTTTCATGACACTGGTGTCAAGTTTAACATATTGTAAAAAACACAAGCACCCAAAGGTGCAGCTTACGTAAACGTAAAGGCGAGTAAAAGTGAATAAGTATTCAACAAATGAAGGGCTATTCAGTTAACATTTAGATAGTTTTATGGTATTTCATTACTTTAATGGCTTAACATCCCCGATTATTGCTGCTCATTAGTATAGTTATGAAAGTTCATGTCCTTTTTTGTACATTAATAGTGAATTTTTATTTAAAGCGGTGTCCGATGCGGACATAAAAACTGTCCGCGGACATCATTTTCATGAACAAAAAATAAAAAGCACTTTAATATCAATGTGATAATAGTTGGCATATTAATCGTATAGCTTTACATATAATCGCTAATTGGAATTACCATGTTTACTCTAAGCTTATTTTTGCTCTCTCCTATTGCCGCCATTTGCACAGCTGCTTTATTACTGCTGTGCGAAAAATACATAAAAGCAATGTAGGGGGAATTAAATGATTAAAGATACCAGCGCACAAGACGTACAAGTAAAGGCACCTATAAGCTATAAAAAATACGCGATAATCACTGCGGTTATTTTCATTGCAGCCTCTACAATTGCTTATATTTTTTTAACTAACCATAGCGCTAAAAGCTCTATTAGCCGCTCAAAAGTACAGGTTGCAAAAGTACATGTTAAAGCGCTCATTCGAGATATTGCCGCCAGTGGTAAAATTGTTGCTGCTAATGCTCCTAAAATCTACAGTCCAGAACGTGGATTTATAGATTTAAAAGTAAAGGCCGGCGATACAGTAAAGCAAGGGGACACACTTGCCCTGCTACAAAGCCCTGAGTTAACTAACGAATTAAAGCAACAAGAATCTGTGCTTAAACGACTACAAGGCGAGCAGCAAAGGCAGTATTTGCAAGCAAGACGCCAAACACTCACTTTAAATAAAACACTCGATATGGCACAAGTTGAGCTTAACGCCGCTGAGCGCGAAAATCGCCGCGCGCAGTTATCAATTCAAAAGCACTTAATTAGCCAAATTGATCTTGAAAAAGCAGTTGATGATTTATCACGTGCAAGACTCACCTATAAACATGCACAACAAGAGGTATTGCTTGCCAAAGACACGCTCGCTTTTGAACTACAAGCTGCTAAAAGTGATGTGACCCGCCAACAACTTATCGTTGATGATTTAATCAGAAAAGTAAGCAACCTATCTATTAAGGCTACCGTTACTGGGATCGTGGGTAACCTATTAGTGCAACAAAAAGCCGCAGTGACGCAAAGCCAACCTCTTATGACTCTCGTCGACTTAAGTAATTTCGAAGCGGAACTTCAAGTACCTGAAAGTTACGCCAACGAATTAGGACTCGGTATGGAAGTAGAGCTTAAGTTAGGCAATGAAACAGTGATGGGGAATTTATCCGCCATATCACCAGAAGTTAATAATCGTGAAGTAACAGCACGCGTCCGATTTAAAGGTGTTACTAACAACATCCGTCAAAACCAACGCTTAACTGCACGTATTTTACTCGACAACCGAGAAGGTGTAATGCAAGTAAAACGCGGCGCTTTTATGCAGCAAGGCGGAATTTTTGCTTATAAGGTAGAAGGCAATATTGCAAAGCGTATACCTATTACAATCGGCGCCACCAGCATTAATGCGGTTGAACTTTTAAGCGGTGTTAAAGAAAACGATGAAATTATTATTTCAAGCTACAGCGACTTTAAGCAAGCCGATACGATTTTATTAAATTAAACAGACGTTCTCAACCAACGCTAAAAATAATTAGGAACAACCATGTTACAAATGAACAATGTAAGTAAAGTATACCAAACAGAAATGGTACAAACCCATGCGCTTCGAGACTTTAACCTGCAAGTAAACGAAGGCGAATTTATTGCTGTTACCGGTCCTAGCGGCTCAGGAAAAACAACCTTTTTAAATATTGCAGGTATGCTCGAGCCTTTTAACGAAGGTGAGTACCTGTTAGATGGCGTTAATGTTGGCAGCCTAAACGATAACCAACGTGCTGATTTACGGAATCAAAAAATTGGCTTTATATTCCAAGGCTTTAATTTAATCCCCGATTTAAATTTATATGAAAACATAGAAGTTCCTCTTCGCTATAGAGGGATTAAAGCAAATGAGCGAAAACGTCGAATTGAGCAATGCCTTGAACAAGTTGGTTTAGCATCTCGCGCTAAACACTTACCTCAGCAACTCTCCGGTGGCCAGCAACAACGTGTGGCAATAGCTCGTGCGCTTGCTGGTGAACCTCGTTTTTTACTTGCCGATGAGCCAACAGGTAACCTTGACAGCTTAATGGCTCGCCAAGTTATGGAGTTACTTGAGCAAATAAATCGCGACGGTGCCACTATAATAATGGTAACGCATGATAGCGAATTAGCCCGCCGTGCTCCGCGTAATATTCAAGTAGTTGATGGGCAACTTGCCGACTTTACACTTTATCAAGGCGCGCAAACTATAAAAACAGCATCGGGGGTTTAACTAATGTTTATTCATTATTTAGATTTAAGTTGGCGCAGCTTCAAGCGCACCCCATTGGTTAGCTTTTTAATGGTACTTGCCATTGCGATAGGTATAGGCATAACAATGACCAGCCTTAGTGTTTATCACATGATGTCGGCCGATCCTATACCAGAAAAAAGCAGCCAACTTTACAGTGTGCAATTACAAACAATGGACGATGGTAGTACGTGGTGGACAGAAGATAACATGCCACTGCAACTGACCTATCAAGATGCAGAGAACTTATTAAACGCACCCACGCCAGAGAAAAAAGTGGCTATGATACGTACCGGTTTCTCAGTTTATCTAGACTCCGACAAAATAAAACCTTTTATAGGTAATGCTCGCATGACAACGCCTGAGTTTTTTAGCATGTTTAATTTGTCATTTTTATACGGAGGGGCTTGGAGCAAAGAGCAAGAAGACTCTGGCGCACCTGTGGTTGTTATTACCCAAGAGATAAACGATAAACTATTTGCAGGACAAAACTCCGTCGGAGAACTGATTTACTTAGATGATGCAAGCTATCAAGTAGTTGGTGTTATTAACCATTGGCCTCTCAATATTAAATATTATGATTTAAATAACGGTGCATTTAATCAAGTAGAAGAATTATTTATGCCCTTTAGCTTAATAAAGACAAAAGAGCTAGTAAGTTGGGGCAATAGCAACGGATGGAAACACGAAAACACACCAACCTTTGCAGATAAACTGCAATCTGAGCAAGTATGGATCCAGTTTTGGGCAGAGCTAAATACGCTTGAACAAAAACAAGCCTATCAAAATTACTTATTAGCCTATATGCAAGAACAACAAAAACGTGGTCGATTTAATCGTAAAGAACTTGAGTATAAACTTCGCGATGTAAACCAATGGATGCAATACAACAACGTCGTCACCGAAGACAATAAAATTTTAGTGGGCCTGAGCTTTATGTTCTTAGGTGTCTGCTTAGCCAATATTTTAGGTTTACTTTTAGCTAAGTTTTTACGCAGAGCGCCAGAAGTAGGTGTAAGACGCGCATTAGGTGCTAGTAAAAGGCAAATATTTTTACAGCACTTAGTTGAGGTCGCCATGCTTGGCTTTATAGGTGGCATGCTAGGAATTGTACTAGCACAACTTGGTTTAATGGGCGTAGGGCAAAGCTACGACTACTATGAAAACTTAGCGACAATGGATTTAACCATGCTATTGAGCGCCCCATTGATTGCAATTACAACCTGCATTTTAGCTGGTTTTTACCCAGCTTGGTTAGTGTGTAAAACCAATCCTGCTATTTATCTTAAGAGCCAATAAGGAATGTCACAATGTTAGAAATAAAACCTATATTTAACGCCTTATGCCGCTCAAAGGTGGGCGCTGTATTACTGCTAATTCAAATTGCAATTACCACAGCCATAGTCAGTAATGCTGCATTTATCATTCAAGATAGAATTAGTTATTTAAACCAAGAAACGGGCTACCCTGAACAAGATATATTTAAGTTTAATGTAATGACCTTTGGTACTGATATTAACTTAAGTCAGCAGTTTGAGCTTGATGAAAGCATGCTTAGAAAAATGCCAGGCGTGGTCGATGCCGCATTAAGCAGTAGTATTCCACTATCAGGGAGTGGCAGCGCTTCGAGCTTTAATTTAAAACCTGCCCCACAAGAAGGCCTAAGTGTCAGGGCCGCTTATATTTTTATAGACGATCATGCTATTAATACCTACGGCGTTAACTTAATTGCAGGGCGAAACTTTACCGAAGATGAAGTGCTCGTTACAAACGAAATTACACAAAAGCGCACCAACGTCACTATAGTCACTAAAGCCTTACTTGATGAGCTCTACCCTGATGGAGATGGTTTAGGGAAAATAGTTTATTTTGGTGACCTACCACTTAAAGTTATTGGCGTGATCGGAAAAATGAAAGGCCCGTGGCTCAAAGACAGTAAACCCGATAATCTTGCGTTTATTCCTTATATTAAAGCAGCAAGTTATGCACAAGTTGCCGTTCGTACTAAGCCTGGTCAGCGAGCAGCTGTAATGAAAGAAATAGAAAATGCTATGCTCGAAAATTACAGCAAACGCGTTATTAACAACATTAAAGGGCTTGATGAATTAAAAAATGAGTATACCGCTCAAGATCGCCTTATGATGCGCATGCTCATAGTATTAATCACTATTTTAGTGCTTATAACCGCTCTCGGTATTTTTGGCTTAACCTTATTTAATATTAGCAAACGTACTAAGCAAATTGGTACACGCAGAGCACTTGGCGCAAGAAAGTCAGCTATTGTTAGCTACTTTTTAGTAGAAAATGCATTAATTTGTAGCCTAGGTTTAGCCTTAGGTGTAGTAACAGCAATACTACTTGGGAAAATGTTAATGCAGTATTTTTCTGTAGCCGCACTACCGCCAAGTTATATAGCCGTTACCGCCATTGCCGTATTTTTAATGAGTTTACTTGCAGTATTAGCGCCGGCTAAACGCGCTGCCAATATTTCGCCCAGTATCGCAACTCGCACTATTTAATAATATGTAAATCACTATGCTACACTGCTTAGTAAGGCAGTGTAGCCATTAAAAAATTATAAAAATAACCTATGACTCATAAAATACTCATTGTTGATGATAACCAAGCAGTACTCGACGCACTTTCATTGTTGCTCGAGATCCACGATTTTTCGGTAGTCACTGCAACAAATCCATTTGATGCTTTGCAAATAGTTCGCTATCAGCGAATTGAGCTTGTAATTCAAGACATGAACTTTACCAGTGACACCACCTCTGGCGAAGAAGGTAAAGCGTTGTTTTATGAACTACGAGAAATAAACCCACACCTACCTATTATACTTATTACAGCCTGGACCGAACTTGCCACCGCCATTGAGCTTGTAAAAGCAGGTGCTGCTGATTACTTACCAAAACCCTGGGATGATGCAAAACTACTAGTTTGTATCAGTAATTTAATAGAGCTAGGCAGTGCTAAAAAAATAATGGCGACGCATAATCGCCATCAACAAGAACGTGAAGGTACATTTAAAAATGCAGACCTTGCTGGGCTAATATTTAAAAGTACTGCGATGGAACGACTGGTTACTATGGCGCTTCAAGTGGCTAAATCTGATATATCTGCATTAATTACAGGCCCTAATGGGAGTGGCAAAGAGTGTATTGCGCATATTATTCAAAAAAACTCCCCGCTTGTATCGCAGCCTTTTATTAAGGTAAACGCCGGTGCACTACCGCAAGAACTTATAGAAGCCGAGCTTTTTGGCGCTGAAGCCGGTGCATATACGGGGATAACCAAACAACGTATTGGTCGATTTGAAGCAGCTGATGGCGGTACGTTATTTTTAGATGAAATTGGTAATTTACCACTTTCAGGACAAATAAAATTACTACGCGTACTACAAACCGGCGAGTTTGAACGTTTAGGCTCAACACAAACACGAAAGGTAAATGTGCGGGTTATATCGGCCACTAACGAGAACTTACTACAAGCAATTCAACAAGGTCGATTTAGGGAAGACTTATATTATCGCCTTAATGTAATTGAGCTCAATGTGCCTGCCCTAAGCGAAAGACAAGATGATGTTTTAGCACTTATTAGCCATTTTTTACCTCACCGAGAGCTGACTATAAACACAGAGCAAGCACTTCAACACTACAAATGGCCAGGTAACGTTCGAGAGCTAGAAAACGCTTGTAAGCGTGTAGCGGTACTAAAACCTACAGGTGCGCTTAAAGTCGATGACTTTGCACTATCGTCACCGGTTACTGCTCAACAAGAAGCAAAAGCAGAGCCTACCAAACAGGAAATAGAACACGCAATGCGCGCTCATCAAGGTGTTATAGCCAAAGTGGCCCGTGAATTTGGTTTAAGTCGACAAGCACTTTATCGTCGATTACAAAAAATGGGTATTGATTATTAATGCCGAGCATTATTAGCCACTTTACCCTAAGCCAAAAGGTTATATTAATTTGCGGACTTTGTAGCGCGCTGCCTGTTGTTATTATTGCCGCGCTAAGTGGCTTTGATATTTACTACACTCTGTTTTTAATATTACTAACGCTTACATTTAGCACTCTACTTTCAAGAGCTCTCACCAAGCCAATAAAGCTTGGCATGCAATCGCTTGAAACCGGATTACTTAATTTTAAAGATGGTGAGCTCTCCAGTTTGCTTGCGTATAAAAGTAATGATGAACTTGGAAAACTATGCCAACTTTATAATCAAACCGCAAAACAGCTTCGCCAAGAAAAACAATGGATTTACCAGCGCGAGTTAATGCTTGATAAAGTTTTGCAAAGCTCGCCGCAAGCGTTATTGCTGGTCAATGATAATAATACGGTGGTATTTAGTAATTTAATTAGCCGTAGTTTATTTAATAGCGCAACTCGCCTTGAAGGTATGCAGCTAAGTAGATTACTCGAAAATTCGCCTCTGCAATTAGTAGCAGCTATAGAGCACGGTATTGATGGCCTCTTTAATATAGAAATAGAGAATCAAGACTCGCAAACTTGGCATTTAGCCACTGGGGAGTTTTTACTTAATAATCAAAAGCATCATTTATATATATTTAAACAGTTAACCCGTGAACTTAGTCGTCAAGAAGTTGCGGTGTGGAAAAAAGTAATACGCATTATTAGCCACGAATTAAATAATTCACTCGGCCCTATGTCATCCATGCTACACAGCGCACAATTGCTCGCAAATAAAGTTGATGAGCCTCGTCTTGTCCGTGTATTTGCAACTATTGATGAGCGAATTAGTCATTTAACTGAATTTGTACAAGGCTATGGCAAGTTTGCTAAATTACCTCAGCCACAAAAAACGCGGGTTAACTGGCAAAACACCCTCAATAATTTAAAAAACCACTGGCAATTTAGCTACGAAATAAAAAATTCACACAATGAATTACAAGCTGATCAAACACAACTCGAGCAGCTGCTCATAAACCTATTAAAAAATTCGCACGAGTCAGGTTCCAATGCCAATGAAATACATATTCAGGTCGAGTTTGTACCCCAAGCATGTGTTATAAATGTAAGCGACTGCGGTAAAGGAATGAGCGAGCAAGTAATGGGAAATGCTTTAGTGCCCTTTTATTCAACAAAAAGTACGGGGAGTGGTTTAGGGCTAGCCTTATGCAGAGAAATAGCAGAAGCGCACCAAGGGCATATAAGTTTACATAACAAAATAGAGGGCGGCTTAAACGTTCAAGTGAGCCTTCCTTATTCGTAAATTTACACAAATTAAAAACAACAAAGCCACTTAAAAAGTGGCTTTGTGTTTAAAGAGCTTAATAACCTGAGTTCAGGTTGAGTAATAAATTACTCTGCGTCAGCTTCTTTATATTTAGCAGCAGTTTCTGTAATTAACGGCTGTAATTCACCGCGTTGAAACATTTCGATAATAATGTCACAACCACCAACTAATTCGCCATCTACCCAAAGTTGTGGGAATGTTGGCCAATTTGCGTATGCTGGAAGCTCAGCACGAATGTCTGGATTAAGTAAAATATCAACGTATGCAAATGGTTCACCACATGACATTAACGCTTGCGATGCTTGTGAAGAAAAACCACAATTTGGTAATTTTGGTGACCCTTTCATGAAAAGGATTATTGGATTTTCTGAAATTTGCTGTTTAATTTTATCAATGGTTTCCATCTACAACCTCAAAGTAACGATAGCTAAATATATTTAGGTCTTGAAAATAACTCATCGTGACCACAAATATATAACTTAAAATGGGCAAATAAAGCCGCAATTGAAATAGTCTTTCGCAATAGCATTGCTGTTTGCTTAAACTTGAGTAAAATACTCAACAATTATAGTAACACTATATTACCGCTTGGTATAGGTAACTGCTCTGTTTCAACAGGCATTACGTATTACCAAATGGACTATCAACCAAAGAAGATGGAGATAAAAAAATGGCATTTGAACTACCGTCACTACCATATGCAATCGACGCACTTGAGCCACATATTTCAAAAGAAACGCTAGAGTTTCACCATGGCAAACACCACAACACTTACGTGGTTAAGCTTAATGGTTTAATCCCTGGTACTGAGTTTGAAAACAAATCTCTAGAAGAGATCGTATGTTCATCAGAAGGCGGCGTATTTAACAACGCAGCACAAATCTGGAACCATACTTTTTACTGGAACAGCTTATCTCCAAACGGCGGCGGCGAGCCTACTGGCGCAGTTGCTGATGCAATCAATGCTAAATGGGGTTCTTTTGATGCGTTTAAAGATGCATTAAATGACAAAGCAGTAAATAACTTTGGTTCAAGCTGGACGTGGTTAGTTAAGCTTGCTGATGGTTCACTAGACATCGTTAATACATCTAACGCTGCTACACCATTAACTGATGATGGCGTTACTCCAATCCTTACAGTGGATTTATGGGAACACGCTTACTACATCGATTACCGTAACGTTCGTCCAGATTACCTTAAAGGTTTTTGGTCGCTTGTTAACTGGGAATTCGCGAACGCTAACTTCGCTTAATTAGCCTTTAAACGCTAATGTAAAAAAGACGCTTAGGCGTCTTTTTTTGTTTCTTGTTTATCACACCTAAGCGCCTCATCATTTAATAAAACGCTTTTAGTAACATGATCTTTTTTCACTTAAATTTTTAATTTTATTGCACAAAAATACACATTCGTGACTAGACTTTAAAAGGTAAGCACCTTTTTACAGCGGGTTTCGGAGGTTATTATGACGATTTTTGAGCATTACCAAGCACGATACGAAGCGGCACAGGAAGAAGAATACAGTATCGCTGAATTTCTTGAGATTTGTAAAACCGATAAGTCTGCCTACGCCAGCGCACCAGAACGCCTACTCATGGCAATTGGCGAACCACACATGGTAGATACCGCAACGGATGCACGACTAAGTCGATTATTTTCAAATAGAGTAGTTGCGCGCTACCCTGCCTTTGCTGATTTTTATGGTATGGAAGACGCCATTGAGCAAATAGTCTCTTATTTAAAACATGCGGCTCAGGGGCTAGAAGAATGCAAACAAGTGCTTTATTTACTTGGACCTGTTGGTGGGGGTAAATCATCCATTGCTGAAAAACTAAAGTATTTAATGCAACAAGTGCCTATTTATTCAATTAAAGGGTCTCCTGTAAACGACCACCCCCTCTCCTTGTTTGATCCTATCGAAGATGCAGACGTACTCAGCAAAGAATACGGTATTAAACCGCGCTACTTAAAAACCATTATGTCGCCTTGGGCTGGCAAACGCTTAAAAGAGTTCAATGGTGATATTAGCCAGTTTAGAGTGGTTAAACGCTACCCTTCTATTTTAAACCAAATAGGCATTGCCAAAACCGAACCAGGAGATGAAAACAACCAAGATATTTCAGCACTGGTTGGTAAGGTCGATATTCGCCAGCTTGAGCACTTTGCCCAAAACGATCCTGATGCATACGCCTACTCTGGCTCTTTATGTTTAGCTAACCAAGGGCTGATGGAATTTGTAGAAATGTTTAAAGCGCCTATTAAAGTGCTGCATCCTTTACTTACCGCCACCCAAGAAGGTAACTATAACGGCACAGAAGGTATTAGCGCCCTGCCCTTTAATGGCATGATCCTCGCTCACTCTAATGAGTCTGAGTGGCAAACCTTTAAAAACAATAAAAACAACGAAGCATTTTTAGACCGTGTTTATATTGTAAAAGTCCCTTATTGCTTACGTGTGACTGAAGAAATTAAAATTTACGACAAATTACTTGAGCACAGCGAGCTATACAACGCGCCATGTGCACCGGGTACACTCAAAACATTGGCGCAATTTACGACGCTATCACGTTTAAAAGAGCCAGAAAATTCAAGTATCTATTCTAAAATGCGGGTATACGATGGCGAGACCCTAAAAGACACCGACCCTAAAGCAAAATCGTATCAAGAGTATCGTGATTACGCAGGGGTTGATGAAGGTATGACGGGGCTCTCTACCCGCTTTGCGTTTAAAATTTTGTCCCGTGTGTTTAACTTTGATACCACTGAGGTTGCTGCAAATCCGGTGCATTTGTTCTATGTGCTTGAGCAACAGATAGAGCGCGAGCAATTTTCAAGTGAAATAGAAGAGCGTTATTTAAGCTTTTTAAAAGGCTATTTAATTCCACAATATGTCGAGTTTATAGGTAAAGAACTGCAAACCGCTTATCTAGAATCGTACTCAGAATACGGACAAAATATTTTTGACCGTTATGTTATTTATGCAGATTTTTGGATACAAGACCAAGAATATCGCGACCCCGATACAGGGCAACTATTTGACCGCGCAGCGCTAAACGCTGAACTTGAAAAAATAGAAAAGCCAGCAGGAATTTCCAATCCTAAAGATTTTCGTAATGAAATAGTGAACTTTGTACTGCGTGCCCGTGCACACAACAACGGTAAAAACCCACTATGGACAAGCTACGAAAAACTACGCACGGTGATTGAGAAAAAAATGTTCTCTAATACCGAAGATTTACTCCCTGTTATTTCGTTTAATACTAAAACGTCTGCAGAGGATCAGCAAAAGCACGAAGACTTTGTGAACCGTATGGTCGAAAAAGGCTATACACAAAAACAAGTTCGCTTGCTTTCTGAGTGGTATTTACGGGTTAGAAAATCGCAATAACCTTCATAGTCGTAGTATATAGGAGGTCAATATGGCGCATTTTATAGATAGGCGTTTAAACGGAAAAAATAAAAGTACGCTTAATCGCCAGCGCTTTATTAGGCGCTATAAAAAACAAATTAAAGAAGCGGTTTCAGATGCGATTAACAAACGCAGCGTTACCGATTCAAGCTCTGGTGAGAGTATTTCTATTCCACAACGCGATATCAGCGAACCTACATTTCATCAAGGGCAAGGCGGGAATAGAGAACAAATTCACCCTGGTAACGATCAGTTTTCTACAGGTGATAAAATTGAGCGCCCTAAAGGCGGACAAGGCGGTGGTGCCGGTGAAGGTGACGCCAGCGATTCGGGCGAGGGACAAGATGAGTTTGTATTTTCAATATCAAAAGATGAATACCTTGATTTACTGTTTGAAGATCTAGAACTTCCTAACTTACAAGAGAACCAGCTTGATAAGTTAGTGCAAATGAAAACCCATCGCGCAGGTTTTTGTAGCGACGGCATGCCAAGTAATATTGACATTGTACGCTCTCTTCAAGGCTCGCTTGCACGGCGTGTTGCCATGAGTGCAGGTAAAAAACGCCGTTTAAAAGAGCTCGAAGAACAACTTGCTCTGCTGCTTGCTGGTCCACATAACGATAAAGCGGCAATTGCTTTATTACAAAAAGAAATTGCAGCATTAAAAGTGCAAATTAAGTCGGTTCCGTTTATTGATAACTACGATTTACGTTTTCGTAATTACGAAAAGCGCCCTCACCCCACCAGCAAAGCCGTGATGTTTTGTATTATGGATGTGTCAGGCTCAATGGATCAGCCAACAAAAGACATGGCAAAGCGTTTTTATATTTTGCTCTATCAATTTTTAACGCGCAGTTATAAAGACATAGAAGTTGTTTATATTCGCCACCACACACAAGCTAAAGAAGTAGACGAACAAGAGTTTTTTTACTCCCAAGAAACTGGCGGCACTATTGTTTCAAGCGCTCTTAAATTAATGAACGAAATAATAAAAGAGCGTTATCACGCAAACGAGTGGAATGTATACGCCGCACAAGCCTCTGATGGCGATAACTGGGCGGACGACACCCCGCAGTGTGGTGAAATATTACGTAATAAGCTCTTAAGCGCAGTACGCTATTTTGCTTATATTGAAATAACCACTCGTGCTCATCAAAGCCTATGGCGCGAATATGAATCTATAGCACACAGCCATAATAATTTCGCTATACAGCATATCCAAAGCGTTGAAGATATTTACCCAATTTTTAGGGAGCTATTTAAAAAAGGTCGTCAACAGCAAAACTCTGCATAGCCTAAAGCGAGGTAACATTATGAATGATAAACGATTGAGTGATGGCCCAGATTGGACCTTTGATTTATTAGATGAGTACCAAGGTGAAATTGCCCGTGTTGCAGCTCACTACAGGTTAGACACCTACCCTAATCAAATTGAAGTGATAACCGCAGAGCAAATGATGGATGCTTATTCAAGCGTTGGTATGCCTATTGGCTACAGTCATTGGTCGTACGGTAAAAAGTTCATTCAAACAGAGCAAAATTATAAGCGCGGACAAATGGGTCTCGCTTACGAAATAGTGATAAATTCAGACCCTTGTATTGCGTACTTAATGGAAGAAAACACCCTACCTATGCAAGCGCTTGTAATGGCACATGCGTGTTACGGACATAACTCATTTTTTAAAGGTAATTACTTATTTAAAACCTGGACCGATGCAGGTTCAATTATTGATTACTTGGTATTTGCTAAAAACTACATAAGCCGCTGTGAAGAAAAGCATGGTATTACACAAGTAGAAGCCCTACTCGACTCATGTCATGCATTAATGAATTACGGGGTCGATCGCTACAAACGTCCACAACAAATATCGCTATTTGAAGAGCAAAAACGCCAACAAGAGCGCGAAGACTACCTTCAATCGCAAGTAAACGAATTATGGCGAACTATTCCTGAGCAACAGCAAGAAACCAAAAAGAAAGTTCGCCATTTCCCTTCTGAACCTCAAGAAAATATTTTGTATTTTATTGAAAAAAATGCCCCATTACTCGATTCTTGGCAACGTGAAGTGATACGTATTGTTCGTAAAATTTCGCAATACTTTTACCCACAAAAGCAAACTCAAGTAATGAACGAAGGCTGGGCAACTTTTTGGCATTACACCATCCTTAATCACTTATATGATGAGGGAAAGCTCACCGACTCTTTCATGTTAGAGTTTTTACAAAGCCACACCAACGTAGTTTATCAGCCACCTTATAACAGTAAGTATTATTCAGGCATTAACCCATATGCTTTAGGCTTTAATATGATGGTTGATATTCGCAGAATATGTGAACACCCAACTGAAGAAGATAAACGCTGGTTTCCTGAATATGCAGGTAGTAACTGGCTAGATACACTGTATTTTGCAATGGAAAACTTTAAAGATGAAAGTTTTATTAGCCAGTTTTTATCGCCTAAGTTAATTCGTGATTTTAAATTATTTACTATTATTGACCATACTAATAATCCCCATCTAGAAATTGGCGCAATACATAACGACAACGGCTATAAGGCAGTGAGAGAAGCACTCTCAGCGCAGTACAATTTAAGTAATCATGAGCCTAACATTCAAGTGTATGATGTTGATATTAGAGGTGACCGTTCATTAACCCTACGCTATGTACCTCATAACAATATTCCTTTAGCAAACTCGCACGAGGAAGTGCTTAAGCATCTTTACAGATTATGGGGCTTTAAAGTAAAACTAGAGCAAGAGTCAAATTCTGGTGAGGTTTCAATGATTGGTCAATGCCCAATAGATGACTCTCGACACACAACACAATAATGAAGGGCAATACAATTCCCATACTGATTGGATTTGCTCAGCAGATTGTAAAAAAACACGGTATTATTTAACCCTAAATTCTGGATATAAAAAATGACGCTTAAGCGTCATTTTTTATATCTTCGTAGGCTATTACTTTATTTCGCCCTGTATTTTTAGACTGGTACAGTGCTTTATCTGCAGCCTCTATCCAGCGCTCATGATTTTTAAAATCATTACTGCTACCAGCCAGCCCTATACTTACCGTCATTGTTATTTCAAAGTGTTTATACTTAACAGGGTTACTTTCAATCAATACCCTTAAACGCTCAGCAAATACAAAAGCGCCTTCTTTATCTGTATCAAGCAATGTCACTGCAAACTCTTCACCGCCATAGCGCCCTGCAACATCAGTCTCGCGCAGCGTCGTACGTAGTAAGTTAGATAAGTGACGAAGCGATTCATCACCACAGCTATGACCATATTCATCATTTATTTTTTTAAAGTGATCAATATCAAACATTAATAATGTACTACAGCCACCACTTCGCTTAACTCTTAAAAACTCTTGGCGTAGCGTACCTTCCCAGTGTCCACGGTTTGCAAGCTGCGTTAAGCTATCTGTTTGACTTACTTGTTCTAATTTTTTATTTAACTCTTCAAGCTCTTTTTTATTTACCGCGACATCTGTTACATCATACAAAATAATACAAATGTGGCTAACTTCGCCCATCGTATTGGTAAGAGGGATGAATGTCGCATTTTGATACATGTAATCAGCTTTACCAGTAATAGGTCGATAATTTTTAAACCTAAAAATGTATGGCTGCTGCTCCCAAATCGTAAAAGAGCGGTTTTTTAAAACAAAAACCGACTCAGATTTACTTCTAAACCATTTTTCGTCTATTGCAGGAAATAAATCAAATAGATCTTTATCTTTTACTGCGCTTGGTAGAAGCCCTGAATGGTTTTCCATAAAACCATTCCATACACACACCTTATAATCCCTATCGAGTACCACAAGGCCTACATCAACGGTATTAAACATATCCATTAACCAATGGATCTCATTCATTTCTAAATCAGCGGCCATAACTTAATCTTCTAATAGGTAAGCAACTTTGTATTTCAAAGTTTTAAGTGAATCTTCAGTAAATAACAGCATGAGGTCGCAGTTTATATCATGGTTTTCAATACCGTAACTAATCTCTATTGCAAGGGTGCGTTGCCAACGTGACTTGTTTGATTTAACCAACTCAGATACATCTCTGTGTTGGCCAAGTACAATCGGGTGCCCTTGGCTAAATGACATATCGAGCTGTTTTGAAAGACCCGTTAAAATAGCGCCTATCAAAATATTACTAATATCCATAAGCAGCTCAAGTTCAACTTTATCGTTTAACTCGCCGTCATAGTTCATCAAAGAAGCTATTTCTTTAAAGCTTGAATCATTTAAAAGTAATAGCGCCTCGCCCGAAATACCACCGCCAATAAAGCCCTGGCACACACCCGATGTAGCTGCGTTATTATCTATAGACTGCAGCGCCATATCAAGTTCATTAACTTCCAAAATATTCACATTAGGAATTGGTAACTCTACAAATACATTAAGAAGACGTGCAAGTAAATCCCCAGCCTGCCCCATAGCAACGTTAGTTAGCTCTTGGTATATATCCCGAACATCAGGGTCGACTTGCTCTCCTAGCGAATGAGAGAGACGCTCACGCATGGCTTTATCTTTAATCCCATGGTGTTCAATTATGCTGGCTAGTTTTTCGGGAGAACATGGTTTTTGAATAAAATCGATAGCACCAAGCTCAAGCACTCTTTGGTGTGCACTTGGTTGTATATCACCAGAGACAACAACAGTGAGAATATTAAGCCCCTGTTCTTTCATAGCGATTAAAACTTCATAACCGTCCATTTCTGGCATGTTTAAATCGAGAAAAAGTATCTCTGGTTCAATTAACTTTATTTGCTTTATACAATCAACGCCGTCAAGTGCAAATTCAACTTTAATGTCCCAATCTTCAGGTAATGAGCGAGCTAGCTGACGCCTAGCTAATTTCGAGTCATCACATATTAATACCGATGTTGACATATTATCTCTCTGTTTCTAAACCAGTAATGAGCATTAAAATCATTTTATGATGGTTTTTATTTTTATTATTGAAGATATCTTTTGTAACTTCATGTTAATCAAAGTTTAGCATAGTTACAATTTTTATATTTCAGAGCTAATACCCACTCTATTAAGCAGGTTTAATCACTTGGTAACTAAAGCCCAGTATAATACACTGACGCCCATTGCGTTAATTTAAAAGGAAATACCTTATGTTACGTTCACTTGCCTTTGCTTTGAGTGCATTTTGTTCTGTGGCTATTGCAGCCGACTATCCAGAAAACACACTTGATGCAGGAAAAGTATCCGCACAAGGCAAACCAGTCACTTTATTAGGTCAAGGTATCTCAATTGGAGATAGTGCGCCAAACTTTAAAGTTGTTGATGACAACTTTATTCCAGTGACACTTGAGGATTATAAAGGCCAAGCTGTATTAATAAGTGTAGTGCCAAGTCTTGATACAGGTATTTGTAGCCTGCAAACTAAGCATTTTAATGAAAAAGTAGCCTCGCAATTTCCAAGTGTTGTAATGCTAACAATTAGTGCTGATTTACCATTTGCTCAAAAGCGTTTTTGCAAAGCTGAAAATATCGATAAAATCACTACGTTATCAGATTCTGTTTGGCGCGATTTTGGCCAAAAATACGGATTGATAATTAAAGATATGGGCTTATTAACGCGAACTGTATTTATTTTAGATGAAAGCCATAACGTCATTTATAAACAATTAGTTAGTAGCCTTTCAACTGAACCAGAATACAACAGCGTAATTGAGAAACTTGAAACGCTGTAAAGCCGATTAAATAGCACTGATTAAGCAATGCTAAACAACCTTAAAACAAAAAACCGCCAATTGGCGGTTTTTTAATGTGCTTTTATAATTAACCTAAAAGCTCACCAAGTTGTGAACTTACAGCTTCAACAGCTTGTGTACCATCTAGTTTGTGGTATTGAGTATTACCAGCAGCCGCTTCTGCTTGATAGTAATCAACCAATGGCATAGTTTGCTCGTGGTAAATACCTAAACGTTTACGTACTGTTTCTTCAGTATCATCAGCGCGAACAATTAAGTCTTCGCCAGTTTCGTTGTCTTTACCTTCCACTTTTGGTGGATTATAAACAACGTGGTAAACACGACCAGAACCAGGATGAACGCGACGTCCGCCCATACGCTCAACAATGACTTCATCAGCCACGTCAAATTCAATAACGTGATCAACCACTACGCCATTTTCTTTCATTGCATCCGCTTGCGGGATTGTACGCGGGAAGCCATCAAGTAAAAAACCTTTCTCACAATCCGCTTTAGTAATACGCTCTTTAACTAAACCAATAATAATATCGTCAGAAATTAGTTGACCAGCATCCATTACTTTTTTTGCTTCTAGACCCAGTGGCGTGCCTTCTTTAATTGCCGCACGTAACATATCGCCAGTAGAAATTTGTGGAATACCGTATTTGTCCATTAAAAACTGAGCTTGAGTACCTTTACCTGCACCCGGCGCGCCCAAAAGAATAATGCGCATATTATTGTCCCCTAGTATGGATATTTATTTTAAAGCCTGAATTCTTCCACAAGCGCCGCCGATACTCAAGCAACTTATACTAATTGATGAGCCGTTGGGGTGTTTACAGGGCATTAAAAAAGGGAACACACGTTCCCTTTTATTTAAAGTACATAAATTATACTTTATTAACTGAGTAAATAGCTATTTGCTTATTTACTTAGTTCAAGCATCAATTTATTTAAGCGAGTAACAAATCCTGTTGGATCTTTAAGTGTACCGCGTTCTGCAAGTAGCGCTTGATCTAGTAAAACGTGTGACCACTGCGCAAACTTATCTTCATCTTGTTCGTCATTTAAGTGCTTAACAAGTTGATGCTCTGGGTTTAGCTCAAACACAGGTTTTGCTTCAGGGGCTGCTTGACCAACAGACTCCATTAGCTTTTGCATTTGTGAGCTCATGTCGTTGTCGTCGCTTACAACACATGCTGGAGAATCTGTTAAGCGGTGCGTAAAGCGCACTTCTTTAACGTCATCACCTAGTGCTGTTTTAATACGTTCAACAAGGCCAGCCATTTCTTTTTCAGACTCTTCTTGCGCTTTTTTAGTTTCTTCGTCGTCAAGCTTACCTAAATCTAAGTCACCACGTGTGATCGACTGTAGTTGCTTATCAGCAAATTCAGTTAGGTGACTCATCATCCACTCGTCAACACGGTCACTTAGTAGTAATACTTCAATGCCTTTTTTGCGGAAAATCTCTAAATGCGGTGAGTTTTTCGCAGCGGTGAATGTATCAGCTACTACGTAGTAAATTTTGTCTTGGCCTTCGTTCATGCGTTCAACATATTGCTCAAGCGACACATCTTGTGTTTGTGAATCAGTGTGTGTCGAAGAAAAACGAAGTAGCTTACAAATAGCTTCTTTATTGGCAGCATCTTCAGCTGGGCCTTCTTTCATTACTTGACCAAACTCATTCCAAAATACTTGGTAATCGTCAGCTTTGTTTTTAGCCATACGCTCAAGCATTTTAATAATACGCGATGTACACCCTTTACGAATAGCTTGCGTTACTTTGTTGTCTTGTAGAATTTCACGAGATACGTTCAGTGGTAAATCGTTTGAATCTAGTAAGCCTTTTACAAAGCGAAGGTAGCTTGGCATGAATTGCTCAGCATCATCCATTACAAACACACGTTGTACGTAAAGTTTTAAACCACTTTGACGTTCACGGTTCCATAAGTCGAAAGGTGCTTTTTTAGGAATATATAAAAGGCTAGTGTATTCAGTTTTACCTTCAACCTTATTATGTGCCCAGCTAAGTGGCTCTTCCCAATCATGGCTTACATGCTTGTAAAACTCTTTGTATTCATCATCAGAAAGCTCTGATTTATCGCGTGTCCACAATGCAGTCGCGCGGTTAATGCTTTCCCACTCACCTGGTACTGCTGGAATTTTTTCGCCGTCTTCACCTTCAGATTCTGGCACTTCTGCTTTAAACATTTGTACTGGCGTTGAGATGTGATCAGAATATTTAGTAACGATACTACGTAGGCGCCAGTCATCAGCAAATTCTTTTTCTTCATCGCGAAGATGTAAAATAATGTCGGTACCACGGCCTTCTTTTTCAATTTCTTGAAGTGTGTATTCGCCTTCACCTTGAGATTCCCACTCATAAGCGGTTGTTTCACCAGCTTTGCGTGTACGAACAGTTACTAAATCAGCAACAATAAATGCAGAGTAAAAACCTACACCAAATTGACCAATTAACTGTGAATCTTTACTTTGATCACCCGTTAAGTTTTTGAAAAACTCAGCAGTACCCGACTTTGCAATAGTACCTAATGAGCTAATGATTTCATCGCGCGTCATACCAATACCATTATCTGAAATGGTAATTGTATTTGCTTCTTTATCTGCACTAATACGAACACGTAAATCGGCATCACCTTGGTAAAGGTCACCTTGAGATAATGCTAAAAAGCGTAACTTGTCTGCTGCGTCTGATGCATTTGACACAAGCTCACGTAAAAATATTTCTTTATTAGAATAAAGAGAATGAATCATTAAGTTTAATAATTGTTTTACTTCTGTTTGAAAGCCTAATGTTTCTTTTTGTGCTGCAGTCATTTATATATCTCCAATTTGCAAAGTGTCTGCGTTATGCACTTAATATGGGGTGAGGTGTTAGAACTTCAAGGGAAAAATTTAAA
Organism: Pseudoalteromonas sp. SR41-7; assembly: GCF_014163935.1. NCBI lineage: Bacteria > Pseudomonadati > Pseudomonadota > Gammaproteobacteria > Alteromonadales > Pseudoalteromonadaceae > Pseudoalteromonas > Pseudoalteromonas sp. SR41-7. Next base: position 45,541 of record NZ_JACJEF010000009.1, on the reverse strand, counting down.
AAAGGTGAAACGAAAACAAAGAACCATTAATTTGTTTAAAACGAATGCAGACAATTAATATGAATCTTTTCACCTGTTGTTGGATGTTCAAAATATAAATCGCTGGCATGTAATTGTAACCGCCCTGCCATATATTCACTTTGCGCACTTTTATATAAATCACAGCCTAAAATTGGGTGCCCTATAAACTGGCTGTGTATTCGTAATTGATGGGTACGCCCAGTAATAGGTGTAAATTGCACTAAGGTTCTGCACGGCTGCGTGAGCCGCTCAAGTACTTTATATTCACTCAGCGCTGTTTTACCTGTCGATTGGCAAATTTTAACACGCGGAAAAAGCAGTTTATCTTTTGCAATTGGCGCAGTAATTTGCCCTTCATCAACAGCCAAGCATCCCTCTAACATGGCTACATAACGCTTTTGAATAGTACGCGCTTGAAATTGCTTATTAAGGTGCTTTGACGCAATCGCGTTTAACCCAACAATCATAATGCCCGATGTGCCCAAATCTAGCCGATGCGGTAACTTAGCCTCTGCAAATGCAGCTGTTAAGCCCTTTTGACCATTTACTAAGCGGTAATGCACTGAGTCCCAATTAAGCGGATTTTTACCTGATAAGCTTAATAGTCCACTGGGTTTATTGATCAGTAAAATATCGTCATCTTGATATAATATTTCAATAAACCCGTCGCACTTAGGGGCTACAAAATCATCAACTATAATGGGTTGTTCTGAAGGTGTTTGCGATGTTGAGTTAGCCATTAAGTTAATCATTAAATTAGTCACTATCTTTTGAATGAAGCGCTTTTAAAGCCAATACTTTTTCACGTAAATCATCTGCTACTACTTTATCAGCAGCAATCGGGGCACCGACTGCAACCGACACCAAAGACCATTTAAATCGAGGCAATTGCCATTTAGCTTTACGACTAAACATGCTGCCCCATAACCCCCCTAAGTGCACAGGAATAACGGGCACAGGTGAGCGCTCAATAATGCGCTCGATTCCACGGCGAAAAATATCCACTGAGCCGTCACTGGTTAGTTTTCCTTCAGGGAAAATACCAACAAGTTCGCCTTTATTAAGCGTAGCAGCTACTTCGTCAAAGGCTTTTTTAAACGCTTCTGGATTGGTTTTTTCACTGTTAATGGGAATAGCCTTAGCCATTTTAAATAACCAATGTAGGGCCGGCGAATAATAAATAGGGGCAAATACCATAAACCGGATAGGCCTTGGTGATGCGGCTAAAATAAACATCCAATCAACAAAGCTGACATGATTACACACGACAACCGCAGCGCCTGCATCAGGTATATTACTTTCACCTTTTGTACGCACTCTGTACATACAAATAGCTAAAATATATATAATAAATCGTAAAAAGAACTCTGGTACTTTGGTATAAATATAAACAGAGATAAGCAAGTTTAGCCCAGCAAGTAACAGTAGCAACTCTGAAATACTCCACTGAAAAACAGACAGCGTTACAATACTTAAAACAGCACTGCCCACCATAAACAGTGCATTTAATACATTGTTAGCCGCTATAACTCGTGAGCGACTCGACTCTTCAGTACGCTGTTGAATAAGCGCATACAGCGGTACAGTGTAAAAACCAGAGCCAATACCAATGCCTGCCATCCAAACAAAGTGCCACACCATATCGCCTGTTTTTAATAGCTCCTGAAGCGTCAATAACGCAGGGTGTTGAGGTAAATAAGAGCTAATGGCTGGCTCTTGGCTCAGTAAGTATAAAAACAAGGTAATTAAGATAGCGCCAAAAGGCACAATTCCTAATTCTATTCGAGAGCGAGAAAGCTTTTCACACAGTAACGAACCAATAGCAATACTTAGTGAAAACACAACAAGTGCGCTAGTTACAACCAGTTCATCGCCGCCCATTGTGTGTTTTACATAATTTGGTAGGGACGTTAAAACGATGGCGCCAATTAACCAAAACCAACTGATCCCAAGGACTGATTTACCAACCGATTCTGTTTGCGAATTAAGTGCTGAAAATACGTTTTTTGTCGATGAGAATATATTATAGGTAAATTTTAAGTTAGGCTCGTTTGCTTCACTAGTGGGTATAAAGCGACTGCTCACATAACCCATCACGGCCAAGACTAATACGGCAATACTTATAAGCGTAGGCCCTACTGATTGAGTAATATAATAAGTGCCAAAAATTGTACCCATTAGTATCGCCACAAACGTGCCTGATTCAACCAAGCCATTTGCTTTTGTTAATTCATTAGGTGCTACGTGCTGCGGTAAAATAGAATATTTTAATGGACCAAAAAACGCACTTTGCACGCCCATTAAAAATACGGTGGCTAACATTAGCCACACATACTGCGTTAAAATAGAAACTGCCCCAACAACCATAATAGGGATTTCACATAGTTTTACGATTCTAATCAATTTTGATTTTTCTGTTTTTTCTGCAAGCTGCCCTGCCATCCCTGAAAATAAAAAGAACGGAAGAATAAATAACCCAGCAGCAATATTTGAATAAAGTGCGCCATCTGCAAGCGTTGCAGCCTGAAATATTAATAGAATAAGCACTGATTGCTTATACACGTTATCGTTTATCGCTGAGAAAAACTGCGTAATAAAAAGCGGTAAAAAACGCTTACTACCGAGTAATGCACCTTGATAGGATTGGTTATCTTTCATTGTATTCCTTACTAATTAGAGACATAGCCCAAAAATAAATTAGATTGTTTTTAAGCTTACCTTAAAAACGAAAAAGCCTACATGATTTAATCATGTAGGCTTTTGTAATTTGTTTTCAAATAGTGACTTAGAGTTAGTCTTGAGTAACTAGGCGCCTGCCGCTAAAGGCATGCATAAGTGTTCTACCATCTACTAAATCAAGCTCACCTCCCACAGGAATACCATGGGCAATACGTGAAGCGCCTACTTTGTATTTATGACAAAGCTGAGCAATATAATGTGCGGTAGTATCGCCTTCAACCGTAGGGTTAGTCGCTAAAATAACCTCATTAATATCGCCTTGAGCAAGCTTTTGCTCTAAAACATCTAAGCCAATCTCTTTAGGACCAATACCGTCTATTGGCGATAAATGACCCATTAAAACAAAGTATAGCCCTAAGTACTGACCCGTTTGCTCAATGGCAAGCACATCAGTAGGCGATTCAACAACACATAATATGCCGCTGTCTTGGCGTTTTGTACTTAAACAAATATCGCACTGAGCTTGTTCGCAAAAAGTACGACAAGACTGACAGTGCCCTATGGCGGTCATTGCTTTAGTGAGTGCATTGCCCAGCTGAGTGCCTCCCTTTCGGTCGCGCTCAAGCAGGTGAAAAGCAATACGTTGCGCTGACTTTGGACCAATGCCAGGTTGACAGCGCAGTGCTTCTATAAGCTGATTTAAACTATCTGAAAGTTGCATTATTGACTTAAAACGGCATTTTCATACCTGGTGGTAATTGCATACCGCCAGTTACTTTACCCATACGCTCTTGTGTTTCTTCTGCAACACGGCGAACAGCATCGTTACATGCTGCTGCAAGTAAGTCTTCAATCATGTCTTTGTCGTCTTCCATCAAGCTTTCATCAAGCTGAACACGACGTACATTGTGGTTACCAAGCATAGTTACTTTAACTAAACCTGCACCGGCTTCACCAACAACTTCAAGAGTTGCGATTTCGTCTTGGGCTTTTTGCATGCGATCTTGCATTTGCTGCGCTTGCTTCATCATGTTGCCCATTCCACCTTTAAACATAACTTTCTCTCTTTCTTTTAATACATTAATTAACATGAACATAAGGGCGATTGTAAGTAATTACAATGCCTGAATACTGTTTTCGTCAATTTCGGCGCTAAATACTTGCTGAAATTGTACTATGTTTTCATCCGATGTGATCACATCGATTGCTTGTTGTTGACGTCCTGCATCTATTTTTTGCTGAATAAGATAAGGAGAATCAATAACTCCCTTAGCAAAATTAATACTTAACGACACGTTATGCTCATAAATACTCGACAATGCGGCATCTAATCTTTGGCGAAGCATCGGTGTATCTAAATGCTTTTGTGATTCATCAACGTCTATATGTAAGCTGTTGCCTTGCTTGGTAAATATTGAATGCAACGCAAATTGGCGCATACGACCACCCAGTCCCATACGTTTAATTAAATAAGCCCATTCATCTTGTTGATGTGCAAATCTAATTTCACTAATTGGACTTTGAAAATCATCAGGCACGGGAATGCTAATTTCCTCGGGCGCTGCTTCAGGTACTTTTTGAGGGTTTATTTGCTCAAGTAGCTCTGGCGCTAGATTTTCGGTAATTGGTTGATGCTTTTCTTTAAAATCAATTTTTCGTGCTGGTTTTGTATTAGCGTGACCATGTGCCTGGCTTTCGCTCCCTGTTAGTGGGAGCTCATGCTTTTTTTCACTTGCACCTGCACTATCATTTACCCAAGGTGGGGGATCGCTAGGTGCTACGCTTGTAACGCTGTTGAGCTCGTTTATATTTTCAGCGGTACTATCTTGGTGAACACTTTGAGCTTTAGGCATTCTTTGCTGGTGTTCAGGCTTTTTAGCGGGTGCTTTGTTTGGCTGCGCTGCTACATTATTTGCAGAGGTGCTTGTACTCTTGCTTGATAACCTACCCGCACCGGATATGTTTCTATCACGTAAAATACGAGCAATGGCAGATTGCGCCTGCGCTTCTTGTTCAGCTATTGGCGTACTTGCATTGTGATTTGTTAAGGGCTCTGATTGAGGTTCTGAGTTTGCAGTAGGTGCAGGGTTAAAACCCTGATCTACAGCGCTACTCATTATATCGTCAAATTGCGAGGCCAGCGTTTGTTCAGCATCACTATGGAGCATATAAGCTTCATCTTCACTTTGTCGCTGGGCTTGAGCATCTGAAACAACATTGGTTTGTGGTTGCTCTTTAGCTAAAGCCTGTTGCTTTGAAGCGTTTTCACTTTGTTGAACCGGTTGCTCTACTGCAACTTGGGCAGGCTCATTATTACTTTGCACGACTTCATTATTTGATGACTGAGCGGCTGCATTAGCTGAAGGCTCTATCTCGACGGCTTTAGGCTGCTCTGCATTGCTAACTGGCTTAGTATTATTTACTGGAGTACTACTTTGGCCAGCGACGGTGTTTTGCGATGTTTTATTTTTATTTAATATATCTCGCAGTGCATTTGCGCGGCCTTGTTTATTTGGGGCCGGCTCTTCGTTTGCTGTGTGTACAGTTTGTTGTGCGTCTGTAGGCTTAAATGCTAATAATCTTAGCATAATCATTTCAAAACCTAAGCGAGGCTCTGGTGCCCATTGTAAATCTTTTTTACCATTTAACAGTAACTGATAATAAATTTGAATTTGTTGTGGGCTCGTATGTTGTGCAACATGAGCAATATAATCTACATTTTTTTCATCTAGCCCTGCCGCTTCAGGCACTAACTGGGCTAGTTGTGTTAAATGTGTAAGTGCAATTAAATCATCAAGCAATGCCACATAATTAGGATTACGACTTGCCACCTGCGCAATCTCATCCATTAGCGCAGCGCCATCTTGTGCAAGTAATGCTGCAAGCAAGCTTTGGCTATAATGAGTATCCATTAAACCAAGCATTGTTTGTACTGCTTGATTATTAATATCACCATTTGTTTGCGCAATAGCTTGGTCGGTTAAGCTAAGTGCATCACGCATACTGCCATCAGCGGCTTTTGAAATAATGCTAAGTGCATCGTTATCAAAGCTAAGCTGCTCTTGAGTAAGTACGTGTTCAAGCTGTGTTTTAATTTCACTTTGCGACAAGGCATTTAAGTTAAATTGTAGACAGCGAGATAAAATAGTAACTGGTAATTTTTGAGGATCGGTGGTCGCCAATAAAAATTTCACATGCTCTGGTGGCTCTTCAAGCGTTTTTAAAAGCGCATTAAAGCTGTGCTTAGAAAGCATGTGAACTTCATCGATTAGGTATACTTTATAACGTCCACGCGTTGGTGCATATTGAACATTATCAAGTATTTCGCGAGTGTCTTCTACTTTTGTACGAGAAGCCGCATCTATTTCGAGTAGGTCAATGTAGCGCCCTGCTTCTATATCCAAACAGCTGCTACATTGTCCACACGGATTTGCAGATATACCTTCATCGCAATTTAAGCTTTTAGCAAAAATACGTGCAATGGTGGTTTTACCTACACCGCGGGTTCCAGTGAATAAATAAGCGTGATGCAGTCTATTTTGCGTAAGCGCATTTACAAGCGCTTGCTTAACATGAGACTGCCCAACCAATTCATGAAAGGTTTGAGGACGCCATTTTCTCGCTAGAACCTGATAACTCATCGATTACTCGCCTTCGAATTCAACCAATTTTAGGATTTTAATACCCATTTTTTTGATGCGCTGCTCGCCACCAAGTTCTGGTAGTGATACAACAAATGCTGCATCTGTGGCTTCGCCACCTAGTTTATTAACTAACTTAGCAGTGGCTTCAATTGTGCCACCAGTTGCTAATAAGTCATCAACTAGTAATACTTTGTCGCCAGGTACAATTGCATCTACATGCAGTTCTAGCGTGTCTTCACCGTACTCAAGTAAGTAATCTTGGCGAATAACTTCGCGTGGTAACTTACCTGGTTTACGTACTGGAATAAACGGAATGCCTAACGCATAAGACAATGGCGCACCAAAAATAAAACCACGTGATTCTGTGCCTATGATTTTAGTAAAGCCCTGATCTTTATATTCTGCGATAAACGCGTCAATAGTTGCTTTAAAGGCTTCTGGATTTGCCATTAAAGTGGTTACATCGCGAAACATAATGCCCGCTTTTGGATAATCAGCAATTGTAGTTATGCTGTTTTTGATAATTGCTGGTGTTACTTGAGTCATAATTTTAACTGCTCAATTGTTTATATTACAAAGCAGGTGATTATAACCTTAACTAACCTTTAATTGCGAGTTTGGCGTTATTATAAAAGAAGTATTAAATATGGACGGGGTAATTAAAATAAAGTGGTTCAAGGCTGAAGTTAGCAACAGCCTTAATAAACGCTATACATTTTACGTTAAGCTAGTGATCCAGCCTAATATTGCATTTAAACAACCAATCCCTGCAAATACAGCTAAAAAAGCAAGAAAGTAAGTAGCGTTGAACGGATCTTTAAAGTCTTTATCATCTGACATTGGTACAACCTTTTATTAAGCACGGCAAATAAGGCTGCCATAATAGACGATGTAAAATCATCAATAAAGACCTTAGCCTTGATTTTTTGTCACAATCACTCCACGTTCAACCATAGCATTAAGAGTAACCAGTGCACCTTGAGCAATTTGCTCTGCATTAAATTGTGGTGCATGAGCTAATACCTGTTGGCAGACGTTGTCAAATGTCGCGCCTTCGCTTGCCTCTATGATTGACAATAGCAAAGCTGTCATCGCATTCGTAGCCAGAAATTGAACGTCGTCATTTTCGTCTCTATATACAACAAAATAATTAGGCTGAGGTGATGGCTCTTTTTGTTTAAAGCGATTGCTAATATTTTGAACCGGAAATTGATAACTTAAATTTCTTGCCGTTTTCGATAAATATAAAGCTGAACTAGTGAGCGCTGTTGTTTGTAATTTTTTCTCTTGCTCATCTTCGTGTGCAATGGATACATCTAGCTCTACCCATTCATAATGGGCAAGCTCAAGCATAAACACGGGATCGTATTTTTTCATTTTATAATCACTTGATAAGTAATTAATAAACTCCCCTGCTATGTCTAAAAAGTACGGCGAATGACAATCATATTCGCTAAAAAACTGGCGTACGAGGGCTTGCCATTGCTTCTGGGTATATAACGTTTTTAATACCGGAAAACCTGATGATATAAAACCTTCAATGTTATTAAAAAATAGGTCGCGATAAATAGCCATACGCCTGTCTTCGATACCGCTGGGCTTTTTATTTTTTTGAGGCTCGCGAATATGCGCCATAAATTCGTTTTGTATTTCAATAAAGCTCATAACTAGGCACTCTTTTAATGTTGATAAAGGCTTATATTAAGCTCGTTGTTTTGAAACAGTTGAATCAAAGTGTTTAGCTTGTAGATCATGAATTATATCTAACTCTTTGGTTAAAACATTCATGGTAGGAATATTAAAATCGCGCTCAAGCAAGGTTGGAAATACGCCATGCACTTCGTATGCTTTATCGAGTAGCTCCCAAACAGGATCAATCACATCAGCGCCATGTGTATCAACAATTAAGTCATCAGCCTCATTATAATGGCCAGCAACATGCCCATAGGCTATACGATTAGAGGGTAACCCAGTTAAAAATGCTTGCGCGTTGTAGCCATGATTTATCGAATTAACATAAATGTTATTCACATCAAGTAAAAGCTTGCAGTCAGCTTGCTCTAAAATAATATTCGTAAATTCAAGCTCTGATAATTGCTGTCCAGGAGCACCATAATAGGAAACATTTTCTATCGCAATTTGCTGCTCTAGTATGTCTTGAACTTGTTTAATGCGAGGTACAACATGTGCTATGGCATCTTGTGTAAATGGAATGGGCATTAAGTCATACATATGCCCTGTACCGGAGCAGTAACTTAAGTGCTCACTAAAAATTTTTATATTGTGCTCTTCAAAAAACACTTTTAAAGACTTAACAAATTCAACATCAAGAGGTTCGGGAGAACCGATAGACAGTGATAATCCATGACACACAAAATTATTAGCATCGGTTAATGTTTTAAATTGCTTTTTAAAGCGTCCACCCAGTTTTAACCAGTTCTCTGGCGCAACTTCTAAAAAGTCTACTTGATTAGGTACATGCTCAAGCAGCTCATCAAGCATTTCTCGTCGTAGGCCAAGGCCCACCATCCCAAAATCTTTACTTTGAGTTTGTATCATAACTACCTCTAACTTAACAAAAAAGGGCCTTAGGGCCCTTTTAGCATAACTTATTTAGAATAAGATATTAACGGCCACCACATTTACCTTCGCCGCACTTACCTTCTTTTTTAGTTTTTTTAGCGTCGCCGCCACATTTACCTTCACCACATTTGCCTTCTGTTTTAGCTTTTGCGTCTTTTGCATCGCCGCCACACTTACCTTCGCCGCATTTACCTTCTTTTTTATCTTTTGCGTCGCCACCACATTTGCCTTCGCCGCATTTACCTTCTTTTTTATCTTTTGCGTCACCGCCACATTTGCCTTCACCGCACTTACCTTCTGCAGCATCTAATTGGTAACCTGTTACTAGTTGTTGAAACTCAAATGGGTTAGCTTGTACATCTGCAGATACAAAACTTGCAGAGCCAACTACTACTGCACCTAAAGTTAACGCGATTGTATTTTTTTTAACTGTATTCATTTTATGACTCTCTTTAATCAAGGATTGTAAATCTCAGCAATAAAAATGTATTTTTAAATTGCTTGTATGCTTAAGTAGACCCGTACAAAAATAAAAACTTTCATTTATTTTCATAATATTTACTTTTGCAATTTATACATCAAATATGGGCGGTAATTACAGATTTATCAATGTGTGATTTACAGGTAAACTATGCCTCCAGTTTTTTATCAAAATTAATCTCTTTATGAAACTTGTTTTAGCACCTATGGAAGGTGTCGTTGATTTTAAAATGCGCCAATTACTCACAGACATTGGTGGGTTCGATTTGTGCGTTACAGAGTTTGTAAGAGTGGTTGATACATGCTTACCTGACAAAGTTTTTCATCGATTTTGCCCTGAACTACATAATAATGGATTTACACGAGCAGGTACTCCTGTGCGTGTTCAATTACTCGGTCAAGAAGCAAATCCGTTAGCCGAAAATGCAATAAGAGCAATCGCATTAGGGTCCCATGGGGTCGACCTAAATTTTGGTTGCCCAGCAAAAACAGTTAATCGTAGCCGAGGGGGGGCTGTACTGCTTAAAGACCCTGACCATATGTATACGATTATTAAAGCAGTCCGAGATGCTGTAGATGATAAACATGAAGTAAGTGCAAAAATTCGCTTAGGCTTTGATGATGACAGTAACAGCCAAGAAATTGTTGATGCTGTGGTAAGTGCAGGTGCAAATAGTGTAGCTATTCACGCCAGAACCAAACGAGATGGTTATAACCCGCCAGCTTATTGGGAAAAAATTCCACCAATAATAAAAGGTAAGAATATTGCCGTTGTTGCCAATGGTGAAATTTGGCAAGTAGAGGACGCAATGCTTTGTCAAAAACGAAGTGGGTGCACTGATTTAATGCTTGGTCGTGGCGCCCTTTCGCACCCTGATTTAGCAAAAAAAATTAAAGCTCATGTAAATAATGAGCAATATGATAGCCTTGAGTGGGAGCATATTATTTATCACTTAATTCACTCAGCTATTCATCAAGACCCCGCGAAGGATGAAAAATACTTTGCTTCACGTACTAAACAATGGCTTGGTTATCTAAAACGCCAGTACCCGCAAGCTATCGATTTGTTTGATGAAATCAGACGTTTAAAAAGTAAAGAAGATGTGGCGAGCGTATTAAATAAATATGCCAAAGCACCTCAACTTGATTCAAATCATAACGACTAACTTAAAGACTCTAGATAATATCAGAATAACGTAAAGCCCATTTAATAAGGTTGTACTGATAATGCATCATCAAAAAAGACTTAACGATGAAATAGCACAAGTTAAATTAAATATATTAACCATGCTTTCTAAATCAGCTTACCCTGCACATCACCATTTAATACAAATTTTAGCTGATACAGCAAATAATGAATGGTTAGACTGCGCCGCAGAGAAGTTAGGCCCTGAGTATGCACTTTTAATCAGTCGCATGACCAAACTAGAAGCCGCACTAAGTCAAATAGAAATTGGCCAGTATGGCTACTGCTGTGATTGTGAAGAAAAAATATCAGCTAAGTCACTTGAACTAGACCCCGCAACTCAACGGTGTACAAAGTGCGCACAATAAGCGCACTTTCAAATCATTATATAATGTGTTGTATAAAGCTAAATGATTGCCCTGGGTAGAGAATTATATCTTCAACCAAGTACTGGGCCTCTTCTGGACTCATTTGTAGGCGCTTTATAAGGTTTACCTTTGCTTGAGGCAAAGTCCACGCATGGTAGTGAATACCTATATCTGATTCCATCATCGCAAGCATCAATGTTTTATCTTTATTAGACATATCCATAGCGCTCGCCATTGCAGGTAAGTCTTGATAGTTAGCCTGCCAATCTAAGCCTTCTATTAATTTTTCATCAGATAAATACTGAACTAAAAACGATTTTTGGTGAGAAGTTGGCAGCTTACTGTCGAATGCAACACGATCTAATACTTTTATTTTTTCGTTTAAAAGAGTAACCCATTCTAACGGTGAATGTACTTCGCCACTAAAGTAATTAAGTTTGCTCTGATACCACTGAGTGCCATTTGGCAGACCTCTTAGACCCACACTTCCTCTTGGCTTATAACTAGCTAAATAATCGCTAAAAGCTCTTATATGGCTTTTAAGCGCTGGTTGAACATCGTTACTTGCTATCGCACTTAATACATAGCTTTGTAACAATGTAAGTTCAACCTTGTTCAGCTTTAAATTGCTTTGTTGAGCACTGTCTAGGGTATCTTGGGTTAACTTGAGCCAAGTAATAACATTATCCGGTGTGTTTTTTGAGCCTTCAAAAGCGAGCATGTTTTCTAAAACATTTACTTGTGCTGGCCAATTAAAGTAGCGTTCAGGGAAACGCTCTGCAATTACCAAATAGTTTATTTGCGCAATTTGATTTAGATTAAGCTCCATACCCATTAGGCTCTGATAAATAGTATGGCGTTTTGTTAAGTAAGCATCAGAGAAAACCAATTGATCTTTTTCAATGTTATTGCCTTTAGTAGCACCTGTTTGTACAAGCGCCATGTTTAAAGCTTTTAAAGCGACTTGTGCGTCCTCAAACGACTCATAAGGTTGAGGCTGCTTTGAACATGCAGCTAAAAATAGGCACAGTAGTGATGATAAAAAGAGCTTTTTATACATAGTAGTTCCAATAAAAAAAGCCCCAGAGGGGCTTTTTATAAGTTGCTTAAGCTAATTAAAATTAAATTTTAACACCGTTGCGAGCGGCTTTATCTTTAATATATGTAGACCAACCTTTTGCAAACTTACGTGTGCGAGGGTCATCCATAGCTTTAGTAATTGCAGCATATGCTTGCTTATACTTACCTTGGTAGTAATACGCTTCAGCTAAATCTGAATAAATTGTGCCTTTTTTGTCAGAGCCAAGCTCTAATGCTTTGTTCAAGCGAACAATAGCAGCACTGAATTTTTCAGATTGTAAAAGTAATGAACCTGCTTTGCGGTAAAGCTCAGCGTCGTCATCAAATTTAGCAGCATCTTCGTAGTACTTAGCAGCTTTTTCTAAATCTTTAGAACGATGGTAATTACTCGCAATCGCGCTAACATTCTGCTTTGTACGTTCTACTTTTTCACTCTTAATGGCCTTTTCTAGCGTTACAGCTGCTTTATAAGGGATCTCATTTAGAGAGTAAAAGTTAGATAAGACTTTATACTCAACTTCATTTTCAAAGTAACCATTCTTGTATGCAACTTCCATAGTTGCTAAACCTTTAGAATAATCTTCAGTTTGTAGGTAATACTTACCTAAGCTAACCCAAGCTTTTTTATCATCAGGCCATACACGAACAATTTCTTCGCCAATTTTCACCATGTTTGCATAATCTTTAAGCTCAAAGTATGCGCCAAGTTTTAATTGGTAAGGGCCTTTGTTAGGCTCTTTTTGAAGTTTTATTGCCTTATCTGCTGGTTCAAAAACATCACGGTATTGCTCTAACTGATAGTTAGCTTGAGCAATACGTGTATAAACCGTAGGGTCCTCTTCACCGGTAAAGTCCATCCAAGCTACATATGCTTTTTTAGCTTCTTGGAACTTTTCTGTACCAGCGTATAAGTCACCTAACAACTTAAGAGTTTGTTCTTGATCAGCAAAGTTTAAAACATCAGGTGCAACGGCTTGCTTAGAGTACTTGATCGCTTCGTCATACTTTTCTTTTTGAGCGTACATGCTACCTAAGTAACGATTTACGGTCGCTTTATCAAAGTCATTCGAAGGCTCGATTTCTCTAAGCAAAACAATTGCTTCATCAACTTTTTCTTCGTTGTACAAATCAAATGCTTTAATTACTTTTTTACCAGTACGCTCGCCCATGATTTTAGTTTTTGCTTTTTTACGCTCTTCAATCTTTGCGTAATCCGGCGCTGCTAAAACAGATGCACTTAAAGTAGCACCCGACACAGACATAAGAATTGCAAGAGCAGTTACTTTAGAAAAATTTCTCATTACTCGCCTCCTTAGTTGCCTTGGTTAAGTTTAAAGTCTAATTGAACTTGTAAACCTGGTTGTTTCTGTGGTTTTCCGTCAATGATCTTAGGACGGTACTTCCACTTACGCAGTGCACGTTTAGCTTCACGGTCAAAGATACGTTTCGGTTCTGCGTCAATTACTTCAACGTCAGTTACTCCACCTAGCTCATCAATTGTGAATGAAAGTTGAACCCAACCTTCTTTACCATCACGTGCTGCTTGCGTTGGATATTTTGGTTCTATACGAACGATAGGTGTCGCATCACCATCTCGTCCAAATGCACCAGGACCACTTAGTCCACCTGCCGAACTACCAACATCAATGCTTCCCATATTAAATGACATAGCACCAGGATTTGGATTATTATTTTCCGGCTGTGGCGGCTGCGGTTTAGGCGGCTGCTTTGGCGGTGGCGGAGGAGGAGGCGGTACACGCTTCCTCTCCTGCACCTTAGATTCAGGCGGATTCGTCATTATTTCGACTATGATCTGCTCTTTTTGTTCCGTATTACGGTCAGCCCCACCAGAGATGAGGAATGCCATGAAGTAGAACAAGCCGAAAGTAACTGCCCCACCTGCAATCAGTGAAAACAGAAAACGAATCATTACTGATCTCCAGCTATTGAAATTCTCAGGTTATCACCCGTCGCTTTAATCTGGTCCATAACTTTAACCACTACGCCGTGTTTTGCTTCTTTATCAGCTTGCAAAATTACAACTTCAGTAGGTTGTTCTGCTAATAAACTTTCGATTTTTGCTGAAATACGTTCAACATCAACCTGCTGTTTATCAATCCAGATCTCGCCGTTACTACGAATAGCAATAAAAATGTTAGCATTTTTTTGCTTAGTAGCTTGAGCCGCTTTAGGTTTATTGACCTCGATACCAGCCTCTTTAACGAACGATGTAGTTACGATAAAGAAAATAAGCATGATAAATACGATGTCAAGCATTGGCGTCATATCAACCGCTGCTTCTTCTTCTTCACGAAAACGTTGTTTACGTGCCATATTTAATTCTCTCTCTAGTGATGAGGCATACTATCAATAAGTTTGGCTTTCACCATTTTAGCTTTTGTCTCAAGACGTGAGCTAAAAAATACTCCAGATAATGCCGCAACCATTCCAGCCATTGTTGGGATTGTTGCCATTGAAATACCTGATGCCATTAAACGTGCGTTACCCGTACCCTGGTTGGCCATGGTTTCAAAAACCGAGATCATACCAGTAACAGTACCAAGTAAGCCTATTAAAGGACAAACAGCTACTAATGTCTTAATCAACAACATACGCTGATCTAATTTTTCAGACGCTTCAGAAATCCATGCTTCACGGATTCTGTGTGCGTACCAAGACGTAGTGTCTTGGCGGGCATCCCACTTTGCTACAATTTCTTTCGCTGTGCGAGGAAATTCTGCAAGTAGGAACCAATAGCGCTCAATCATTAAAACCCACATAAGAAAGAGTGCTATCGCGACCACGTATAAAACCTGGCCGCCTGTGCCAACAAAATCCCTGATAGATTCCCATATCTCCATCAGGACTAGCATTAGGCTTTCTCCTTCTCCGCGTGAGTAGCAACGATACCCGCGCTTTGCTCATCAAGGATGTGTAATACCGACTTACTACGACCAGCTACAAGAGCATGAAGTAGAATTAGTGGTAATGCAGCAATTAGACCTAGCGCTGTAGTTACAAGTGCTAGAGAGATGTTACCTGCCATGATCTTCGGATCACCCGTACCGAACAATGTGATTGTTTGGAACGTTAAGATCATACCGATTACTGTACCTAGTAGACCTAGTAACGGTGCGATTGCAGCAAGAATCTTAATTATATTGATACCAGCTTCAATGCGTGGCGTTTCACGTAGAATCGCTTCATCAAGTTTAAGCTCAAGGTTTTCAACATCTTGGTTCTTGTTGTCATGGTACACTTTAAGAATACGACCCAGTGGGTTGTTTGTATTCGGTGTAGCAACATTTTTAAGCTGGCTCTTAATCTTACTAGTAGTAAGTGTAAGGTCAACAAAGCGGATTAGAGTAATTAGCATACCTAGGCCAAGTAAAGCCGTGATGATATAACCAACTACGCCACCTTGATGGAAGTATTCCATAAGGGTCGCTTTTTGAGTGTTGATACGTAAGATAGCACCACGAGTCGGATCTATGTAAACACCAGCGTAGTTATCTGGTGATGTATTTTCTAGAGCCGTGATACCGTCTAAGATATAACCGTCTGGTTGCTTACCTAGAGGCTGGATAGACTTAGTCTCTGGTGAATAAATTAAGTAACCATCGTCTGTAACTAAGTTAAAGTTACCAATACGTGTTACTTTTTTCATTGACGGGTTACCGTCAAGACCAGCAACTTCAGTTTCAAAAGTTGAAACTTTAGCTGATTCTGTCATTTCAGTTTGAAGTGAAATCCAAAGTTCTTCAAGTTCGCGAACTGTAGGAAGTTCTTTAGCAGCTGCTAACGAACGTAAGATTTCAGCACGACCTGGTTTTTCAGCACTAACTAGTGACGCTTCGATAGAACCGATAGCATCTTGAGCTGCACGACGTACAACACCAAACATCTCACCTAAAGTACCTTGGGCACTTTGAAGAGCTGCTTCTTTTTCAGCTAGTGTATTTTCGTTTTGTGCATATTGCTTAGCTAAGCTTTCACCACGAGACTTCTCAGAAGCAAGTTGGCTTTTAGCTTTGTTAAGTAATGCTTGCTTGTCAGCACGTTCTGATAAGAACTCTTGCTCACGTTGCTTATTGATTTTACCTTCAGAGATACGCTCTTGCTTTACTTGCTCAAGAATTTTATCTAGAGCTCCAGTATTTGCATGTGCATTAAGCGCGGTACCTGCAGAAACAGTTAGTACTGCTGCAACAGCAAAACCTTTAAATAGTTTCTTCATTATTGATTACTCCGCGCCAAAGATAGGTAGTTTAACAAGTTCTAATGTCGCTTGCTTACGCGCCATACGAATAACTTCTTTAACAGGTTTTAGGTATTCTTCGCCTAATTCTTTCCACTGTTTAGTGTTGTTATCCCACACCCAAGCATGTTTCAAGTCAAAAGACTGAGCAACGTAAGTGATACGACCTAACTGACCGATATCAACGTTAATGCTTTTACCATCAACTTCTAGAGTACCTTGTGAAGCAGATACAAGAGAGCTGTATGCTGTTTCAATAGTGTAAGCTTCAAGTACTTGACGGAATTTTTCAGACGTCGTTACAGACGCAGAAACCATGATCTCACGTAGTCTTTCAACACGTCCTAAACGCGTTTCAAGATTAAATGGAACGTCCGCTTTGATGAATTGCTCAAGCGTATCGATCATGCGATACATCAAAGGCACAACGTTTTGTTTAGTGTTATCAATAGTCGCGATTTGACGATCAAACGATTCAATTGAAGCGTTTTGGCTATCAACCAAGCGCGACACGTGATCGTTATACACTTTCATAAGTTCAGTCTCATCAACAACGCTACGGTACTCAGCGATTAGCTCCTGAGTTTGACCATATACATTGTCAATTTTAGTTTGAGACTTAACAGCAGCCTTTTGAATTTGTTGACCTGCTTTTTGCACGTCATTCAAAGGATCTGCAATCACATTGCTGCTTGCAAATGCAAATGCGCCAACCAACGCAGTTGCTACAAGACTCTTTCTGATTTTAACAGACATAGTTCCCAACCAATTAAGTAATGTTACTTTTATAATTTAATTATCCTCCGAGGAGAACAACCCTGATATCTTTTAATAGATATCAACCTTCCAATAATGCTAAATGCAATTAGCGCTGTCAACTTGATGTTTACTAATCTCAGTAAATAAATAGCTAAGTTAATGCTTAAACGAAAGTACCAGCCCACAACAGTTAACATTATTGCAACGAAGCTTTTTCTTAATATTTCTATTAAAGCCTTTTAAGGGGTGTATTTATTCGCATTGCACTGACATAAAACAACATTATTGCAACATTTAGCTAAAGCTGAATTCGCACTGAAAAAAAACTAAAAAAAATATAAATTGATATAACAAAAGTTATTTTTTACACGATTTTATCGTGTTTTATCGCCTCAGTTACACTTCATCTGAAAAAACAAACCATTTGTCGCACAAAAAAACAACACTGGATAATATTTAATATCGGATACTCACGCTTTATATACGTTACTTTTAAAACTATTTTAAAACGTGTTTTTCCATAAATAGTAATAATAAACTCAACAATGCATTTCTTTTAGCAGCATAAAAGCTTTTGATAATTAAACAGGTTATATTTACCGCTTTAAAGTATTCTTTAATACTATTTTAACGTTAAGGTTAATTCAGTGATTAAGTTAATCATGAAGAGTTATCCTACTTTATTAGTAATACACTATAAATGAAGCTTTACGTTCACATAATAAAGTAATAGAAGCACCTAGAAGCCCTTATCAATGAGTAGCCTTCGTCACACAGAGTAAGCTTAAAACAGAATTTGCATGGATGGATATTGAGCATCGATTTTATTTAAGCTGGTATCAGGCCCATTGAATAAATTCTTATGAATGGTTTTTAAAAGTATTAGAGGATTGTTTTGTCCGTTAGATTATTAGTTGTTTAGCTTTGCAAAGATAGAATGTTTGAGTAGTTTTTTAAGTTTAAAAAAAGGAGAATTTGAGGTATGAAATAAATAGATTTAAGGAAGGGAATTATGGTGAAACAGAAACCTGCTTCACCAAGATGAACTAGAGTTCACATAATAAATTATGCTGCTTCTACGTTCTCAGCTTCAGGGCCTTTTTGACCTTGTTTGATGCTGAATGTCACTGCTTGACCTTCGCTAAGAGTGCGAAAACCAGAACCAGTGATTGCGCTGAAATGTACAAACACGTCAGGACCATTTTCTTGTTCAATGAAACCAAAGCCTTTAGCTTCGTTGAAAAACTTTACTTTACCAGTAACCGACATACTAAATTTTCCTGTAAGTCAATAATTAAAATTCAGCCATATTATTATGGCAATATCCTCCCTGAGTCAATGCTCAAAAATATGGAGGTACAGTACAGGAACAAGTAATAACCTAACCGGTAACCTTAAACGCAGCACAATATCCGTAAATTCAATACATAAAAACTCAAAGCAAGGTAAGGTTAACACATTATATTTTTTTTCGCTCTATTAATTAGGAATTATTTCTTAAAAATATAAATTTGTTTTAAATCGCCTTTAACTGACTAATTTACAAGCAAAAAACTATAAGTATTATTGTAATATTTATTGCTGTAAGCGAGATCAAAAGCCACCTACAACCACCCTGTCGTCGAATTACGCTTCAATAATATCAAAAGCACAAACAAAAAAGCCGCATTAAAAATTAAGCGGCTTTAGATTTAAATATATTATTGGTTATTCGACAGACCAATCCATTGTATTTTCAGCCTTTATAGGCACAACTTCAGAGTCGCCCAATGTATAACTTGCAGGTACTTTCCATGGCTTTCTTTGTAATGTAATTGTATCTGTATTACGCGGCAATTCGTAAAAATCAGGGCCAAAGTGGCTTGCAAACCCTTCAAGCATGTCCAAAGCTCCTGCATCCTCAAATGCTTCAGCATATAATTCAATAGCGGCATGAGCCGTGTATGCACCAGCACACCCACAAGCTGCTTCTTTTTTATCTTTATAATGTGGTGCAGAGTCAGTTCCTAAGAAGAATTTTTTATTTCCACTTATTGCTGCAGCCATTAATGCTTGCTGGTGAATGTTACGCTTGAGAATTGGCAAACAGTAATAATGTGGGCGAATTCCACCCGCTAACATATGATTGCGGTTATAAAGCAAGTGATGCGCTGTAATTGTTGCCGCTACATTGCTAGGTGCATTAACTACAAACTCTACTGCATCTTTAGTCGTAATATGC
Source organism: Pseudoalteromonas sp. SR41-7 (assembly GCF_014163935.1). NCBI lineage: Bacteria > Pseudomonadati > Pseudomonadota > Gammaproteobacteria > Alteromonadales > Pseudoalteromonadaceae > Pseudoalteromonas > Pseudoalteromonas sp. SR41-7. The sequence goes on along the minus strand of NZ_JACJEF010000009.1, from coordinate 26,262 downwards.
TCGAGTACAATTTTAAGCTCAGGAAAGTCATTTACTACATCTCCTAAAATTGTATCCAGAAATACTTTTTCACGGTCAAAAATATCAATCGACGAATCTGTCACTTCCCCATGCACTAACAGCAACATGCCTACTTCTTGCATTGCCTTTAAAGCTGGATAAATATTTTTTACTGATGTAACACCCGAGTCAGAATTAGTGGTAGCGCCAGCAGGGTAAAGCTTAGCTGCTACTATTTTACCTGTCGCTTTAGCTTTTATTATTTCATCTGGTGTAGTTTTATCCGTGAGATACAAAACCATTAATGGCTCAAAGTTGCCTTGTGGATTTGCAGACATAATGCGTTCTCTGTACGACAATGCCGTATCTGTGCACGTTGCTGGCGGAACAAGGTTTGGCATAACAATAGCGCGGCCCATGTACCTGCTAATATCCCGTACAGTGTCTTTTAACTGGTCACCATCACGTAAATGTACATGCCAGTCATCAGGGCGAGTGATAGTAAGGGTTGTTACAGAGTTTGTATTATTACTTGTCATTACTTTGTTCCACGGCTGAATTTATCCGATCATAGGCATATGATGTTTTCGAGTAAAGATTTTATTAAAAATAAAGTTTTTATATGGATAAAATTACTGAGGTACTATTTAAAAGCACAATGAGCAAATTCAATGCTATTAGCTTATTGTAATGATTTATGATTAATTAAAACTCGCTATATTAAAACTTTACAGAGTATTGAAACCACTCATCGCTTTAATTTGTACAAAAACTCAAGATTAGGTTAACTTAACTGTGAATTTAAAAATAACAAGAATAATATAAATTGCCTATGTCTTATAAAACTGATGCGACTAGAGCGCTTGAGATAAAAACTGATCAACTAAGTATCATTAATCAATTTTCATCTAGTCTATTGCAACTCGATACATTAGAAGAATTGTTTGAGTATGTTACAACACACGTTGTAAATCGCTTAGGGTTTGTTGATTGTGTCATATATCTAGCTGACAATAATGCAAATACATTAAACCAAGTTGCATCAATGGGTATTGCACACGCGCGGGACAAATATCAAGCGGAACGTAAAATAATACGTTTTAGTGAAGGTATAACGGGCGCTGTTGCAACGACCGGAAAAGCGGTAATTATTAACGATGTAACGACAGACAGCCGTTATATCGCTGATGAACGCCCTGCTCAATCAGAACTATGTGTTCCCCTTATATATAAAGAACAAGTTTTAGGTGTTATTGATTGTGAGCACCCAATCAAAGGTTATTTTACCAATGCACACCTTGAAATTCTTACAACAGTTGCTCACTTACTCAGTGCCAAGATTAACCAGGTTAATACAGTAAACAACTTACAAAAAACAGTTGAGCAACTCAACAATGCACAAAAATTAGAAAACAGCTTATTACAAATAGCTAACCTAACTTACAAAGCGAATGACCTAGATACATTTTTTAAAGCCTTGCATTCAATCATAAATAACTTACTTCGAGCCGATAACTTTTTTATCGCTCTATACGACAAAAAAGTAGATATACTTGACCTCGTTTACATAGTCGAAGAAGGCATAAACACTAAAACTCATCAAAAAATATCTAAAGAACAACTTAAAGATACCGCTTCATATTACCTTCTAAAAACAGAGCAAACCCTATTACTTAACAAAGATGCCTTTCAAAGTCACATTAATAACGGTGATTTTAAAATGGTAGGTCGGCAATCTGAGTCTTGGTTAGGTGTTCCATTTCAAACAAGTGATCGTATAAGCGGGGTTATCGTTGTACAAAGCTACGATAAAACACTGCATTACAACGAACACGATAGTGCTCTTCTAACGTATGTAAGTCGCCAAATAAGTATGGCAATTGATAGGCAATTAGCCCGCCAAGAACTTGAGCACAAAGCATTACATGACGGGCTTACAGGCCTTGCTAACCGCTCACTACTTATTGAACGTATAAAACATGCTATTTTACGTTTAACGCGTGCTAAAAAGAGTACTAGCCATGCCCTGTTGTATCTAGACTTTGACCGTTTTAAAAGTATTAATGATTCGCTCGGGCATGAAGTTGGGGACCACTTCCTTATAAAAATATGCGACTTGATTAAAGGTACAGTACGAAGCACGGATACATTTGCACGTTTAGGCGGCGATGAATTTGCAATTTTTATGGAAAACATCACGCATAAAAACCAAGTTAATGAAGCTTTAAACCGCATTAAAAACGCATTATCAAAACCTTTAAATATAGATAACCACTTACTCCAAGCATCAACGAGTATTGGGGTTGCCTATACAGATAACGTAAACGACGAAGCTTATATATTACTGCAACAAGCCGATGCCGCTATGTATGAAGCTAAGTCAACCGGACGTGGTCAGGTAAAGTTTTTTAATAACACGATGCGTAAAAAACTTAAAACCCATGCCGATATAGAAAACGACTTACAACACGGTATTGAACACAACGAGTTTGAACTTTATTTTCAACCAATTTTCACCATTACTACCAGTGAAGTTATCGGCTTTGAAGCACTTGTTCGTTGGCATCACCCTACAAAAGGGTTTGTACCCCCTAATGACTTTATACCGATAGCTGAAACTACAGGGCAAATTATAAATCTTGATTTACATTTACTTGATTTGGCGGCCCAGCATATTTCAAATTGGCACCAACAAGGCCATCGCTTTTTAAAAGTCACCGTTAATGTATCGTCACGACACTTTGCATGCCTCGATTTTGTAGCGCAAATACATTCCATTTATAATAAGTACCAATTACCTCTTGGTTCTTTATGCTTAGAAATTACCGAATCTGGCTTAATAGAAAATCTAGAACTCGCCACTCAAATAATTGAAGGTCTTTCACCTTTAAAAGTAAAATTATGTCTTGATGATTTTGGAACAGGTTATTCAGCACTAGGCTACTTGCACCAACTGCCTATTCATATTTTAAAAATAGATAAAAGCTTTATTGACCATCTACAGGATTCTACTAACCCACTTGTTGAAGCCATTTTATCACTTGCGCAATCATTAAAACTTGAAGTTGTAGCTGAAGGAATAGAAACAGTTGAACAATTAACTATTTTGCAATCCACCGCGTGCGACTATGGTCAAGGCTTTTTAAAATCAAAACCTGTCACTGCCAAAGAAGCCATATTACTAATTAATAAACCCTTATAAAAAGAGCCAGCGAGTAGGTCGCTGGCTTAGGTATTACGCATATACTCTCCCATTGAGCTAAACTTAAGCTATAAGGCAAAACGACTCTATTTTTTAAAGCACAATCTAAAGTAAGCATTCAACAAACCTCACCTCATACCGTTATCAGCATGGTTAAAACTCACGCTGAGCTAAAACGCACAGCAATCGTTATATTTAAAATACAACATGAAGCAAACTCATCTAAAACTCATCAAACCAGTTTTCAAATGACTTTTATCATTACTAACTCTAATATTTTCACGATTCATAGCGATAAACTGCAATAAAACGCATAATTTTAGCCATCTAGACGTTGAAACGTTTTTTATATAGGCGTAGTATGTAATTAATCTGAGCTGAACTCACTTTTCCCATGAGAATTTTTAAAGATGATTGGTATTAAACATTTAAAAACCATAGCAACCCTAAAAGAAACAGGATCTTTGGTTAATACTGCACGAGAGTTATTTTTGACACAGTCTGCTTTATCTCATCAAATCAAAGATTTAGAGAATAAATTGGATTGCCAATTATTTGAGCGTAAAACTCAACCAGTCCGCTTTACCCCTCAGGGAATGCTATTACTTGAATTAGCTCACGAAATATTGCCAAAAATGGAAGCGACTAAATGTCGTTTAAAAGAAAGCTTAAACCAGCCTATTTCTCAACTACGTTTGAGCGTGGAATGCCATGCATGTTTTCATTGGTTATTACCTACTATTAAAGAATTTAATAACTTTTGGCCTGATATAAAAATTGATTATGAACGTGGCTTTAGTTACGACGCTATTCCTGACTTACTAAGCGATGAGCTCGATTTAGTTTTAACGTCTGACATACGCGAACCCGACACATTAGAATACGCGCACTTATTTGATTTTAAATTGAAGCTTATTGTGGCACCGGATCATGAACTTGCTAAAAAAGCGTATGTAACAGCGCTTGATTTAAAAAACGAAACTATTATTTCATACCCTATCCCGCGAGAACGCCAAGATATATTTAAGCATTTCATTCAAAATGCACGTTTTGACGGTACATTAAAAACGGTTGACCAAGGATTACTTATTTTTCAACTAGTAAGTGCCGGCATGGGCGTTGCCGCTTTACCTGATTGGCTAGTTACACCTTATGAAAGCCAAGGCTTAATTAAATCAATTCCTCTGGGCGCTCTTGGCCTTACTCGTCCTATGTATTTAGCGATGAAAAAAGACATGAAAGATAACCCTGTTTATCGTCACTTTTTAAATACGTGTAAGCTAAATAACGGTCGATAATCATCAATATAATAAGTAATATCGCTGTAATTAACTCTACAGCGTTTAACTCTTATGTTTGTTATTAAAAAAATGATTGGTGGTTTACTTATGCCACTGCCTCTATTTGGTTTATTTGCGTGCCTGATGCTCCCACTGGCATTTAAAGGCCGCAAATCAGCCCTCTTCTTGTCTACTTTAAGCTTAATTGTATTACTTGCATTGAGCACCCCCTTTATCGCCAATTTAATTATCCAAAATAATGAACCAGCGTCGCTTGCATTTAATACTCTAAAGCATCCAAAAATAGACAAAATAGTTGTACTAGGTTGCGATATAAACCCAAATCCTGCACTCAGTGCTAATAATCAATTAGGTAATTGTGCGCTAACGCGCTTAGTCGAAGGTGTAAAACTGGCAAAGCACTACCCTAATGCAGAGCTTATAGTTTCAGGCGGGGGTTATAAAAATACCACTAATAGCGGGCTTATGTATCAAACGGCAATTAGTTTAGGCGTTAATAAGAGCCGTATTTTACAAAATCCAAAAGCAATGGACACAGGTGAAGAAGCTAAATTACTGGCATCAAAATTAGTCGACTTTAAAGTTGCACTAGTAACATCTGTACTGCACATGCCCCGTGCCAAAGACTTATTTAATGCTCAAGGTATTGAAGTCATAACCGCAGCTACTGATTATCATAATTTTGCTGCACTTCCATGGAGCAAGCAGTTTATTCCCAATGCTCATGCCTTACTTGTGGTTACGCAATACAGTCACGAAGTAGTAGGAAATATATGGATAAGTTTGCGCCGCTGGATAGATCCAGAGGCGCTGTAACTTATATAGCCTAATTAAACTGGGTTATCTATGTCTATAAATGTCACATCAAAACCATGCTCTTGAGCAAGTAACTCACCTAGTGCTTTTACACCATAGCGCTCTGTTGCATGATGCCCGGCTGCAAAAAAATCAATGTTTTGCTCACGAGAACTATGAATTGTCTGCTCCGATGCTTCACCCGTTAAATAAGCATCAATGCCTTGCTCTGCCGCTAAGTCAATATATCCTTGCCCACCACCAGTACACAGTGCAATGGTTTCTATTTTAGCTGAGCGTACTAAGCTTGTGAGCGGGGTTCGATTAAGCACTTTTGCAATTTTATCTGCAAAATCTTCACCACTTAATGGTGTTTTTAAACGCCCTTTCATTGCTACGCTATTTGAAGTTGGCTCTAACCCTGTTTCAATTTCAATATCTAATAACTTTGCAAGTTGTGCGTTATTGCCAACGGCTGGATGAATATCGAGTGGTAAGTGATAGCCGAATAAATTAATATCGTTTGCTAGTAGTGCGCCTATGCGACGCTTTTTCATACCCGTTATTGGTTGAGATTCCCCTTTCCAAAAAAAACCATGATGAACCAAAATAGCATCTGCTTGTTGCTCAATGGCAGCTTCTATTAAAGCTTGACTTGCGGTTACACCCGTCACAATTTTTTTAATTTCGTTTGTACCTTCGACCTGTAAACCATTTGGGCAAAAATCTTTTATTAAATGAGGTTTCAAAATGTCATTTAGGAGTTGGTTAAATTCTCTACGTTGCATACAACTTACCTTACTTAGCACTGAATTTTGTGCAAATTTTGGCGTTTATAGGCCTAAAATGGAAGGAAAATCGCAAAAAATTGAAAAACTGTTTTAAAATAGGTATAAATACCTCTTCTTTATCTGTGTTCACAACGTATAGGGTCTCTGATGAGCAAACTAGACAAAACAGAAGTGTTATCTGCCTTTGAAGCAGCGTACGAAACTGCCAATGGTAAAAAACCTGAAATCACAACCAAACCTGGTTGGTACAGCATTGATGGCGGTAAAAATTTACGCCTAGCTGACGTAGCAGAGCTTACTAAAAAATTAAACTCTGGTAAAACAACTAAAACGAAAAAACCAAAAGCAGCTGCTCCTGTTAAAGCACAGAAAAAAGCGCCATTCACTGTTGTTACCGAAAATGAAGAAGGTTACACAGCGGAAGAACTTTGGATTGTAATTTTAGCTCGTAAAGATCATGACTGTCGCTTACCGCGCGGTGTTGTTTAATCAACATTTATGATTTTTAAAAGAAACCGCGTTAAGCGGTTTTTTTATATCCGTTATTTGCCAAAAACATAAAGCTTTATAAGTTGTGTAAGGCTAAAAAAAGCGGCTATGTAGCCGCTTTAAAAAGTTTAAAATAAATTACAGTTCTTCAAAATAAAGTGGTTCGCGTTCTTTTTTACCCACTTCATTCATTGTCTCTGCATTGAATAGTCGACCATTGATCATGGTGTAATCTACTTTATCCGAATCTCGAATATTTTTAAGCGGATCGCCATCTATAACCATTAAATCAGCCAGTTTGCCCACTTCAAGCGAGCCTACGTTTTTATCAAGCCCTAAATACTTAGCCGGATCGAGTGTTGAAGCACGTATTGCCTCAAGCGGTGTCATTCCGCCTTGTGCGAACATCCACATCTCCCAGTGTGCACCTAAGCCTTCACGCTGACCGTGCGCACCTAAGTTAACTAATACACCTAGGTCTTGCAGCTCAGCAGCAACGCGTGCGTTATTAAAGTGATTATAGTGATGATCGGGCGCTTTAATGCGGCGCATAGAGCGTGGTAATAATTGATTTTTTGGCACAAATTTACTTAAACGCGGGTGATTCCACACATCAGTTTTATCATACCAGTAGTTCTCACCCCAAATGCCACCATAAGCCACTACAAGTGTTGGTGTGTAACCAACATCACTTTGCGACCATAACTGCTTTATATCGTCGTATATGTTCTCTACAGGGATTGAGTGCTCAATACCTGTGTGTCCATCTACAATCATACTTAAGTTATGTTGTAATAATGAGCCACCTTCAGGGACAACCATCATTTCAAGTTCACGGCCTGCTTCAATAACTTGTTGGCGCTGCTCTCGGCGTGGCTGGTTATACGATTTAACACTAAACGCCCCTACTTTTTTAAGGCGCTCTAAATGAAATTTAGCATCGTCTAACGAGTCAATATGCGACGTATAACCTGGCATATTTGCGCCATATAAAATAGTACCGGTTGAGAAAATACGCGGGCCAACAATCATGCCTGCCTTTTGCATTTCGCTTGCGGTAAATATTTCAGAGGTATCGTTTGATGGATCGTGAATTGTAGTTACACCCAGCGCTAAACCTGCAAAGTTTTTCCAGTTTTGCTCAGGTATAATTTCACCGCTTGCTTGCGAGCCATGTGCATGAGCATCAACAATACCAGGCATAATTGTTTTGCCTGTTACATCAATAACCTCAGCACCTTTAGGGATGCTTATCTCGCTGGCTGTACCAATTGCTTTAATATGCTTGCCATCAGTGATGATTACACCATTTTCAATAACCTTTTCGCCATCCATAGTTATAATTTTTGCACCAGTGAGCGCAATCATGCCTTTAGGCTCTGCCATTTTTTTACTGAAACCGATATTATCGCCACTTTTCACTTTAAAGTCGGCATCTTCGGCTTTGTTAATAGCAAACATCCCCTCAAGGCTTGCATGATAAAGCTCTGGCCCTAATGTCCAATAAAGTTTGTTGCTCTTAGCACTCCAGCTAATGTTTTCACCAGCACGTACCGATAACTGCTCTATTGGAAATTGACTGTCTTTAGGCCCAATATTAATTGTTTTACCACTTTGAACAAACGGCGTTACAAATACTTTAAATCGCTCAGCAAAAGCCAGATATTGTCCATCTGGTGATACTCTAAATTCAGTCGCATGCTCTGACTCGTACAGTTTGCGAACTTTTTTACTTTCAAGCTCTACTACGCTAAGCGTTGGTTTTGGCCAAGGACTCATTATAAAAACGCGATCGTTTGCATCTCCAAATTGTGGTTGATAACCACTTTTTGAAATAAGCTCACTTTTACCGCCTTTTGCGCTTACGCTATAAACCCCCGGATTAAGTGACCATTTAGGGTTTAAAATACTGCCGCCAGTAGCTTTTCGATAAACAACCGTTTTACCATCTGGGCTAAAAGTTGGCTCTACATACTTGCCTGGCTGCGTTGTAATGGTATTGCCACGGCCACTGCGCGCAGACACAACCCTCACAGACCCTTGTTTGTTATCATCCCATGTGGTGAAAACTATTTTTTTACCATCGCGAGAGTACTGTGGAAATAATTCGTAATGATCTGTTTGCTTTGTTAAACGCTTAATTTTACCCGACTCTAAATCACGTTTATAAATATGCCCAAGCGCTTCAAATATTGCCGTTTCGCCATCTGGGCTTACTTGCACATTACGCAGCATTTTTACATCAAACTCATCAGTATCTAAGTTTTGTGTAAAGCGCACCGCTTTTTGAATTTTTTTACTTGTTTGCACTTTAAAAGGAATGGTTTTTACAGATTTGTCTGCAACATCTAGCTTGTGAATTGTACCGCCAGCCCAAAATACCAGTTCTTCATTATCGGGTGTCCATGCAATGGTTGGGTACACACCATGAATAGCCCAGGTTTCTTGCATATCTCGCTCAAGCTTATCGTAAAGCTTAGTGTGCTCACCGCTGGTTAAGTCATATAAATAAAGACTAGTTTGAAAATCATCACGCTTTATATACGCCAGTTTTTTTCCATCAGGTGACGGTGTAGGCCTAATAGCACCGCCCATCGTATCGATTATGGTTTCAATTTCACCCGTTTCACGGTCGTAGCGCTTAATTTTATAAATGCCCGCTACAGAATCTTTTGAATAATGAAAGGTTTTACCGGGTGTAGCATCATGCGAAAAGTATACATAACGACCATCCGGTGAAAACATTGGCTCACCTAAATCTTTTTGATCGTTCTCGCGTTTTGTAAGCTGTACGCCCTTGCCACCCGCTTTGTGATACAACCACACTTCACCGGCACCTAATGAACGGCTAGCTGTAAAGTGTTTACGTGCAACTAAATAGTCACCATCAGGACTCCATGCAGGGCTATTTAGTAATCTAAAGGTTTCATCGGTAACAGCGTGTTGATTTTCGCCATTTAAGTCCATAACCCAAATATTATCGCCACCACCTTGATCAGAGGTAAACGCAATACTTTTACCGTTAGGACTAAAACGAGGTTGCATTTGCCATGCAATATCAGAGGTGAGCTTTGTAGCTGTACCACCACTCATTGGCATAGTGTAAATATCGCCAAGTAAGTCAAACACCACGGTTTTACCATCAGGGCTAATATCTATATTCATCCATGTGCCTTGCTCAACGCTAATTGCAGCGTCAACAAATTGCCCTTTTGGTGAATCTACTTGCCATTTTTGTTCGTCTTTTTCGGCGGCATTTGCCTGCCCTATCGCTAATGACACCGACAGCGCCAATACTGTATGAAGCATTTTTTTCATGCGTTTCTCGCTTGTTATTGTTGCAGTAAAAACTATTTCACATGATTGCAACAAAAACAAACCCAACTTGCCAGCGTTATATGATAAAGCGCGGTTTATGTAGGTTTAATGCCAAACAATAGGGTCAAATTGGTAGTAATTAACTAGCATGCTATAAATTTCAGGATCGTATCGGCGAAGCTCTGCGGGTTTTTCGAGAAAAGTTTCGGTGAGTACAGCAAAAAACTCAGCTTCGTTAGTCGCACCATAGCTGTGAATAACATGCGGCATGCTATAGGCAACATGGCTTTTTAACTGAGTGAAAGCGCGACTAAATACTCGGCCCCACTCTTTGTAATCTGCTGAGCTTTTTAAAATGGGTGTGCCCGTTGTTTTACCTGTTTCCTGATCAAGTTGATGCGCAAACTCATGAAAAACTAAATTATGTCCATCACTTGGCAAGCGGTTACCCTCAAGCACATCATGCCAACTGAGTACAAGCGTGCCGCCAGGCCATGACTCGCCTAGTCTTACCGTATTGTGGTAACTCACAAGTCCTGCACTATCGCGAGTTGATTGTGGGGCGTAATAAGCACTGGGGTATAATAAAATTTCTTTTACATTTCTATATAACGGCCACGGTTTATTAAGCACTAATACACACGCATCGGCGGCAACAATTAACTTCATTGCAGACGTTAGCTTTAAGCCATCACAACCGACAAAGCGTTTTTCATTTAAAAACCACGTAATATGTCGCTCTAACTTTTCTCTGTCGGCATCGGTCATTTTTTTATAGATGGGCATGCAACGCAGTAAAATATCTTTTTGCTGCGAATTTAAAGCAAAGTCTTTATATTTACTGCGCCATAATCGGTTTTGAATTGATGGCCAACGCCAGAAAATCACCACAAAAAGAATTAAAACAACAATTAACAGTCCATTTATCATGGGGATTTCCTGAGCTAAGGTATGGTATATAAATATGTCCAGCACACGTGCTTTTCAAGCATATAAGGTTATGTATTTGAATAAAAAGTAATTCACATCGCATTGCTTATAGATTACTTATAGATTACTTATAGATTACTTATAAATTGTTTACTGCCTTGCACTGCCGTTAAATGATGTGTTTAAAGTTAACCTTTGCAAAAGGAGTCAAATGTACCCTGCAATGTGTTTATAAATTTCGCTACATGCAAACCATCCATTAATGAGTGGTGTACATCGATAGCTAAAGGCATTGTACCTGTGTGTTTATCAAACTGACCAAATACAAATTTAGGAATGCCTAAACTCTCCCCTTCACTAAATGCATGCGAAAACGCACTAAAATTCAGCCACGGCAAAACAGATATATGAATTAAGTCGGCCTGCCCTTCTGTTTGAGCAAATGCATCAGAAAATAACGGCTGTAATTTCGCTTTTTTGCTTACGTCACTTGCATGATTTGCAAACTCTTTAAAATCGCTTGCGCTGTTAAAATAACTAAAAACAAACGTATTGTTTTCAGACAACTCAACCACACTTGCGCGAACACTATTAAGTAACCATGGTTGATTATCTATTATACGTAGCATTATTGAATCGTACTCATGGCACGCTTTTAAGGTGCAATATACATACGCTTGAAAAAAAGAAAATTGATTGGTTTTGCAATAGTCGTAAAGTGCTTGAGCATCTAAACGCACACACACATTAAAATAAGGCTGAGAAAAGTGTTTAAATAATTCAAAGTGTTGCTTTCTAGGCCAATTATCTAAATCGATAGGCTGCATGAGAGAAGTTGAGGGAGTCATAATTTGCCGCACAAAATTAAAAATAAAGTGTACCGCTGTTCAGTAACAATTGCATTAACTTACAGATAAACAAAAGGTGTGCAATTGCACACCCTTATATAAATTAGAACTTAGATCACAGACCGTTTTTAATGATCTCTTGCGCTAATTCGTCAGCAATTAAATGCGTTGATTTTTGCTCTTTTTCGCTACGGGCAAAGATTTCAGTTAACGTATTAAAAATACCTTCAACATGTTTATTAGACGCTGCTGCACTGTAACCATCTGGCGCTGTTTCGTAATAAACATTAATAATACCACCGGCGTTAATTACGTAATCTGGTGCATATAAAATGCCTTTTTCACGAATAACTTCACCATGGCGAGATTCTGCCAGCTGATTATTAGCACAGCCTGCAATAATAGTCGCTTTTAAACGCGGTATAGTTAAATCGTTAATAGTTGCGCCTAGTGCACACGGTGCATAAACATCAACATCTAAGTCGTAAATGTCATCAATGCCAACCGCAGTTGCGCCAAAATCACTTACTACACGGTCAATGGCAGCTTGGTTAATATCAGTTACAAACAACTCAGCGCCCACATCATGTAAATGTTTACATAAACCATAAGCAACAGCACCTAAACCTTGAACAGCCACTTTCACACCTGCAAAATTTTGATGGCCACGTTGATGCTGTAGCGCTGCTTTAATTCCTAAAAAAGTACCGTATGCTGTAAATGGCGATGGGTTACCGCTTTTACCTTCAAGACCCAGTACGTAATTAGTTTCTTTATTCATAATAGCTACATCAGCACATGTGATGTTTACATCTTCTGCTGAGTAATAGCTGCCATTTAATCGCTCTAACTGGCGGCCAAATGCACGGAATAATTGCTCAGATTTAATTTCTTTCGCATTACCTATAATTACAGATTTACCGCCACCAAAGGGTAAGCGCGCAACTGCATTTTTATAAGTCATGCCCTTTGATAAACGTAGCACGTCATAAACAGCATCTTCGTCGTTTGCATAATCCCACATTCTACATCCGCCAACTGCAGGACCTAGGTTGGTATTATGTACAGCAATAATTGCTTTTAAACCCGACTCTTCATCAGAACAAAAAACCACTTGTTCATGGTTATCAAATTCAACTCGATTAAACACAGCCACTTAAAATACTCCGAAATAGTTAACCCGTGAGAGGGTATGCGCGCTGGAAATTGCCGAGACTTTATCACTTCATATACGTGTTCGCTATACTCACAGATGATAAAACCAATGAAAACATCAAGATTAAATTAAATAACCGGATTAAAACTATTGAATAGATAAAAAATTCACAAAATCGTCATTTGTAAGTTTTAAATACTATGAATATAAGAATCTCACTAACTTACGTTTACGTACACGTAACACAGCGATTGCATGTAAAGTTTAATATACAAGTGCTACTTGCCCGACACGTACTGCTGCCTATAGATTTTCAGTAAAAAGTGAGCTTTTTCGCAAACTGGTCAGAGCTGTAAACTTACTAATAACTCTATTTAAAAAAACAAAAAAGCGAGCACTAGGCTCGCTTTTTAAAAATACAAAACATACGTTATTTTAGCTTGCTATCAAGCTCTTCAATTTTAGCTTTCCAGATAGCAGGGCCTTGTGTATGCGCATTGGCGCCTTCACTGTCTACTGCAACAGTCACTGGCATATCTTCTACTTCAAATTCGTAAATAGCTTCCATACCTAAATCTTCAAAAGCTACAACACGCGCTTTTTTAATCGCTTTAGATACTAAGTAAGCTGCGCCGCCTACAGCCATCAAATAAACAGATTTATGCTCTTTAATAGACTCAACAGTCGCAGGGCCACGTTCAGCTTTACCAATCATGCCTACAATGCCTGTTTTTTCTAGCATCATATCGGTAAATTTATCCATGCGAGTGGCTGTTGTAGGGCCAGCAGGACCTACTGCTTCATCGCGTACCGCATCCACAGGGCCTACGTAATAAATAAATTTATTATCAAAGTCTACGCCCTCAGGTAAACCTTCACCTGAGTTGATCATATCTTGCAAACGTTTATGCGCTGCATCACGACCTGTTAAAATAGTACCCGAAAGTAAAACGGTTTCACCCATTTTCCATTCTTGAACATCTTTTTTAGTCAGTGTATTTAAATCAACACGACGTGTGCCTTCGCCCACTTCAAATGTTACTTGTGGCCAATCTTCTAGTTTAGGTGCTTTTAAATTAGCAGGGCCAGAACCGTCAAGCGTAAAATGTACATGGCGAGTTGCCGCACAATTTGGGATCATTACTACAGGTTTTGAAGCTGCATGCGTTGGTGCTGTTTTAATTTTAACATCAACAACCGTTGTTAAACCGCCTAAACCTTGTGCGCCAATACCTAATTTATTAGCACGGTCAAAAATTTCTAAACGCAGTTTTTCTTCAGTTGTCTCTGCGCCGCGTTCCATTAATTCATGGATATCAACCGGATCCATTAACGACTCTTTAGCCATTACTGCTGCTTTTTCAGCCGTACCACCAATACCTATACCTAGCATGCCTGGCGGACACCAACCAGCACCCATTGTTGGTAGTGTTTTTTCTACCCATGCAGCAACATCATCTGACGGGTTTAACATAACCATTTTACTTTTGTTTTCAGAGCCGCCGCCTTTAGCCGCAACCATTACTTCTACTTTTCCACCCGCTACTAAATCAATATGCACAACCGAAGGCGTATTATCTTTAGTATTTTTACGCGTACCAGCAGGGTCTGCAACAATAGATGCACGTAAAGGGTTATCTGGATTCAAATATGCACGACGAGTACCTTCATCAACCATTTGTTGAACGGTTAAATCTGTTTTATCCCACTTAACATCCATACCTACTTTAACAAAACAGGTAATAATACCGGTGTCTTGGCAAAGTGGACGCTTGCCTTCAGCCGACATGCGTGAGTTAATTAAAATTTGTGCAATGGCGTCTTTAGCCGCTTTACTTTGTTCTTTGTTGTACGCTTTTTCGAGTGCTTGAACAAAATCAAGTGGGTGATAGAACGAAATATATTGCAATGCATCTTCAATGCTATCAATAAAGTCTTGCTGACAAATTGTACTCATAGTGGTTCCTTAAGTTACCGTTACGCGTTGTCGCGTAATCTAAATCAAACCGGTGACGGTGGTTTGCACTGTTTTTTGCAGCTTAGTGCTGCCAAAAAATTTGACTTATGATACCCTCCCAGCCCGTTTCGAGCCAGTTCTTAAAGGGGCAGTAAATGCTAAACAATAAAAAAAATTGTATTAAATTAGGCATAACACAAAACTGCATTGACGTTTTTGCGCATTTTTCACATTTGCCTTATGCAATTCTATTAGATTCTGCAAATAGTAATCATATAAACAGCCGTTTTGATATTGTTGCTATTGAGCCGCAAAGTACCCTTGAAGTAAAAAATAATAAAAGCTTTTTAAATAATATAGAAAGTAGTGATAACTGCTTTGAAATTATGAATAATGAGCTTTCGCATCTTGCTAAAACAAAAGCCGATTACGATTTACCCTTTAACGGCGGCTGGCTTGGCTACTTTGGCTACGACTTAGGGCGTACAATTGAAAACATCCCCACTCGTGCTATTGAAGATATTAATCTTCCCCAAATGGCTATTGGTCTTTACTTAGATGCCCTTCTTTACGACAAGCAGCAACAAAGCTGGTTTTATGTATCGCAGCCAAACACCGATCGATTAGCGCTTTATGAGCAATACTTAAATACACACGCTAACTCCCAAGTTAATACGCAGTCCTTTGCCCTAAACAGCGACTGGCAATCAAATATGAGCGAAACGGAATACGCTGCAAAGTTTGCCCAAATTGAGGAGTATCTAAAAAGTGGCGATTGTTACCAAATTAATTTAGCACAGCGCTTTAACGCTCAGTTTGAAGGCTCCCCTTGGGCAGCTTATATTAAACTGCGTGAGGCAAATAAAGCGCCATTTTCGAGCTTTATAAATCACCCTCAAGGGGCAATTTTATCAATTTCCCCTGAGCGCTTTATATCTGTAAATAATAACGTTGTAGAAACCAAACCTATTAAAGGCACTCTGCCGCGAAAAGCGGATGCGCTGGAGGATCAACGCCAAGCCCAAATACTCGCAGCATCAGCTAAAGATCGCGCTGAAAACGTAATGATTGTTGATTTACTGCGTAACGACTTAGGCAAAGTGGCAAAACCTGGCAGCGTTCACGTCCCTTCCCTTTTTGCTATTGAAAGCTTTCCGGCAGTGCATCATTTAGTAAGCACGGTAACCTCAGAACTTGATGAAGGCAAAACAGCGGTCGATCAGTTAAAAGCGGCTTTTCCGGGTGGCTCAATCACCGGTGCGCCCAAAATTAGAGCGATGGAAATAATTGAAGAACTAGAACCACATCGCCGCAGCATTTATTGTGGTTCAATTGGTTATTTAAGTGCATGTGGAAATATGGATACGAGTATCACTATTCGTACCTTGGTGTGCCACAAAGCGCAAATTTACTGCTGGGCAGGTGGCGGAATAGTAGCTGATTCTAAAGTCGAATTGGAATATCAAGAAACTTACGATAAAGTAAATAAAATCCTCCCTTTATTAAAACAGTAGGTCGCTTTGAATAGTGAACACATTATGGCGCGGTTTCTGTTAAGCCCTACAGCTGCGCCAAACCAGTTAAAAGACACGCGTAAAAAACGTGCTAGCGCTGTTATGCTGCCAATTATTGATATAGATAATCATGCACATATTTTACTGTGTAAACGCCCTACTTATTTACACCATCACCCTGGGGAGATTTGTTTGCCCGGAGGTAAGTTTGAAGTAAGCGACATTACCCTTCGCACCACAGCCCTTCGCGAACTAAAAGAAGAGCTAAATATTGCCCAAAGCAACGTTAATGTATTAGGTCATTTACCTGAGTATTCAACATTAACGGGTTTTAGTATTAGCCCCTATGTGGGTTTACTTAATAAAGGCACCACCTGGGAAAATGACTATAATGAAGTACAAGCGAGCTTTTTACTCTCGGTCACTGAGTTAAATAACGAAGCTAATTGGCAACCCTTACCTTTTCAACGATTTGGGAAAACGGTTATTTTGCAAGGTTTTAAAACACCACATGGTTTACTTTGGGGTGCGACTGCAAGCATTATAAAAAACTTTACAAAACAACTCGCCTTACCAGTTTAAATCTTCGTTATTAGTAGTTACACAATCACAATTCCACGTTATCATGCTCGACCGTTCAAAGAGCAGCTTCGTGCTGATAAAACAAAGTAGAGACACACATTATGATCAGTGCATTTGATATGTTTAGCATTGGTATTGGCCCTTCGTCATCACACACCGTTGGCCCAATGCGCGCATCACGCTTATTTGTTAATGACCTACAAGAACAACAATTATTAGCAAATGTTACCGATATTAAAGTAGAGCTTTATGGCTCTTTGGGACAAACAGGTGTTGGCCATGGATCGGGTAAAGCCGTAATTCTTGGTTTAGCCGGTTATGACCCTGAAACTATAGATGCAGATTTAGTCGACGACATTTTAGCGACCATCGAAAAAGATCAGGTTATTTATCTAAACAAAACACACAAAGCTAAGTTTCCAAAACAAGGCGCTATTGTTTTTCATCGTCGCAAAACGCTGCCTAAGCACTCTAATGCAATGGAAATTATCGCCTCAAACAAAGGCGAAAAAGTTTACAGCAAAGTATATTACTCTATTGGCGGTGGCTTTATTGTTACTGATGAAGAGTTTGAAAACGAAAAACAAGCAGCCCTTGATATTAGAGAAGAAAACCCAGCTCCTTTCCCTTTCAGTAGCGCAAAAGAGCTACTAGAGATGTGTAAAGAGTCAGGGCTTAGTGTTTCAAGCTTAATGATGAAGAACGAAAAAACACTGCGCACTGAAGATGAAATAAAAGACACGCTGTTTCATATTTGGAAAGTAATGATGGCCTGTATTGACCGTGGTATGCGTACCGAAGGCATCCTACCTGGCGGCTTAAAAGTAAAACGCCGTGCGCCCAGCTTATACTTAAAACTAAATATAGAAGTCAGTAACGACCCACTTCGTGCAATGGACTGGGTTGATTTATTTGCCCTTGCCGTAAACGAAGAAAATGCGGCAGGTGGCCGTGTAGTTACCGCACCAACTAATGGTGCTGCGGGTATTTTACCGGCTGTACTTATGTACTATCACACATTTGTGAAAGAAGTAGACCGCGATATAGCCACACGTTATTTATTAACGGCTGCTGCTATTGGTATTTTATATAAAAAGAATGCCTCTATATCGGGTGCTGAAGTAGGTTGCCAAGGTGAAGTTGGCGTTGCGTGCTCTATGGCTGCAGGCGCATTAACAGAAATTGTTGGTGGCAATGTTGTGCAAGTAGAAAACGCAGCAGAAATTGGTATGGAACATAATCTAGGCCTCACGTGCGACCCTGTTGGTGGCTTAGTACAAGTACCGTGTATTGAACGTAATGCAATGGGCGCGATTAAAGCAATTAATGCCTCACGTTTAGCTATTCGTGGCAGTGGCGAGCAAAAGGTATCACTTGATAAAGTGATTAAAACCATGCTTGAAACCGGCAACGATATGAAAACCAAATACAAAGAAACCGCTCGCGGTGGATTAGCAGTTAATATTATCGAATGTTAATCAGCTCGCTATAAAAAGAAAAAGCTGTCTATTTAAAATAGGCAGCTTTTTTATTGTTCGTTCAATGTAATCACCTTATTTAACCGGTAACTCTATATCTGCAAATAATTTATCTACATCCTCTTGGTTACGCATTAAACTTGCTCGCTCTACTCGCTCTTTAGTTAAGTGCGGTGCAAAACGTTCAATAAAATCATACATGTAAGTACGTAAAAAGCTGCCCTTTCTAAAACCAATTTTGGTCGTGCTTGCTTCAAATAAGTGGCTTGCATCAATACACACTAAATCGGTATCGCTCACTTGATCTATCGCCATTGAAGCGACAACACCAACTCCTAAACCCAGTCGTACGTATGTTTTTATAACATCAGCATCGGTTGCAGTAAATACAATGTGTGGCTCAAGTCCGTGTGCGCTAAATGCTTTATCTAACTCTGAGCGGCCCGTAAAACCAAATACATATGTAATGAGTGGATATTGGGCAATGTCAGCAACAGTTAAACTATTTGCCTTTTTAGCGAGCGGATGGTCTTTAGCAACAACAATACTGCGATTCCAATGATAACAAGGCAACATAACTAAATCTGAATACAAATGCAGTGCTTCTGTTGCAATAGCAAAGTCGGCATCACCGCGTGCTGCAGCATCCGATATTTGTTGTGGAGTACCTTGGTGCATATGAAGCGATACCGCAGGGTATTTTTTCATAAACCCTTGAATAACGTTAGGCAAAGCATAACGGGCTTGGGTATGTGTTGTGGCAATATTTAACTTACCTTGATCAGGTAACGTATGCTCATTAGCAACGGCTTTAATACCTTCTACTTTGGAGAGTATTTCACGAGAAATATTAATTATATCTTCGCCAGCACCGGTTACATGCGTTAAATGTTTACCACTGCGACCAAAAATTTGTACACCCAACTCATCTTCTAACATGCGTACTTGTTTAGAAATTCCTGGCTGCGAGGTAAATAAACTCTCAGCAGTCGCTGAAACATTTAATTTATGATTTTGTACTTCTACGATGTATCTGAGTTGTTGTAATTTCATGGCTGCAAATTTTAACGTTATTATTCATATTATTTATAAAGGCAATACCGCTTAAAACCAAGTGTTATTTACGTAAAATATCACTTTAGGTCTTTAGGTGTGCAATTATCTGATTAGAGCTCAAGGCTAGCATAATAAATATGCTTGAGGTAGCGATGTTTATTCAGCTTTAGTTTATAAGCCCTTAGGGTGACTACGGTTTATAAAGAGCTCAACCTATCAATTTTTTGGTGTATTTTTTAAGTTAATCGGCGCAAAGCTACCCTGTTAACGTATATTTAATGTAAGATTAAATAATTAGGTTATATATCCGAGAATTACACCATGATCGTTTCTATTATAATAGTGCTTATAGTTGCATTGATTGTGATTGCACTTTGGGTAAGTGCTGTACAACAACACAAAGAAAAACAAGAAGCGGAACGCCGCAAAGAGCTAACAAAACAAAAAGCTATAATAGAAGAAACAGAAGAAGCACTAATGAATAGTGCCAATATACCTCTTTCTGAAAATATAATCCGTGTATTGCAACGCCGTATTTACGAAGCATTAAACACGATGGTTACTAGTTCGCCAACATCCAAAGCACTCAAAAGCCGCTTAGGTGAGGCTAAAACGCACCTCACCAATGCAGTTCTAGACAACAGCAGTGAAGCCCTAACGCTACCGAGTAATGACAAGCAGCTTGTTGGCCTAATTCAAGGTATTAAAAAATTACGCTCAATTTTACGCTCTGAACATAATAAAGGACGTATTGATAGCCAAGTTTTTGTTTTAGAAGATAAACGTCTTGAAAAACTACAACTGCGTATTAATATCGAAAGCCAAATAAAACGTGGCTTATCTGCCCGCTCAGCGAGTATGGTTGGCTCAGCAAGGCAGTATTTTGAAAAAGCACAGGCAACGCTCAATGCAGTTACATACACCGATGAATATGTAACAACAAAACGCCAAGAAGTTGAAGGTTACTTAGAAGCAATTAGTGTTGAACTAAGAGCTTCTAATGCAAGCGCACTTAAAAAGAAAACAGAAGAAGAGCAAGACGACTTAGATATATTGTTTGCTCCTAAAAAGAAATGGTAATTCTTTTATAAAAGCATTAAAAAAGCCTGCACAAATTAAATTTATGCAGGCTTTTTTGTCTATTTGTTAGTCATTAAGACAAAAATGCAAACTTGAAAACAAACAAGGCTGTCAATATCCAAACACTAATACTGATTTGATCTTGCTTACCACACAAAACTTTAACCGCCGTATAAGATATAAAACCAAGTGCAATACCGTGCGCAATCGAAAACGTTAATGGTGTCATTAGTAATACTACAGTAACAGGAATTGCATCGGTCATATCATCCCAATTTACAAACTTTAAATTTTGTAGCATCAGTACAGCGACATATAAAATAGCACCTGCCGTAGCATAAGCCGGTACCATTTGTGCAAGCGGTGCAAAAAACATCATTAGTAAAAAGCAAATACCTACAACTACAGCCGTTAAGCCAGTACGTCCGCCAACAGATACACCAGCAACCGATTCTATATACGATGTAGTCGTAGACGTGCCTAGCATCGCACCTGCAATTGTTGCAGAGCTGTCAGCACTTAGTGCGCGCCCTAAACGAGGCATGTTACCTTTTTCATCAGCTAAACCAGCTTTTTGAGTGACCGCAACTAATGTACCCGAAGTATCAAAAAGATCGACAAACAAGAATGCAAAAATAACACTCATCATTGATATATCAAAAGCGGCGGCAAAATCTAGTTGCATAAAAGTAGGCATTATTGATGGTGGCATAGCCATAACACCGTGATATTCAACTAGCCCTAAACTTAGTGCAATGCCAGTCACTAATAAAATACTAATAAGTACACCGCTTTTAAAATCGCGGTATAAAAGCGCTGCAATTACAAAAAAGCTTAATATAGCCAATAATGGGCCTGGGGAAGTAATGTCGCCCAATTGCACTAATGTTGCTGGGCTTGAGACAATAATGCCTGCATTTTTAAGGGCAATTAAGGCTAAAAAAGCACCTATACCTGTTGCGATAGCTCGCTTGAGCACCAGAGGTATGGCATTAATAATCCATTCTCTGACTTTAAATAAGCTTAAAAATAAAAATATACAACCCGACATAAAAACAGCCCCTAATGCGGCTTGCCAGGTATAACCCATTCCTAATACGACGCCATACGTAAAAAAGGCATTTAGTCCCATGCCAGGCGCTAATGCTAATGGATAATTAGCCCACAAACCCATTATAAAACAGCCTATCGCAGCTGCTATACAGGTAGCTACAAATGCAGCCCCTTGGTCCATACCTGCCTCAGCAAGCATAGCCGGGTTTACAAATACAATGTATACCATAGTGATAAAGGTAGTTAGGCCAGCAACGCATTCGCGTTTAACTGTTGAGTTATTTTCGCTGAGTTTAAATAAGGCTTCAAACATAATAAACTTGTGATAGTAAAAAGTGACGAGATTTTAACATAAAAATTATCTTTTACAGGACATTTTACCTTGCTATATACTAAACTGTTAAAGTAGTTAAAATAATAAATGAACCAATATGCTTAAAACAACACCTTGTGAGCAAGACTTAGAGCAACAGCTAGACAACATTTTAGGTTTTGTTACTCAACCAGAAAGCAGCCCCGCGCCCATTGATAATAAAAAAGATGAGCAAAGTACTATTAATAAAGCCCTATATTATTTAAAAAATAATCAAGCTCCATTGGCTGCAAAATGGATGCGCCTTGCTGCAATGGCAGGAAACCATAGAGCACAGTTTTATTTAGGTTTATTTTTTGTAAAAGGTGAAGGCGTGCCACAAAGTGTATTTCATGCTGTAGCTTGGTTGAGCTTAGCGAGTAGCCAAGGATACGCACCTGCCACTGCAGCGGTTACAGATATACGCAAACATATCGAAACTAAGCGATTTAAAGATGCTCAATGTTATGCAGCAAGTTTGTACGAACAAATCCACCAACTCCAGTTTTCTCATATGATCCCTCGCACGAGTGAAGACACATAAACCAACTAAGTTATAAGTACTGTATACAGTGTTGAAAAATACTGTATATAGTTACAAAGATACTCCTACTCAGTATAAAACCCACAAATTAAAACATTACTCAAAAATTTATTTTTGAAATACCTTCTCAAAAACAAACCTATAACAAGTTGATTAATAAAGAATTATAGATTTAAAAATAAAAAACAATGATCAAAGGCTGAATAACTGTACAAATAAATAGCATAAAATGCTTGCACGAAAGCACTGTATAAACTACTGTATATGAATACTGTATAAAAACCCAGTGAGTGAAATTATGTTACAGCCTATTACCGTAAGAACAGTTAAAAGTTACCAACAAGACGAGCAAAGCGATTGCGTAAATTTGATCCAAATTGAAGATGAAATTTCAGCGACCTTTGAGCTTTTAAAAGTATTACACCAATACAATAGCTCTAATGCATGGACGTTACTAATTGCGCCAGATCATGTACCTAGCAAAGCTTTACTTGACTCATGCTCTATTGATACAAGCAAATTACTTGTTATTAGACAGAAGCACCTAGTAAATTTAGAGTATGTATTAAATTCTGCGTTACATAATGGAAACTTTGCAGCGGTAATTACCTGGACCGATATAGTTAATAACCAACTACTTACAAATCTATCGTTCGATTTAAGTAAAACGAATACAAAACTATACTGTTTTACTAAAAACGCTCAAACAACAGAGATACCACTCGCTCAATAAGCTTGTTAAACTAATGTTTTAGATTCTGTATTATTATTATGACTTCACTCAATACCACATTATGTTTTTGCAGCAGTGGGCACAATTATGCCGATTGCTGCGAGCCGCTTCACTTATCTGTAAAGCAAGCTGACACTCCTGAACAACTTATGCGCTCACGATTCAGCGCTTATGTTATTAAAAATGCAAAATATGTTTATCAAACCTACGCAAAAGAAAAACAAGCTGAGAATCCGGTTAAAAAAATCAATGATTTTGCTAACAGCTGTCGATTTATAAATCTTGATTTAATTGACTCAAGCCATGATGGCGATACTGGAACTGTAGAATTTAAAGCCCAATATTTTTATCAAAACTTATTTTGTGAGCTTCATGAAAAATCGCAGTTTAGTAAAGAAAACACTCAATGGCGTTATTTAGATGGCACTATATATCCTGTTGAAGATATTAAAGTAGGCAGAAATGATAACTGCCCATGCGGTAGCAATAAAAAGTACAAAAAATGTCATAGCATGTAATAAATAATCTTATTTAATATTTATCACCTAAAAGGTGTTTTTAAGTGGCAGAGTGATTTATTAGCTAACTAAACTTAAAAACACACTTTGTTACGCCCTTGCATTTTAGACTCATACATTTTTTCATCTGCGATCTGCAACGTGTTTTTGTTATTTACGTATGGTTGTAGGGTTGCACCGCCAATACTAATAGTCACAAAATCATATTCTGAATATTTGTGTAATATTCCTAAATCGGCCACATTCTGTTTAATTTTATCAGCAACACAAATTGCACCTTCAGTGCTTGTATGCGGTAGAACAACTACAAACTCTTCGCCGCCATAACGCGCAACAAAATCGGTTGGCCTTTGCAAACTATTAGTAATAGTTTGTGCTACTAGGTTTAACACCGTATCCCCCTGCACATGACCATAGATATCATTGTATTGCTTAAAATAATCTATATCGATGAGTAATAATGCATAGTCAACTTTTTCTCGTAAGGCGCTTCGTTCCATTTTAGAAAAATGTGCATCAAAATAACGGCGATTGAATACTTTAGTTAAATCATCTAAAAATACTTTTTGATTGAGTAAGTCGTGTTGTAATTTTAACGTTATATGGGCACGAACCCTTCTAAATAGTGTTTCTTTTACAATCGGCTTTTTAATAAAATCAACAGCTCCGGCTTCCCAACACTCTTCTTCTTCGTTTTCAAAGGATGTAACAAAAATAACTGGGATATCCTGTGTTTCAGTATTATTTTTTAATTTTAAACATGTATCAATACCACTCATTCCACCCATACTAATATCGAGTAGGACTATATCGGGTACATTTACATTACAAATTTCAATTGCTTCTTCACCACTTCCAGCTGTTGTCACATTAAAATGCTCAGATAATATTTTTTTTAATACGATTAAGCTTAATAACTGATCGTCAACTATAAGTACTTTAGAATTCTTTAAACTTAGTTTTAATTGATGGTCAGAGTAATTTATTGGCATAGTAAAAATGTTTTGTTTTTTTAATTAAAAACAGCCTATAGCATCACATTTTGTTATGCAAATGTTAATTAAGAGGGATTCTACTTATTGGTTATTAATAAAAATGCTTTTTAGTAAATCTTTATTGCATAAAAACAAAAAATGAGCCACTTGGGCTCATTTTATAACTTTGAATACTTAATTTAGTTAAGTATTATTCGTCATCATCTAAATCTAATTGCTGACGTTGAGCAGGTCGAGCTAAAATCTCTACATAGAAAGAGGTCAAACCTTGCTTTTCAATTTCGCCAATTTGGTTACTTAATTCAGCAACGTGCACAACTTGCGCATCTTCAGCTGTGTTACCAAACTTACAGTCAAATGCCCAATAGTCAGCATCTTCAGGTAGCGTTTTATTACGCTCTCTTTTCAAATATTTTTTCACTTCGTGCTTTGCAGCATCAACCATACGAGGGTATTTGATTTTCTCGTGATTTAGCGTGAATGTTTTCTTCATTACGTTCCTAATTACCTTGGTTTAATGATAATGGCATTTCATGTCATACCATTTGACGCCATTATAGCAATTGCATTTAATTTTTGGATGCTTTTTTTTCATTAAATCAATTATTAGCAAATATATAAAGCAGACCCGTTATAAAGCATATATTAACTGATGATTATTACAATCATATATCACACCGCAATAAGCTGAAGTGGTTGATGTATTGCATCACTATTAAGGCTGTCGTAAAAAGCAGCTGCATTTATAGGGGGATTCGCTAGTTGTGTTTGTTCGCTTTTAATTCTTCTTCTGACAGCAAGCTCACAGTTATCTATTATATTAAGTGGAATATGCTTATCATCATTTCTAATCGCAAGTGGTTCAGGGCTTAAGCACTGTCTTAGCTTAATACTTGTCATACCGCAGCGCTCCCCTTCTTGAGATATTAATGATGCATTAAACTGTCCAACCAACATATTGTATTCATCAGGGGCTAAAAGTTGCTTTGGACCTGCGCCAAATTGCTTTCTTAATGCCTCTTCTTCTATAACTAAATTATCTATTTCAGTTTTTGGTAAATGAAATTGGCTAAAGTCGAGTGCGTCATGTGACAGCATCGCTAATAGTAGAGAAAATTCGCCACGGCGATTTTCATGCACACTATTATTGAGCCTACTGTTTAACTGACTCTCTGTGATTAACAAATCATCTATTTGCATAGTCTTTAGTCGATTGTGGTAACTGATAGATATTTATCGGCTTTATTTCAATTTTCTTTAGCTTTTTTCTTTACTTAAATACGCAATTTGCTATTATCAGCGCCGTTGCATTGGAGGGGTTCCCGAGCGGCCAAAGGGATCAGACTGTAAATCTGACGGCTCAGCCTTCGCTGGTTCGAATCCAGCTCCCTCCACCACTTTTCTTACCGCTAAGTTAAGTGGGGCCAAATGCAATAAAATTAGTGTGGAGGGGTTCCCGAGCGGCCAAAGGGATCAGACTGTAAATCTGACGGCTCAGCCTTCGCTGGTTCGAATCCAGCTCCCTCCACCACTTTTCTACTATTCCTATATTCCTATATTCCTATATTCC
>NZ_JACJEF010000008.1:0-216280 GCF_014163935.1 Pseudoalteromonas sp. SR41-7 | reverse complement strand
CTAAAGGCTGAGAAGTCGCGGCCATCTAATACAGTTAACCATACGGCATCACCCACTACAGAATGCTTAAGCCAATCAATAACACCATCACCATTGTAGTCTGTAAATTTCACTAAATCAGAAGGTGCATTAGCTATATCATTTGGATCAAGCGGGTTTAAACCTAACCTAATTTCATCACCGTCAGATACACCATCACCATCGGTGTCAGCATTGTTAATGTCGGTGCCAAATAACAGCTCATCACTATTTGATACGCCGTCGTTATCAGCATCCGCTGCAGCGTCTGTTGCATCGAGTGGGTTTAAGCCATTGGTAAATTCGTCAAAGTCAGAAATACCATCAAAATCGCTATCGGCGTTGTAAATATCAGTACCCAGCTCTTCTTCTTGAATATCTTTTAAGCCGTCGCTGTCGGTATCGGGTAACGACTCCCAACGCTCATAAGTACTTAAATCAGTTTTAATCATAATTTGTATACTGGGCAACACAAATGGCGAAAGTTCATCGTCGGTTACCGTGCCATCGTTATTTGTGTCATAGCCAATGTAAGAGTATTGCAGTACAAATGCCTGCCCCGCGTCATTTACAGAAATGGTATCCCAATGGCGCTGGCGCAAACTATATCCTCTGTCGCGCTCAGTAACTACGTGCCTTTCATCTACAACATAACGCCAATCTTCGTAATTGTTATTACCCACCTCACCTTCTTGTAAAGTAACGTAACGCCACATGCGCCCGTCAGCAAAAAACTTATATCCGGTTAAGTCATCAACATTTATCACATCATTATTACTACTGCGAGTGTATAAGTAGGTGCCCAACGCCCAAAAGTTAGGAAAAGGAATATCTAAATTGTTAGCGTACTCTGTGTAGGTGTCGTCATATTTGGCCATCATGCCTATGTATGTGCGTGTTAAGGCATTATTTTTATACTCTTCAACGCGAGTAAAGTAGGCTTTTTCAATATTTATAAATGGGGTTATTTTATATTCAGCATCATCATTTACAAGTGTAATAACGCCCTCATTAACAGCCCAGCTATTATATTTAATGCCCGATAGCGTTTCATCGCTCACCGCACCATGAGCTTGCAGATCAACAGTCTCGGCAAATGTGCCAAAGTAATCCTCAGCCCCTTCATTAGTGTTCTCAATACTATAGGGCATAGGCACAGCCCACTTACCTTGAGGGTCATTTTTTTCAGAGGCCAGCATCACACTTGTTTTAACATCATATAGCTTATTAACTTTGTCAAAACTAACCGTACTTTTTAGCGTGCTTTCAGGCCAATCCCATTCATCAGGTACTATTAGCGTATTGTAATCATTACCTGCTAAGTGAACTGTCTCATAGTTATCAGCTAAACCCTGTTTTGAAATTGTTAAATCAAACTCAGTATATACTTGGTACTGTAAAATATAATTAATTTCCCCCCGCTCATATTTTTCATTTAAATGATCGGCTAGGGCTTGGCCATATAATTCAGCAATATCCTCAAAAGGCGGATATGAGGTTTCAGTATACTCTCGTCCTTTAGAGGTAAGGTTTATATTACCGCTCTCAGTTAAGACCCAGTCAAACTGCTCATCATAAAAAGAATCTGAAAAATCAAACCCGGCAATACCTGTACCATCACTTTCAAAATTAAGTGCAGTAGCAAAATAAGGTAAGTAAGTGTCGTTACCTTCATCTATTAAAACAAAGTCGCCTTCCACCAGCTCACTGCTTAAAAAAGCACTTGAGGCGCTATCTGCATTTAAACTAAGATTTGAATGTTGGCCGCTATAGTCCATTGTTGGAGTTGGAGTTGGAGTTAAATCTAAACTAAAGAGAGTCGTTTTTTTCAAGTCTGCCGAAGAAGGCTTTGCAGTAAAATAAGCTGCTTCTTTAGCACTATTTTTAGAAGGGTGAGTTACCAAAGTTTGTGAAGTTGCTGAAGAAGTAGCTAGCAAAATGCTAATTGCTAAACTAGCAATTTTCATAATAAGTCCTTTTAAATATAAAAAATTGTAAAGAGCGATCTTAATACAATTTACAAAAAAGAAACAACTTTTTTATTTGTATTTTAATATAAGCTTTAAGGAAGGAAAGGCTTCTTCTTCACTTCTCCTTGTGTTCTCTGTGGTGATAACAATGTCTTAATCACTTTTAAAAACAAATCTACCACCGAGGGCACAGAGGCGCTGCGCGCTACACCGAGGAGAAATTAGCTCTTCTCTTTTACTTCTCTGTGAGCTCTGTGTTCTCGGTGGTGATAGCAATGTCTTAATCACTTTATAAAAACAAATCTACCATCGAGGGCACAGAGGCGCTGCGCGCTACACCGAGGAGTTATTAGCTCTTCTCTTTTACTTCTCTTTGCACTCTGTGTTCTCTGTGGTGATAATAATGTCTTAATCACTTTAAGAGCTTTAGTCAAAAACAAATCTACCACCGAGGACACCGAGGCGCTTCGCGCTACACCGAGGAGTTATTAGCTCTTCTCCTTCACTTCTCTGTGAACTCGGTGTTCTCTGTGGTGATAACAATGTCTTAATCACTTTATAAAAACAAATCTACCATCGAGGGCATAGAGGCGCTGCGCGCTGCACCGAGGAGTAATTAGAGCTTCCCCTTCACTTCTCTGTGAACTCGGTGTTCTATGTGGTGATAACAATGTCTAAATCACTTGTTTATAGGGTACAAAACCAAATATGTTATTAGTTGGTGGTGGCTAGCTTGGCTTGGTAGGTATTCACTTTATTATTAATTACCTTACCATGAGGGCGAACTTTTTGAGCTAGCAGCCTTAATAAAAATTAAAAGCCAGCTTTTTTAAGTAACTTAAATCCTATTTTTAATATTAAAACAGGTAACTTAATCACTACCAAACAAATCGCGCGTATAAACCTTTTCTGCAATGTCATTTAGCTCTTCAACCATACGGTTAGAAACTACAACATCTGATATTTGCTTAAACTCATTTAAATCTTTTATTACGCGTGAATGATAAAACTCGTTTTCTTCAAGTACAGGCTCATAAACAACCACCTCAATACCTTTCGCCTTAATACGCTTCATAATGCCTTGAATAGCTGAAGCCCTAAAGTTATCAGAGCCCGTTTTCATAACTAAACGGTACACACCCACAATTTTAGGGCTACGTTTGATGATTGACTCAGCAATAAAGTCTTTACGGGTAGTGTTAGCATCTACAATTGCACCAATAATATTATTTGGTACGTTTTGGTAATTAGCACGTAACTGCTTAGTGTCTTTTGGAAGGCAGTAACCGCCGTAACCAAACGATGGGTTGTTATAATGATTACCAATGCGCGGGTCTAAGCCGACACCTTGTATTATTTGTTTAGAATTTAAGCCGTGAGCCTCTGCATAACTATCAAGCTCATTAAAGTAAGCGACTCGCATAGCTAAATAAGTATTTGAGAATAACTTAATCGCCTCAGCTTCAGTAGAGTCAGTAAACAATACTTCAATATCTTCTTTAATAGCACCTTGTTTAAGCAAGTTAGCAAAAACAGTTGCACGCTCACTTTGCTCACCAACAACAATACGTGACGGATGTAAGTTATCGTAAAGGGCTTTACCTTCGCGTAAAAACTCTGGTGAAAACATTAAATTTTCAGCATTGAGCTGTTGTTTAATATCGGCTGTAAAACCTACGGGAATAGTCGATTTAATTACCATAACGGCATTAGGGTTATGCGCTATTGCATCTTTAATAACAGCCTCTACTGAGCTCGTATTAAAGTAGTTATTTTCAACATCGTAGTCAGTGGGCGTTGCTATAATTACGTAATCAGCATCTTTATAAGCGGCTACTTTATCAGTCGTGGCTGTAAAATTTAAATCACTGCGCGTTAGAAATTCACTAATTTCTGTATCAACAATCGGCGATTTTTTATCATTCAAAAGCGCTATTTTATTTTCATCAATATCCAACGCAACTACTTCATTATGCTGCGAAAGCAACATAGCATTAGATAAGCCAACATAGCCTGTACCCACTACGGCAATTTTCATGTTATTCCTTTTATTTGATAGCTTAATAAGCTTTAGATAGTTGAACGACAATGATAAAAAACTTTAATCTCATAGATATAAATAAAACTAAGATCCCTGCTATAAAAACAAAGTAACTTAACGTTTAATGGTCATTACCCCCTCAAATTTACTCCCCCTATTAATTAACCCTTTATGTGCGGGGTTACAATTAACTGCCTGATATGCACAATTAACATGTTTAAATTGAAGACTAAACATGTTCCAATCACTGTTTATATCCCAAGCCTTTAGACCTTTAACTCGTATCATTTCTTAGCTATTAATGAAAACATGCCCTCTCAACATTAGATCTAGCTCATCGCAGTCAATCGTCCAGAGACCAGCTCCATCATCAGAGCTTTCTCCAAAAAACAACTCATATTGCGTTTTAGCCGAAAAACAACAAAGCACCTCATTTAAAAGGCAAAACTCGGGCGTAGTTAGACTTATTAATAGGCTCCCTTCTTGCATGAAAGCAGCATTATGTAATGCACTTCCAGAAGGACCTACAACAATTTTAGAGTTATGTAATAAGTTAACCTGCTCTTTTAACGAAAGTGTTTCCGGATAAATAATCTCAAACCCAAATTTAGAAAAAATTGCCTCTACTTTATCTTCATTAGCAAGTCTACGTTTTTCTTTTTTTAACAGTTTTCTAGATAAATATACCTTTCTGTCATTACGCAAACCTTCTGGTTTAAAAAAGCTTTTAATTTTATGCCAAATATACTTCTGAGACTTTACATTAACGCTTGAGTGTAAAATCAACGACTGACTCGGAATAATCAATTTTTCAAAGTAAAAGTTTTTTTCAGCAAAAATTATATCTTCCTCATGAATACCAAAGGAAAGTAGAAACTCTTTAGCCCACTTTTTATCTTTTATGAAGTCATTACCTTTATTGTAATAGTTAAATAAAAACTTATAGTTAGATTTTTTTTCTAATAATTCAAGAACCCAACACCTAGATAATGTTTCCATCAAAAAATGGCCGTAATGGGGGATTAACCATCCTAAATAAATAGTATCACCCTCAATTTTTGTATAATTATTAGAAAGATCCAGTTCAGTATTTTTATCATACTTAAAAAAGTCGTGTTTAGGCCCTCTAAAGTGATGACTACTTTCAACTAAATTGCCAGCACAATCATAAATATTTATAGGCATAGTTCTTGATTTTAAATCAAGTTCGGAACGAACTGACTTAGCACTATCAATAATATTAATATTTAAACTAAGATCATTTATTTGTTTGTTGAAGTAGCTAGGTGTGAAGGTATTAGCTCTATTTAAAATCGTAACATAGTCTTTCCAGCACTTAGTTTTCATAAAATCCTTCATTTTTTTGACTTTCTATTTTTAAGCCATTTTTTTGCCAATCGATTCTTAGGGTTTATAAAAAGAGCTAATCTCATTAGCTTATATGCCAATGAATTATCCTTATTTATAAAAAAAACAGCTGCGTCTTTAACTAAGTTAGCATAAAAAGTAGATGCGTCAGCCTTTGAGTTATTGTATTTTAAATTTATAACCTTTGTAATAGACACTCGGCTCAGAAAAAATTTAACGGAATGAAAGTATGGCATTACATCCGGAATAAGAAAGTCCAAATCGCGGCTATAAGCAGAGTCGAGAGGAGTTTCGTAAGATAAATCGCACGCTACTAAATTTTTTGCCACATAAAAACCAGCCAACCTTGTGTTATTGTTACAGTTTATAAAGTCGCTAACATTCACCGATGCTTCAGTTGTTTTGATATCTACTTTTATAGTGCTAAATTGCGTGCTTTCATCTATTTTAATTGGAGTTAATAGTTCATTGAATGCATTAAGGTTATTGAAGGCCTTACGTAAAACATTCTTTTTGCTTGCAATTTCAATCGCTGAATCACCATCACTCCAAGTAGCAATACCGATGAGGTAATAGCCGAATGAAGACTTAGGGAAAGTATATACCTCCCCCTCATCCAACTCTAAAAGCTCTGCTTCGAACATAGAGTTTTGCTTAGTCTCTATCGAACCAAATAGATTTGCATTCAAAAATGAATAGTTGCTTTCTGCTAAAATCAATTTATCTTTGTTAATTGCTACATTTTTTAGAGATGTAAAGTAAGCAATGACATTAACTCCAATATTATACATATAAGAATTATTTACATGCCTTGGATCTGGCATCACCATATCCATAACATCACTACTTAACTCCTTAAAGTAAAGTGCTAGATCAACAATGTAAAAGCCATGATTAATTGCATTAGCCCTATGTGCATTGTTAATCTCTTCAATAATATCAATAGATTCAGTTTTCCCTTCGATAAATTTAACTGGCAAAATAAAAACTACACAGTTTTTATTTAACTTGGACAATTCTAAATAATATTCGGATATTTTTTCTACCATAAAGTTAATAGGTGCATTTAAAACATTAACATTATGGCTATCATTAACATTTGATTCTGTAATAACCAGGTCAGCATTAATAATTTTTTGTCTATTTTTAGATAATTCAGAAGCATTTTGTACAACGGAAGAGGCACCAATAGCAAAATTATGCAAACTAGATTTACACCCCAACCCACTTTTCAAAGCACCACTCATTATAGAGTTAGATCCACCAAGCAAAATCGTATTTAGTTTTTTAGTCAAGTTAACACCTAGATCTATTAAAGTTTTTTAAGAAGCTCTATATAAGCTGACATATTAAAACCAGAAACGATATCCGTAAATAACTCTATCGAGCTCAATGTTTCATTTGCTGGACCATCTTCGTTTAACAATAAAATCTCTGTCAAAGAAGTGAATACTTTGTATTCTTCAGCTATATAGATTACTTCATCATATTTTTTTTTATAAATATAAGCCGCTATATTATCGTGCAATATTGGCTTTGTGCCTTTAGTCGCTTTATTGCTAAAAGTTCTAGCTCTAATTTTTTCTGCCCTATATTCTGTTTCGTCTAAGCCCGCCAATTCTAATAACCGATGAAAGTCCTGCAATATTACAGTTCCTTCAACAGACATAGTTTCATTTTTAGCAGTTGCTAGCTTCAATTCAAATTCATAACCCAGCTGTTCAATATACTTATGAAAATCAACAATCACATCGCCTTTATACAAACAAGCTCTGTCAAACTCTTTTAAGGTAAAGCTAGCAACGTTAATTGAACGCCAATGATTTATAGCTTCAAGCATTTCATACCTGAAGCCAGAAGGTGAAGGAAGTTTATAGTGATTCTTTAATGCTTGCTGTGCAACCGAAAGGTAGTATTTAGCGGGGTCTCTCAAGTACATAATTACATGTATTTCAGTAAAACCTAAATTTGTTAAGTAAGCTTTTATTGTTGCAACTTCATCATTATTTGATAAAAATAAAAACTCTGATGAGACGATAATATCATCATGCCCTTTAATATTCTCTTCAAAAGACTCTTTTATAGCTTTTTGATAATCAGAATACCCTTGTGGATCGTTTTTAAACTTAGCTTTAATATTTGATGGTGTATCACTGATTTCACAAAAGGCAAACCTAAAAATTTGATTACCTTTGTGGTTAAGTATAGTAGGGTAAAAAAGCTTCGAAT
Organism: Pseudoalteromonas sp. SR41-7; assembly: GCF_014163935.1. Lineage (NCBI taxonomy): Bacteria > Pseudomonadati > Pseudomonadota > Gammaproteobacteria > Alteromonadales > Pseudoalteromonadaceae > Pseudoalteromonas > Pseudoalteromonas sp. SR41-7. Next base: position 208,654 of record NZ_JACJEF010000008.1, on the reverse strand, counting down.
CATTTTCTTTTTTACATTCGTATAAGGCTTTTTGTATTGATGTGGAGCCTGTTTTACCTGACCCAACATGTAATATAATTTTTTTCATCAAGTACTCTTTTTATAAACATTATGCTTTAGTTTTATTATATTCGTAGGGCATTCTTCTATCCCACTTAATATTCTCTTTAACTATACTGGCAGGAAACCCAGCTATAACACAATTTCCCTGTTCAAAAGCCTTTGTAACAACTGCATGACTTCCCACAACACTATCAGTAGCTATTTTTGACCCTTTTAAAAAACTCACATCTTCGCCAACCCAAACCCTATCAGCTATGTGCACATTTTTAGGTAAATTTATTGCGGTGTCAGTTGCTAAATCTACTACAGAATGACCATCTGAGGTTCTAACTTTAATACCCCACGAAAATAACCCATTATTCCCTATGGTAAACGTTTCATCACCATCATTCATTTGCACTTCAATTCCGCCACAACTAAAGTTTTCACCAATTGTAAATACCTGGTTATTACCACGAATAGACGTAAACTTAAGATTGTTAATATTTTTACTGGTCGCTTTAACTTCAAACCTTTTATTGTTGCCTTTCAGGTTTAAAACTAAATTTTTATATAAAAGAGCTTTACCAAGGTATATATTATTATCATTACCCTTTAAAATAATTCTGCAGCCTTTGAAAATAGAGCCTTCCTCAACTGTAATAGTATTATTTTCACCTGAGTCTTCTATTTTTAAACCTTCGATATCCATAGGCTTCTCCAAAAAAATAAACACTATAATTAACCATAGTGTCTATTTTTATAAGTATTAAACGAGTGAACTAAACAACTTAACTTCAGAAAATGCGGCTTTACGTACAGAGAAAGTCTGCGCAGTTTCAATCGCTTGATGCTGAAATATCAATTTTTTATCTACTGGTAATTCTAAAAACTCGGTAACCGTATCAAAAACCGTTTTTTCATCTCTGGGGTCTACAGCATAGCCATTAACATTATGGTTAATATATTCGTCTGCACCACCAATAGCAGGCACAACCGATACACACCCACACGCCATTGCTTCAAGCCCTGTTCGTCCAAATGCTTGGTAATCTGATAGGTCTATAAAAAGATGGCTTTTACGCAACAACGCAGATACCTGATTACGCGTTAGTACACCGTGATTATGGTAGTTAAAATCGGTAGGTAAGTTACTGTAAAATAAGTCGTCGTCTGAGCAACCAAAAATATTTATGTTAACTTGGGTACCAAATTTTTCAGATAAGTTTTTTAGTAAACGCATGGTTCGCATTGGGGCACGCCTTGGTGTGCTAGGCCTTACCATTGCACTTACCCATAACTGAGTTGTTGATTTACTCAAACCAGGGTAGTAAACATCATGATCAATACTTGGGGCTACCTTTTTTACATCAATACCGTGGTTTGAGGTAATGACATTACGGATCCAATCTGTTTTTGCAAATACAGTCATATCCGGTATTAAAGTATAGCTATCATAAGCTTCTTGCCAAAGGGGGTCATCTGGTAAAGCAAATAACGGCTCATAATCTTGAGCGTAATAAGTTACTTTAGGTTTATTACCTTTCACTAATTTTAATGCCGATTGCACTAGCTTTACTGAAGTAAAAATAGTGCATACAACAACATCTGTTTTTTGTAGGTGAAGGGCTAATGTTTTCTCATCAGAAAACTCAATCACATTACGGCTAACATTAGGCATATCAATGTAAGTTGTGACAAAGGTTGGGTAATTTTTTGTATTAACCGCTATTTTTACATTTAACCCCATTTTTACTAGCTCATTAACTTCTTGTGCAACAGAATGAGCACCGCCACCGCCACCTTTAACAGGTAATACATAAATAATATTCATTATGATTTCTCGTCTGCAAATTGATTAAACTCAGCTACCATTTTTTCTCTAAGTTCTACTAATGCTGGATTTTCGCGTATGATTTTAGTTACTGCATTCCAGTCCACATCAGGATGCTTTTTCTTTAAAGCTTCGCTTCCTTGTTTAGCGAGTACTTTTCTTTTTTCGTGGCCAAAGCTTTTTGATTTAGCATGAAAAATATAGGTATCATCAGCTATCAATAATTTATACCCTGCTTTTACTGCTCGCGCGCACATGTCATTTTCTTCACCATAACCAACTGGAAAAGCTACTTCGTCTAATAACCCTATTTTATCCAGCATATCCATGTTAATTAACTGGCAAAACCCGTTAATTACACCAACTTGTGGGTACTCACGTATTGAATGATTAGCAATGAGCTCAGCCATTGCATCAACAGAAAGCCCCTCAGGTAAGGGGTTTAAGTGCCAATCTCCAGATTCGTCATGAATTCTTGGTACAGATTGCCAGCTAGCTGCGTTACTAAGCGCCCCTACCATACCAATGTTATTTTCTGATTGAGCACAATTCATAAGCTTACCTAACCACTTATCACTTACAATAGTGTCGCTATTTAACACGACAACCCACTGTGCGTTTGAATGCTTAATCCCTTTATTTACTGACTTTGTATAACCAATATTTTGAGGATTAGTTAAAACTTCAAGGTGGTTAAAGCTGTCATTAAATGCAGCTAACATTTGCGCCGTTCGCTCATCTTCACCATCGTTTATAACAATTACTCGATGCGTGATATCTGTTTTTTCTATAAGCGCTGATAAGCACAGTAATACATCATCGCACGCATTGTAAACGGGCACTATAATGTCAATAAACGGAAAATTTCTTGAAGGGCGCGTCATCTTTTGTGGCGTTAAAGCAGCAACAGCAGCACCAAACTCGCTATTGAATACAGTATTGTTTATGAGCTCATTTTTATGTGAATTAGCTGTTTCATTAAAAAATACAGGCTTCTCACTTGCCCAAGCATCTAAACCTTTTAAAATGCTAAGCTGAGAAGTAATGCTGCTATCTTCAAATGCAATGTTGTGTGTGAAGGCACTGGTATCAACTATTTCGGCTTCATCTGTATTATTTTCAGCTGGCACCATGGTAAGGCTAAACAGCGTAAAGTCGCCACCAGCAACCAAGTCAAAAGCAAGTGCTAATACCGGTTTATCCACCTGATTTTTTAATACTTTTTCTAACTGACTTGCCTTTAAACTAAATTGTAGTGTTTGTCTGCCATTTAACGTAACTTTACGAGCAATATCCGCCACAACAGTATCTTTTACGCTATTTCTGGCAATTAAATATATTCTGGGTAGCACAGCCTTTTTATTAAGTGCCATTGCTTCAATATCAATGTTCACGTTGTAATCTACAACATTTAAGTGTGCTTTATGTAGAGCCGTTATAATACGCGCGTAACCTTCAATGGCACCAGTGCGCACTCTAAGCCCCAATTTGGCTTGAATGTTTTGCGCTAACGGATCAATTTGAGCATTATCAGACATAACGGCTATATTGAGTTTTGATTCATTACCTTTGTTCATCTCAACGAACCAGTTATCGGCTAGCTCTTGACCTCGAGCTAATTTAGGGAAAGCAACCCCTTTATTCCAAGTTGTTAATTCACCGTTTTTAATTACATTAGTTGTATCTTTAACAAGCTCTTTTTCTGCAGCTAACTCATCGTTAATTTGTATAGGCGTTTTAAATTTAGCGCAATTTTCAGATAGGCAGATCATGCTTAGGTCAATAAAGCGCTTGCCATAGTGTTTTGTTCTTAATACTAATTTAACTACACCACTGCGAATATGCTGGCTTAAATCCGATGTCAAAAATATTTTTTTATAATCCCATGCAGGCGACAGCATGATTGGCTCATCAAGTAAGCAAGCCCCTGTTTCTGTTGAAATAAAACGTACATGGACATTGCTTATATGCGAACTTTTCGCCACCAAGGCAAGCTCTAAAGGAAACTCTTGCTCAGCATCTAATTTTTCAGCATCTAAATCCAGCTCTAACTCAAAAAATTGCTTTGAGCTATGTGCATCTGTAAAAGCAAATCGTGTATAGCTGCCATTAGTATGTTTTAGTGATGAAGGCGCAACAAAACGATCTAGAGTCATCCCAACCCTATGATTTACTGCAACACTTGCATCATTAATACTGAATAAATCAGACTTAGTGAAAAAAGGGTTTTTGATCAAACATTCGCCATTAGGGATATAGTATTCTTGTTGACATACAACTGTTTCGTCGACTTTTATGCTAAAAAGCTGCTTACCGGCAAGCTCTGATATATGCTCACTTACATCGATAGCAAAACCAGCCGGTTCATCAGTTATTCCAGCCTCTACTATATCTTCTCGCATAAATTTATTATTAATATCAGCAAGGTATGTATCACCACAGTAAACTTTAGCGACTAAGGTACCCGATGAAATCCAACCTGTTATTTTGCCGTTGGAAAAGCTTTCTATAAATCCGTTAAATTCTGACATTTTATTCTCGTAAAATTAAAGGAGTGGAGTCCACCAAGTTTCATTATCTAGGTACCAATCAAGCGTTTTAGCAAAGCCGGTTTCAAAGCTCTCAGCAGGTACATAGCCTAGTTCGTTATTTGTTTTAGTGGCATCGATTGCGTAGCGGCGGTCGTGGCCTGCACGGTCTTCTACGTAGGTAATTAGCTGCTCTACATTATTGGCAATAGCCGATTTAGCATTAGGAAAACGCTTAGCAAGCTCTGGGTTGGTTGCAAACTTTTCGCCCATTACTTTACACACTAGTTTTACAATATCGATATTGGCCCATTCGTTGTTGCCACCAATATTGTAATTTTCGCCTATGCGGCCTTTTTTAAGCACCAGCTCTATACCACGGGCGTGGTCTTCTACGTATAACCAATCACGAATTTGCTGGCCGTCGCCGTACACAGGCAGTGGTTTGTCGTTAAGTATGTTGGTTACAATTAAAGGGATTAACTTTTCAGGAAAGTGGTATGGCCCATAGTTGTTTGAACAGTTTGAAGTAGTTACCTCAAGCCCATAGGTATGGTGATATGCACGTACTAAGTGGTCGCTCGCTGCTTTTGAAGCAGAATACGGTGAGTTAGGTGCGTAGGCTGTTTCTTCGGTAAAAGCAGGATCGGTTGCGCTTAATGTGCCGTATACTTCGTCGGTACTTACATGATGAAAGCGGTGCGCTAATGGCTCATTACCCACCGCTTTTGGCTCGTCTATCCACTTTTTTTTAGCGGCTTTTAATAAGCTGTATGTACCGAGTATATTTGTTTCAATGAAGGCGTCGGGCCCCGTTATTGAGCGGTCAACGTGTGACTCGGCTGCAAAATGCACTATGGTGTTTAACTGGTGAGTGTCTATTAGGTTTTCGATTAGTGCGGTGTCGCAAATATCGCCGTGTACAAAGGTCATGTTTGGGTTATTAGCTACTAAGTCTAGGTTGGCCTTGTTACCTGCGTAGGTGAGTGCGTCTAGCACAATTACTTTGTCTTGTGGGTTTTGTGCTAACCAGTAATGTACAAAATTTGCACCTATAAAACCGGCTCCGCCTGTTACTAATAAATTTTTAGCAGTCATTACTTGTTCCGTTTATATTTTGGCTTTATAGCCTTTAATTTATTTTTAAATTGTAAGCGGCTTGCTTACAGTTTATTTATATTTTTGGTTGCCTAAAAGTGAGGTTTACGTCTCACTTATAAAGCATTTTATTACCTAGAGTATAAAAACGCTGCGCCACCCCAAGAAGTAATTAACGCTATTTGCGCCAGCAAGCTAGGCTTGCCTACGGGTATACTCTATTTACTCTCTGTGTACTCTTTGGTGATAGATTACTTATTTGTAATCTATCACCAAGGCGTTGCCCCTACACCGAGGAGTAATTAATAACGCCAGCAAGCTGCGCGTCTGCATTTATAATTTACGCTTGCGCGTTTAGCTCTGTTAGCATTGCTTTTAATTGTGTGCGCCAGTGAACTGTTTTTACGCCACTTATTTCTTCAGTCTGAGCTTTATTTAACACGCTAAATGCAGGGCGTTTAGCTGGTGTTGGGTAGCTTGCTGCTGGTATTGCACTAATAGGTATTGATTTAGTTAATAGCCCTTGCTCTATTGCAAGCTCTTGTATTGCTACTGCAAAATCGTACCACGAAGCTACACCCGCATCGGTCCAATTTAAAATAGTTGCTGTATTTTCAGTATTTAAAACTTGCTCACTGCTTGCTTTAGCTACTAAAGCCCATAGCATATTCGCCAAACCTGCCGCCCACGTTGGCGTACCAACTTGGTCGCCTACTATACCTAACTGTTCTTTTTCTGCCATTAATCGTAACATTGTTTTTACAAAGTTATTACCAAAAACAGAATAAACCCACGCTGTGCGCACTATGGTTGCTTGCGAGCCTAAAATTTCATTAATAGCCTGCTCACCGGCTAGCTTTGATGCACCATACACCCCTAACGGGTTTGTGGCATCGGTAGCGGTGTAAGGCAGGGTATTTGTGCCGTCAAACACAAAGTCAGTCGAAACATGTATTAATTTTGCATTAATATGCTTGCACGCGTTTGCTAAATTAGCAGCACCTTGCTCATTTACTGCATAGGCGTTATCTACGTCGGTTTCGGCTTTGTCTACTGCGGTGTAAGCAGCCGCATTAATAACGATGTCGGGCGAATGGCTAATTAGCACTTCGTTTACTTGCTCGGCGTTGCTTATGTTTAGCTCTTTAGAGCCAAAGCATACAAGCTCTATATTGTTTGGGCAGTTTTTTTGAAGCTCAAAACCTAACTGGCCATTTTTACCTGTTACTAATACTTTCATGAAATTTACTTACATAATTAAAGTTTAAAATGTGGGTGCGTTTTTAAAACTTAACCCAGCTTCGTCTTTTGCTGAAAGCTGCGGTAATTTTCCGTCAACCAGTGGCCAGTCAATATTAAGCGTTGGGTCGTCCCATTTTATAGACACTTCTACATTAGGGTTGTATACGTCGGTACATTTGTAAACAAACTCGGCTGTGTCGGTGGTTACATAAAAACCATGTGCAAAGCCTTCTGGCACCCAAAGCTGGCGTTTATTTTCGGCCGACAGTAATACCCCTACCCACTGCCCAAAGGTTGGAGAGCTTTTACGCATATCTACGGCTACGTCGTATACTTCACCTTGCGTTACACGCACTAATTTACCTTGGGTATTTTGTGTTTGATAGTGTAAGCCGCGCAGTATACCGTGGGCCGATTTACTGTGATTTTCTTGCACAAAGGTACGCTCGCCGCAGTGTTGGTTAAATAGCTCTGTGCGAAAAGTTTCCATAAAAAAACCGCGCTCGTCACCAAATACTTGTGGCTCAATAATTTTTACATCAGGAATATTTGTTTCTATAAATTTCATTTTAATGCCTATTAAAATACAGTTTGATCTAAAAGCGATAATAAATACTTGCCATAGCCTGATTTTTTAAGCGGCTTTGCTAGCTTTTTAAGCTGTTCTGCATTTATGTAACCCATGCGGTAGGCTATTTCTTCTGGGCAGTTAATTTTTAAGCCTTGGCGTTTTTCTATTGCGCGAATAAAGTTAGCAGCATCAAGCAAATCATCAAGTGTACCTGTATCTAACCAGGCTGTGCCACGGCCCATTATTTCAACATTTAGCTCTTTTTTAGCGAGGTATTGGTCTATTACGTCGGTAATTTCAAGCTCGCCTCGCTCAGAAGGCTTTACGTTTTTAGCAAACTCCACTACGCGGCTATCAAAAAAGTACAACCCTGGTACGGCGTAGTTTGACTTAGGTTTTTCTGGCTTTTCTTCTATTGAAATGGCTTTGCCATTTTGGTCAAATTCAACCACACCATACGATTTAGGATTTGATACATGGTAGCCAAACACGGTAGCACCTTGCTCGCACTCAGTTGCATTTTGCAGTGATAAAGATAAATCGTGACCATAAAATAAATTATCACCAAGTACTAACGCAGCGCATTGGCCTTGTAAAAAATCTTCGGCTAATAAAAATGCTTGTGCTAGGCCATCTGGACTTGGTTGCTCTTTGTATTCAAATATAATACCCCATGCGCTGCCATCGCCTAATAGCTCTTTAAAACGCGGTAGTTCTGCGGGGGTTGATATAATTAAAATTTCGGTAATACCTGCCATCATTAACGTAGACACCGGGTAAAAAATCATAGGCTTGTCGTAAACAGGCATTAACTGCTTACTTACTACTTTAGTAAGTGGGTATAAGCGAGTACCTGACCCACCAGCTAAAATAATACCTTTGCGTGCCGACTTTGTGGCCGGTGCTTTTAAAGAGTGCATGTAGAATCCTATCTATCCATTTTAATTAAATACTTATTAAGCTTTGTAGCTTTTATAAGCTTAAGTTTACCTTAGCTCTTTTACTGTAGCTAAAACTATTTTACCAATACCAAATAGCATTAGCTGTAATACTGCGAATAATAAAATATTATATAAAGTAGCTGGGTATTTGTTGTCTTGCGGTAGCGTTGCCGATTCAACCACCACTAAATATTTTAACTGGCGGTAAGCCTCTATACGCGCTTTATCAAGTGATACCTCAGAAGATGTATAGCCTTTAAGCGCTAGCTCTAACTCAATTTTTAAATCAGAAAATTGCGCAAGCACTTCGCTTACAGAGGTTCCATTATTTTTTATATTACTATTAGTACCTTGCTGGGTAGATAGCCTATCTCGCTCAAGTTCTAGTTGCTTTTTAAGCGCACTAAGCTCAGAGGCTAGCATAACTACTTGCGGGGCTTTTTCGGTCATGGTTGAACGCAGCCCTTTTAGCTGCGCACTTTTAGTCGCTATTTGCCCTTCAAGCCCGTAGGTTATTTGCTGAAGTGCTAAGCCTTCGGCTTCTGGGTCGAGTAAGTTATTTTTTTGCTGAAAAGCGAGGGTGTTTTTTTGCGCATCGCGTAAGCGCTGCTCAACTTTTGCATGCTCTAACCTTATAAACTGTAACTGCGCGTCAGCTAATTGGTGGCCTATTGAGTTTATATACCACTCTGCGCGGTTAACTATGGTTTGCGTTAGCGTATTAGCAAACTCTGGGGTAAAGCCCTGTACTAAAATTTTAATTACGCCTGAGGCTTCGTCAATCTCTACTGTGGTGTGATCTATATAATACTTTAATAAATCTTCTATGCTGGCATTACTACTTAAACGCGAAAACACATCGCCACCGTTTTGGTAATGCTCTTTTAGGTTATTGTGTGTTTGTAAGTAATTTAGCAAGTCTTCTGAGTGAATATACGCTTTTGCTATTTCGGTATCAGCTGTTGAGTTACCGCCTACACCCAAACCGCTCAGTAGCGCCATTGACGGGTCCATTGTTGCCATACCATCTGGCTGCTGAATAATTAATTGCGCTCGGCTCTCAAACCGTGGTGCAGCCCAAACTAGCTGATAAAATGCAAATAGCACAAACGGTACAGCCAGTAACACAACCCAAGGCTGGGCCCACTTTTTTGAGCTGAAATTATTATTTAATTTACTGTAAAAGTTATCCAATTTATTATTTTTTTCTTCACTGTTTTTTTTATTTTCACTACGCTTGTTACTTGGCTCAGTAGAAGTGCTAGTTTGCGTTTGCTTTGCATGTAAGGCTACTTCATCACTTAAGCGCTTTAAATGCACTTTTATTTTTGGACGTTCTGGCTGCAATATACGCACACGTTGCATAACGCGGCGAGCCAAATAAATATCTGTTTTTTCTATGTCTTGCGCAAGCTTAAAAAGTTTATCGCCATCATTCCATACCTCTGTACTGGTACGTTTATGTAGCTCGGTAAAGCGTTGTTCTATTGTGTCCACTGCTTGTTGACTCATAATTATAATGCCTGGTAATGAGCAATTCCTTGCTCTAAATCGTTGTAAAAAGTAAGTTCGCCTTGGTGCAGTACTATGGCGCTATCGCAAAAATGGCGTAGCTCATCCATTTCGTGGCTAACCATTATCACATTGGCATTTTTACTCTTTTGTGTAAGCGCTCGGCGAGTTTTATTTCTAAATTTTGCATCGCCCACGGAGGTAACTTCATCTATAAGATACACATCAAAATCTATACCTATTGAGCACGCAAATGCTAGGCGGGGCTTCATGCCACTTGAGTATGTATTTACAGGTAAATCAAACTTTGGGCCTAGCTCGGCAAATTGCCTTACACGCTGTACGTATGTGTCTAAATCGGCCACACCGTTAATTATCCCTATAAAGCGGGCATTTTCGGCGCCACTCATTTGAGGGTGAATCCCCGTTGCAAGCGCTACCGGCCACGATAAGTGAAGGTCAGTAATAATTTCACCTTTATTAGGGTATTCGCTGCCAGCTAGCATTCTAAAAAGGGTAGATTTACCCGCGCCGTTAGAGCCTAAAATAGCAATATTGTGGCCGCTGGGTATTTCAAAGCTTACATTTTTAAAAATGTATTGGTTACCTAACACTGAGGGGTAATACTTGGTAACATTTTGCAGCTTAATCACTTAATACTCCTTGTTGCATAAGGTTACCTACTTATAGCCTGTTTCCACGACACGTGGTAAATACATAATGCAAAAAACAAACTAACTAATGCGCACGAAAACAAGTAGAGCTCACTTACAGCCTCTATACTATAGGTGCTATAAGCTGCATGGCGGGTTAGTTCTATTGCGTGTAAAATAGGATTCCAGTCGAGGTATGGCCAGTATTCTTTTGGTACATCTTGCATAGAAAAAAACACTGCCGATATGAAAAAAAGTGGACGTATTGCAATGCTTTTAATTTTATTCACTTCTGGCACATAGCATTGCGCAATTGCAAAAACCAATCCCAGCGACACAGAAAAAATCCATAGGCTTAATATATTTACTATCACAAATAATGGGTCGTCTAATTTAAAGTCCATCTTTAAAAAATACATAATGACAAAAATGAGCGCAAATACTGCTAACTTTATTAAAAAACTAAAAAATGCGGTGGCCAATACACTACTAATGGGTTGCACTTGCCTAAAAGCAAACAAGGCTTTATTTTTTTGTATGGATCCAGAGCAATTTGTTAATGTTTCTAAAAACAGCTGTATTAGCAACATGCCGTACATCATAAACTCGAACGTAGGCATAGTGTGTATATCGCCACCACTCATTCGTCCACGCATATACGATAGCATAAATATAAAACTTAATGGCTGCACTACAGCCCATGCCAACCCTAACCTATCATTAAAGCTGGTACGAATTTCACGAACAAATAGGGCAAATATAACGTCGCGCCATATTGCCCAATTACTACGTTTAAGTACGGTAGTCATAATTAAGTTGCTACATTTGCCGCAATAGCAATTTGGTAAATTATTTGCGTTATATCTTTAACCGATTGCAAAAACTTAGTGTCGACTTTTGGTAATACTAATATTTGATCCCCTGGTTTTAAGTTGCCGTAGGCGTCTACGTCTATCATGCCATTAGGGTGTATAACCATTATTTGGTCGTAATTGGCTCGTTCGCTATAACCCCCAGCCCATGCGATGTAGTCGTCAATTGTTGCATTTGGGTTGTACACAAGCGCTTGTGGCATGAGCACTTCGCCACCTATGTGTATTAAATCAGTTTTTGCTGGTATGTGTATTACATCCCCCTGCTCTAACCTAATATTTGCAACTTGACCTTGATCAGAAATAACTACTTTGCCAAGCGGAATCGCTTTGCGGGCACGTTCTGTAAATTCTAAAATCATTTTACCTTCTTCGGCTCTTATTTTAGCTTCTCCGTCGGACGATGCAGGGGCGGTAAATATGCTGCGTTCTAATCGGTCTAACGCTTGGTCAATCATCTCTTTTTGCTTTTTAGCTACGCTTTTACGCTGTATATAAATTGACTTGTAGTCAGCAAGATCTTTATCTATTTGTATGTTGGCAAGTAGGTCGTGCAAGCGGGTGTTGTTTTTTACCGCAAAGTACGATGGTCCTAAGTAACTACCCGCTACTTGAATATCGAGCACTTGTGCACGTATATCGTCGTTAAAAATAAGGCGGTCGCCATCTTTAAGTGTAAAGCTTTTAAACTCGTTGTAAGGTAAGTAAACCGAAAATGGGCCTGTTTTACGGTCGCCTACTATTCCTACGTGGCTGACTTTAGCAAGTGGCAAGGCAAATTTTGCTAGTTGCTCACCCGTTGCTTGATTATCTTTAAACTCAAACCTAAATGGTGCTCTTACACTTCCTGATACAACAACTGTTGCCTTTTGGCGCTCAACTAAAATTACGTCGTTGTCTTTAAAGTTAAACTTAGGGAGGTAACCACTTAGTATAAAGTCGTATAGGTCAATATTTTGAATTACTTTATCGTCTCGTAATACCTTTATAGAGCGGTAACTGCCTCGCTCAGAGTCTATTCCACCGGCTCGCTTTAAGTAGTACAAAATACTGTCGGAAGCTATACCTGCATATTGCCCAGGACGAACAATGCTACCACTTATGTAAACACTCACTGGCGTTGCTGTAAGTAAGTTTACGTATATTTGTACGCTACTTTTATATACTTCTTTTATTTTCTTGCTTACGTAACTATTTAGCTGGCTTGCTTTTACGTCTGCTACGTATACAGGACCTACATTAGTTATAAATAAATTACCTTGGTTATCAACCGTTATAACTTCTGATTGATTTATTGCACCCCACAGCCAAATAGAAACTTTGTCGCCTGGTGCTATTGTATAGTCGTCGTTTAAACCATCTTGGCGCTCACTTTCGTAACCACCGGCAAATAAGTTTGCACCATATGGAGGTGGTAAGCCAAGCTCTGGAGTAGGTAGTAATTCAGCCGCTGACATTTCGCCTGGCAATAATGTTCCAGAACGCCCTTGTTTATTATATGTTCCATTTTGTAACGCAGCATTAGGTAGTTGCGTTTGAGTTGTACCTGCGCTTTCAAGCTGGCTTAAAGACATTTGTTCTGCTGCAGTAACATTAGCGCTAAATAGACTAAAGGTAGAGCAGATTAATATTAAAAATGTTTGAAATATTTTGCTTAGCATGTTCATAAAGGGCTTAAGCTCCAAAGCTAATTTGGTTGTTTTTGTTTTCAATTACTTGAGGCGTTACTACCCATTGCTGGTTGGTATTTTTACACACAGCTCGACGTTCTTGTTCGGCTAATTGTTCTGCTCTTTTTAAATAAACCACTCTACAGTTTTCACCCAATGCTGACGTATAATGCAGGCCTAATGTAAACTCAATATTATTGTATTGCCCTGTATAGCCTTGCGGCTTAGAGTCTAATACATCACTGAAATACGTGGGTAATGCGCTAGCACTGTTAGATTTTATTGGTTCGTCTATTAGAGCACGTGTGGCATGAAGAACAGGGGGTGACATAGCACAGCCTGTTAAAAACAGAAAAGGGAGAAGTGATAGTATAACTTTATTATTTTTCATTATTTATTTTCTAATCTATTGGTAAGTAACAAAATAAAATCCTTGATGTGCTAAATTTTCGTTAGCTTTTTCCATACTTGTTTAGTAATTGCCGAATAACACATAAAAAACAATAAAAAAGACACTAGCATTATCCACTCAGCAACTGCATAAACTTCAGCCAAACAACCTAGTAGGGCAAGTATACTTGCACCAGACGAAATAACAATAAGCGAAAATCGATGACTGTAACCTGCAGCTTCAAAAATATGATGCAAATGCTGTCTGTCAGCCTGAAAAGGGGATACACCTGATTTGACTCTTCGCATTATTACTGTTGCCATATCCATTAAAGGTACAGCAATTATATACAAGGCAGTTACAGGTCTTAATGCTGGCGCATCTAACTCTATCCCTATTACCATAAGCCAAACTAGAGTTAAGCCTATGAGCATATTGCCTGAGTCACCCATAAATATTTTTGTGACTGAGCTGTGCAGTTTAAGATTAAATATTAAATACCCTAATAAGGCAGCAATAAATAAAAAAGGTAGCAAATACCATGCATTAGTTACTCGACTTAGTAAAAACGCCAAAGCAGTAAATGCAACTACACTGAGTAAACCGACTAATCCATCCATGCCATCCATCATGTTAATAGCATTGATTCCTGCAATAATGGCAATAACCGTTAATACAATTCCAAATCCTGCTAATTTGAGTTCAAACCAACCTAAAATATATCCTAAGCTGTGTAAGTAGATCTCTGTTCCAAATATAACTAACGAGGCTACAAACACTTGTGCAACAAGTCGGATTTTTACCGAGAGTTGATAACGATCATCTAAAGTACCCAAAAAAAGTACCAACGCTGATGCAACTAAATAAATATTTAAGTTTCGGCTGTGTTCTATAAATAACATTGAAGTAATTAATACGGCTAAATAAATTGCAATTCCGCCAACTAAAGGAATGTTTCCTTTATGTATTTTTCTATCGCAAGGGAAGTCAACCAACCCTGTTTTTACAGCAATAGGATTAATCACTTTTATGGCAATAAGTGAGATAATAAACGTAATTGAGAGAGGGAACCAAAAATCCATTATGTATCCATATGTGTAAAAGTATAGCTAAAGCGCAACGTATATGTACTTCTCATAAGTATACAAAACCTTTACATTTATGCATGGCTAATTACAACTATATTATCAAGAAAAAGCACTTAAAACACATGATTTATCACTAGTTTTGTAATGATTTATTTTTTCAATGTTAAAAATAATACCACAAATAGTTGTTTAAAGTACTTCAATACTATTACAGCTTTAATTCTATCTCTCGATAACCGACCATAGCGTGTAATCGACAGTATGGTAAATAAATATGGTTAAATATAGCCTGAACGTTGATCTACGACAGCTAAATTATAAATAAATTAGGAATTAAGTTTTAATAAAGAAAATATGCTTTCTTTATCATTAAAACACTGCGGCTATACCCTACCTTGAATCTTTGTAATTTAACTTCTACTGTAAATGTCATTACAAAAACGACTAATTACTGTGAGCCATCATGCAAATACTTCACCACGGAGCGGTTAATGGAGTTACCGGTTCGTGCCACGAACTGGTAATTAACGAGCAAACAAGTGTGCTTGTTGATTGCGGATTATTTCAGGGTGAGGATTCTAAAGCAGATCTTTCAATTGAATTTGATGTTACCCATGTTACTGCGCTTATTGTTACCCATTGCCATATTGACCATGTTGGTCGAATTCCTTACTTATTAGCAGCCGGTTTTAAAGGCCCTATTTTTACAAGTATTGCATCGGCCAGTTTATTACCTTTAGTAATTGAAGACGCTTTAAAAGTGGGTGTAACCCGCGACCCTAAAATTATAGCTGCCTGCTTAAGCTTATTAAGTAAACGCATAGTTGCTGTTGATTATAAAACGTGGTTTGAACTGCCTTGCAAAGCGCCCGATAAAGCTAAGGCGAGGTTTCAGCGTGCGGGGCATATATTAGGTTCTGCCTACGTTGAAATTGATATTACAAATAATGATAACAACAAACATCGCGTTGTGTTTTCAGGAGATTTAGGCGCGCCGCATACCCCGCTACTCCCTTCGCCTAAGCCGCCCTACAAAGCCGACACTCTAGTTATTGAATCAACCTACGGCGATAAAAACCATCAAGGCCGTAAAGAGCGCACTCAAACGCTAAAAAACATTATCGAACGCGCTGTTAGCGATAATGGCGTGGTGTTAGTGCCAGCTTTTAGTATTGGGCGTACACAAGAGCTGCTATATGAGCTGGAGCAACTCATACATAGCTCATCTAAAAAGTCTAAGTGGCGAGACATTCACGTAATACTCGACTCCCCTATGGCAGCCAATTTTACTGAGCAATACAAAAAGTTTAAATACCTATGGGATAGCGAGGCCAAACGCAAAGTTGCAAACGGTAGGCACCCGCTCGATTTTAAAAACCTAACTACGGTTGATTCACACAAAGAGCATTTGGCTATTATCAACTATTTAAGTTCGCGGCCAACACCAGCCATAATATTAGCAGCAAGCGGTATGTGCACTGGTGGGCGTATAGTTAATTATCTTGAGCGATTTTTAAATGACAAAACCACCGATGTATTGTTTGTAGGTTACCAAGGTAATAAAACGCTAGGCCGTGAAATTCAAAAATATAGCCCTCGTAATGGATATGTTTTTATAAACGATGCTCGCATTACTATAAACGCCAAAGTACATACAATTAGTGGCTACAGCGCCCATGCCGATCAAAACGGATTAATTAAATTTGTAACAGGTATGCATAAAAAGCCAAGCCATATAAAAATTGTGCATGGCGATGATGATGCAAAAAATGCGTTAGCAGCAAAGTACAAAGAGATATTAAGTAGTGAAGTTAAAATAGAGATTGGTAAATTGTAGGCGAGAAGCTTGCTCACGCTATTTAATTTATTAAAATGGAAATTAATTATATGGCAAACACACATAAACGTTTAAAAGGACGCTGCACTTCGGTAAACGCTTATTACTCTATTACAATTTGTTGTGATTTTCGTAAGCCATTATTTGCTAACTTTTTATGTGCACGGTTAATTGCGAGTGAACTCATTAAATTTTCAAAAAACAATTCACTTAATACTATCTGCTACGTAATCATGCCTGATCATATACATTGGATTTTACAGTTAAATAGTAGCCTTAACCTTTCAAACCTAGTTAGGAATTTTAAAAACATTACAACTTATAGACTTAATAAACATAGCGGTACGCATGGAAGGATATGGCAATCAAATTACTATGACCACAAAATAAGGAATAATGAAGATTTAATAGGTCAAGCGAGGTATGTAGTCGCAAACCCTTTACGTGATGGCTTAGTGGACAACATAAAGAAATATCCATATTGGGATTGTGTTTACTTGTAAAGCGGTGGCTTTAAAGCGCCAGTAAGCAAGGCGCCTACATGGTCACCATACATCGAGGATGAAAAATTCGCGTAGGCGTGAAGCTCGCTCACGCAATTTGATGAATACGTAAAAGCTGCGCTTTTAGTGCGCCAGCAAGCAAGGCGCCTACATGGTTACATACGCCGAAGATAAAAATCCACGTAGGCGTGAAGCTTGCTCACGCAAGTTAATAAATACGTAAAAGCTGCGCTTTTAGTGCGCCAGCAAGCAAGGCGCCTACATGGTTACATACGCCGAAGATAAAAATCCACGTAGGCGTGAAACTTGCTCACGCAATTTAATAAATATATAAAAGCAGCGCTTTTAGTGCGCCAACAAGCAAGGCGCCTACATATTCACCTAGACCGAGGATGAAAAATCCACGTAGCCATGAAGCTTGCTCACGCAATTTGATAAATACGTAAAAGCTGCGCTTTTAGTGCGCCAGCAATCAAGGCGCCTACATGGTCACTACACCGAGGATGAAAAATTCGCGTAGGCGTGAAGCTTGCTCACGCAATTTAATAAATATATAAAAGCAGCGCTTTTAGTGCGCCAACAAGCAAGGCGCCTACATATTCACCTAGACCGAGGATGAAAAATCCACGTAGGCGTGAAGCTTGCTCACGCAAGTTAATAAATACGTAAAGCTGCGCTTTTAGTGCGCCAGCAAGCAAGACGCTTACATGGTCACCATACACCGAGGGGTAATCCACGTAGGCATTTCATTCCCTAAAAACATCAAACTATTGAAATCTATTCGCTTTAGGAGCCACTTACGTTTGGTAAAACTGTAACATTCGTTTGATTATTAAATTTTTGTTTCCAGTTTAAATCACAAATACCGTCAGTTGGTGAAAAAGCAGTAGGTGCGGTTAAAAGTAATCTACGTATTTCTTGGTGATCGGTTTCGTCACAGGCTAATTTAAGCTTATCTAAAAATGGAGACAGTTCACTCCATGGCATTTTAATTTCTTGTGCACTTAGGATTCTTGGATGGTCGGTGCCAATAACGTTGTCTCCTATAAGGAGCTCTTCAAAAAGCTTTTCACCCGGGCGTAAACCTGTGCATTGTATTTCTATATCGCCATTTGGTCGTTTTGCGTGTTTAACTTCAAGCCCTGACAAGTGAACCATTTTAATAGCTAAATCTTTAATTTTAACAGGCTCACCCATATCGAGTACAAACACGTCACTTCCCACACCCATTGCGCCGGCTTGAATAACTAGCTGAGCTGCTTCTGGAATTGTCATAAAGTAGCGGGTTATGTCTTGGTGAGTTAGTGTTATTGGACCACCTGCTTTAATTTGCTTTCTAAACAGGGGTACAACAGATCCTGACGATCCTAAAACATTACCAAATCGAACCATGGTAAAACGTGTTGTGTCTTGGATTTCAGATAGCCCTTGCAATACTAATTCAGCCATGCGCTTAGTAGTACCCATTATATTTGTTGGGCGTACTGCTTTATCTGTTGATATAAGAACAAAAGTTTCTACCTTTGTATATATGGCCGCAGTTGCTAAGTTATAGGTGCCGTAAACATTATTACGCACGCCTTCTACAACATTGTGTTCAACTAAAGGTACATGCTTATACGCTGCTGCATGGTAAACAGTTTGAACACTAAAAGTAGAAAATGTTGACTCAACTAATTTTTTATTTTGAATAGAGCCCAGTATTGGTAGTATTTCAATATTTAAGTCATTTTTTGCACAAAACTCTGATAACTCTTTTTCAATTGCGTAAAGCGCGAACTCAGATAGTTCAAATAACACTAATTTAGTCGGACTATTTTTTACTATTTGCCTACAAAGCTCAGAACCTATAGAGCCGCCGGCACCTGTAACCATAACAACTTTATCGGCTATATTTGCCGACATTAAATCTTGGCGAGGTTGCACTGAATCGCGGCCTAGCAGGTCGTCAATTTCAACATCTTTTACTTCATCAAGATTAGTTGTTCCTGCAACAATATCTGCCATACCGGGAACAGTCATAACTTGTAATTTAAATTTTTCTATTGCGTTAAGTACTTCTTTTCGACGACTGCGAGATGTACTTGGTAGTGCCAATAATATTTTATTTGCACACTTTTGCTTTGCAATTTCAGCAATTTGCGACGGTGCATGCACACAAATACCTTGAATTAACGATAAATGCTTTTTAGGGTCGTCGTCTATAAATGCGACTGGTGAGTATTCAGGGCCATTTGCTAAGGCAGTTGCTAATTGGCGGCCAGCAGAACCAGCCCCATAAATAATTACGCCTTCTTTGCGGCGCATAGTTATTTGGCCAACTACAGCTCGCACGGTTAGCCTTGCACCACCAACAAATAAAATACAAAAGCTGGCATAAATAAAAGGAACGGTGCGTGGTACTGGCGCACTAAGAAAAAAAGATAAAATAGTTAAATAAACAGTCGAAAGTACAACACCGGCAATAATGGCCCACATAGCCTGTGTGTTCATATAGCGCAGCACAGCTCTGTAGAGCCCAAGCTTTACAAAGCTTAATAAGCTAAGCGGCAATAATGCTGATAATAAAATCCAAGTATGTGTATTTTTTAAAACGACGGTGCTGTCTAGCCTTAATAAAAAAGCCAGCCAAAAAGCAACAATTATAAATACGCTATCGATGAGGAGAGAAATAATTCTTTTTTGAGGACGAGGTAAATTAACTAAAAATTTTAAAGACACAATACATTTCCCTGAAGCTAGCAGTAAGACTACTATTCTATTGATTACAATTTTACTACAAGATGAACAACTATTGCACTTAATAAATAAAGACTATATGTAAATATTTATATAGTCTTTATGTATTTGGTTATTTTTTGTTAGTAAACGTTATCGTTAGGTATATGTTTTTATTTTAAAGAAGCTAAAACAAGCACTTCGTTGATTATTTGAGCTGTTTTACCTATTTCGCTTTCAGTCAAAGTTGGATGGACCAAAAACATAATTGACGTTTCTCCTAATAGTACTGCATTAGGTAAACGTTTTTTAGGTCTCCAAGGGGTATCATCAAATGCTTTTTCAAGATAAACCTCTGCACAACTACCTTGGAGACACGGTACACCACGTTCCGTAATTTCGTTTACTATACGGTCGCGATCCCAATCATGAGCCAAACATTCTGGTTTTATAAACATATAGTGCTTATATTGAGCATGTTCGATATGTTCTGGTACATTAACTAATCTTATACACTCGAAATTCTCTGCTGCACTATCGAGCAATGTACTATATGCTTGGCGTTTTGCGGTCCAATCAGCCATACGCTTTAGCTGAATACGACCTATAGTAGCTTGCATTTCGGTCATACGCCAATTAGTGCCAAAGCTCTCATGTAGCCATCTAAAACCTGGTGGATGCTCTCTATTATAAATAGCATCAAAGCTTTTCCCGTGGTCTTTATAGCTCCACATGCTTGACCATAACTCTTTTGAGTTAGTCGTTACCATGCCGCCCTCGCCACCTGTGGTCATTATTTTATCTTGGCAGAAACTCCATGCACCTATGTGACCAATGCTTCCAACAGAACGACCTTTATATTTAGCACCATGCGCTTGTGCACAGTCTTCAATTACATAAAAACCATGTTCTTTGCTGAGCGCCATTATTTCATCCATTTCCGCTGGCATACCTGCTAAATGAACAACAATAACTGCTTTAGTTTTTGATGTAAGTACTGCTTTTATAGATTCGGCGGTAATAGCTTGGCTATTCAGATCGACATCTGCAAATACAGGTGCTGCTCCTGATGTAACAATACTTGAAGCAGATGCTAAAAAGGTGCGTGGTGTAGTTATTACTTCATCACCAGCGCCGATGTTTAATGCCTTGAGTGCAAGATCAAGTGCTAATGTGCCATTACCTAACGCTATTGCGTATTTGCTGTCAGCCCAGCTTGCAAATTCTTTTTCAAATTCACGGCCTTCAGTACCCGTCCAATAATTTACTTTATTAGATAAAATAACACGGCTAACTGCATCGGCTTCTTCTTGTGTAAAGCTAGGCCATGGAGAGAATGGGGTATTTAACATGAAATTCCTATAAGATTTAAAAGCTTAACTATTTTCTGAAACTTTAATGCAGGGAGAGCCATAAGCAATTACACCTGATGGTATATCTTTAACAACCAAACTACCTGCACCAATTAATGTATTATCGCCAATATTAATAAGTTGTTTTACTTTACTTCCAATACCTACCCAACTACTACGCCCGACGTAAACTCCGCCAGCTAACGAAGTACCAGGACAAATATGGGTAAAGTCACCTATTTTACAATCATGCTCAATTATAGCTGAGGTATTAATTATACAGCCACGGCCTATTACTGCGAAAGCGTTAATAACAGCGTTGGCAGCTATAACAGATCCAGAATCTATTTGAGCATATTTACTTATAATTGCACTTGGGTGTATTAGGATAGGAAGTGTGTAGCCATTTTTGGCTAACGTTTTTATTTTTTCTTCTCGAGTATTATTGTGACCTATAGCAACAGCAACATTCATGTTGTTACTAGGTACATTCAGCAAATCTGAAAATGTACCTACAACAGACCAATGCTCTATATTTTTTTTATTAGGATAAGCATCATCATAAAAGCTAACACTAAAGCCTAGCTGCTCCGCAATATCAGCTATTATTTTACCGTGGCCGCTAGCTCCTAAAATAGCCAGCGTTTTTAAAGCTGGCTTAGTCATTATTAGAACCTTTAAAAGGCTCAATAGTTACATGCCCATCAGCACTGATGCCCTCTCTTACGAAAACTTTTTTTACTGTTAACAGTAATATTTTTATATCGAGGAGGAAGCTTTGATTTTCTACATACCATACATCAAGCTTAAACTTTTCATCCCAGCTAATTGCATTACGACCATTTACTTGTGCCCAACCTGTAATACCAGGTCTTACATTATGGCGTTTAGCTTGTTCTGAGCTATACAGCGGTAAGTACTGCACTAGTAGTGGCCTTGGCCCAACTAAGCTCATGTCGCCTTTAATAACATTAAACAAGCCTGGTAGCTCGTCTAAACTGGTAGAACGTAAAAAAGCACCAAATTTAGTCATTCTCTCGTTATCTGGAAGCAGGTTACCGTGCTTATCTTTAGCATCGAGCATGCTTCTAAACTTCATCATTTTAAACACTTTACCGTTTAAGCCAGGGCGGTCTTGCGTAAACAAAATAGGTGAGCCCAATTTAAAACGAATAAATATAGCAACCACAAGTATTACTGGCAGTAAAAAAAGCAATGCCCAAAGAGCAATTAAAAAGTCAATTATTCGCTTCATTAAATAACCCCATATACTTTTTACTTAACACGATAAAACTTCTCTCATTTATCAAAAACTCAAAGCCAAATTCACCAACCTGTTCCCTATCTAAAGAATTCATAGATTGATATTTCTTGATTACATTCGCAAAATAATCACTATCCTCAGCTGGCGTAAACTCACCACAGTTAGCTTCATTTATCATAGATGGGTAACCAGAATACATACAAACAATAGGTTTTTTTGCATACATATAATCAATAAACTTGTTTAAAGACATACCGTATTTGTATATTCTTTCGTTACGCACCGAGGCAACGAGTAAATCAGATAGACCAAGTAAGTGTTGTATCTGCTCTTTCCTTATTTTAGGCGCAAAAGTAATATTATTGAGATCTTTAGAGCTATCAATTAACTGCTCTTCTAAATAACCACCGCCAACAAACAAAAAATGTATATTACTTGAATTTCTCAACTTTTTCGCAGCATCAACTATGTACTCTAAAGCATTAGCCTCTCCAAAAGTTCCAGTGTAGGTTACAAGAAATTTATTTTTAGGAATATATTGTTCGATATATTCCTTACTTAATTCTTCCTGACTATTTTTGTAAAAGTCAAAGCTCACACCTTGAGGAATACAATGCACTTTAGAACCAAGGCCGACTTCGTTTTCAACATGTAGTTTTAAACCGGGCATGGTACCAACTATAGAATCAGAGTATTTATAACCTAACCTTTCGATCTTACTTAAAAGCCAAATTAATGGGTGATTTGCGCTAAAGCCTTTTAAGTCTATTAACGTTTGCGGCCAAATATCTCTAACCTCAAATATAAACTTAGCTTTATAAAACTTTTTATAAAAACAACCGGTTAATACAGTGAATAATGATAGTGAGGAGGCAATAACAACATCAGGTTTCTCATACCTTTTATTAAATGCCATCATCAATACAAAAAAATCAAACCATAACCAACTAAAAATACGTTTGATACTCGTAGCTTTAGAGTATTTCAAGGTATTTACCCAAGTGACACTGAAGTCATTACTCTTTTCATCAAAGTAACGGCTTTTAAATTTTGGTAAATGGTTATATAAATGGGAAGAGTTTGATGTGATAAGCCTGACATTGTAACCAGCCTTAGCAAATTCTTTGCAAAAGCTGGCTTGCCTTGTGTCTGCTCCATACTCTTTTATATTGGCATATTTTGATATGTACCAAACGTTATTTTCCATAGTTAATTAACGCATTAATAATATTGCTAGAAGCAACTCCACTTCCGTACAAATTAACACTACAACCTTTAAAAAACAAAAGGTTATAAAAAAAGCAAGGCTTGCAACGTATTTTAATTAAACAATCTAGTATTAAGTTTTTCATTTTTTAAAAAATCTAAGATATTTGGTTCATGATTTATAACCACACTAACTGCAGAGCTATTATTAATAAGCTCCTAATTTAGTGAGGCTGCTTTTATAAGTTGTGATCTTGTATCAACTAAAATTGTAAATATTTTCATTTTTATACATACCCACTTATACAGATAGCAATTTGTCGTACATATGAAATAATTTTGTAGCTTGACTTTCCCAATTATAGTTTTCAACAACAGCTTTTCTGCCGTTGAGACCCATTTTTTTTGCAACATCAGGGTTATTTTTTAAATATGCAATCGCTTCTTCAATTGCAGTTGCTGAAGCAGGGTCAACGCAAATACCACATTCAGCCCCATCAATAATCTCCCTCCATAACGGAAAATCAGATGCAATAACAGCAGCGCCTGCAGCCATATATTCAAATAGCTTCACTGGAAATGCCTCCTCGTAGTCCCCTGTTGCTTGGAGTACAACTAATCCTATCTGGGTTTCATCTAATATTTCTACGATACTTTTACGAGACTGCCAACCAATAAAATTGACATTCTGCCATCCGGGTGTGCTTTTACATTTTTTTTCTAGTCCACTTTCTTGAAACTTTCCAGCCAAAGTTAAATTAACTGGTAAGTTTGCAAAGGCTGATACCATTGGTACTATACCTCGGGCCTCTGTAATCCCCCCGACATAGGTAATTAATGACTTAGATTTTGTTGGTTCGTATGAGTCAAACTCTTTTAAATCTACATAATTTCGAGTTTCAATTGTCTTCTCTGAAGGGAAACGACTCGCAATAGTCGGCGTCACAGTAACAATGCCGTCCACTAATTTTGATACAAGGCTTTCGACCGCTCTAATTAACAAAGATATTGGTCTTCTCAGAAGAAATGGAATCCACTTTTTACGCAAAACCTGTCTTGGTACATCTTCATGTACATCATAAATCACTACTTTCCCTCTGAGTTTTAACAAAGGCGCAATAAGCATTAGCTCTGGATCGTGAAAGTGGTATATATCCGCGTTTTCCTTAACTGCCGCTCGGAACATTAAAACGAGTCTATTTAGGGTTTTAACAATCCTATTCCCTTTTGATCCCCCTATATTAACGATTCGTACTCCACTTACCAATTCATCTTCTAATGAATCTGCAACAAGTAAAACGACTTCGAAGCCTCTTGCAGCTAAAGAGGCACTCGTTTTTACTAATATCCTGGTGTCATATCTAGGATGAACGGTTGTTAATTGTGCAATTCTTTTAATTTTCATACTTACTTGACTTCCTTCAACCATTTGGGCTGTTTCAATGCAGCTGCATAATTTTAATCAGTCTATCATTTAAGAGTGCGGCGACTTGAGTAAAAAACTTTCTATTATAGGGTTCGTAAATAAAAGTAATGACTGCTTCCTGTAAGAGTCATTAAGCCATAATTATAATTGTTATAAGAAGATATTAGAAGTTTCGCCACTAATAAAACACTTACATAAGCAAATAATTACAA
The DNA here is from genome assembly GCF_014163935.1 of Pseudoalteromonas sp. SR41-7. Lineage (NCBI taxonomy): Bacteria > Pseudomonadati > Pseudomonadota > Gammaproteobacteria > Alteromonadales > Pseudoalteromonadaceae > Pseudoalteromonas > Pseudoalteromonas sp. SR41-7. Next base: position 183,694 of record NZ_JACJEF010000008.1, on the reverse strand, counting down.
AATAAACTCTAAGGGTTAAATAACATTACAATACAATAAAATCACATATAAAGTGTTCGTATTTACAGAAGTAATTATTGGAATGTATATAAACCGAAATAAAATCCAGTCGGTATAACTATTTAAATCTTGTATATTTTAAGTAACGTTTTCATTACTGCACACTGTGAAAATTTACTATAAACATACTCAAAAATGGCGTTTTTCTGAAAGTCCATTTTTAAAAGAAGGCTTATTTTTTCTATGAAAAATTGCTCATTTTCAGCCAGTAGACCCACCTCAGGCGTAACAATAGATTCACTACCACCATTTTTAAGGGCTAATACTGGTAAGCCAGCGGCCATAGCTTCAATTAAAACAACCCCAAATGTTTCTTTCTTACTTGGTAATAAAAAATAATCAGATCTATTTAACAAGTCTTTAATTTGCAAGCGTGATAACTGCCCTAGTAAGAAAACATCTTTCTGTAAATTTAAACTCTTAATCAATTTTTTTAATTGCTGTTCTTCGGGGCCAGCTCCTCCAATAAATAGTTTAACCTCATAACCTTTTTCTAATAAACTTTTAACTGACCTTATCGCTAATTGATGATTTTTATTTACTGTTAAATTACCAATTGAAACGAAGGTTTTACAAGCCCCTGTTATTCTGCCGCTATCAGCTTTTTTAAAGAAATTTATGTCAACAACATTGGGGACATAATGAAAAATCTGCTTATACTTTAACGATAGGTGCATGCCAAATGCATTACTTACAGCAATATTAGCTTTACTTTCTTTATACAAAATTAAGCTTTTTTCACACAATTTTTTCCACTTCAAGCTTGAGTGTTCTGTAACCACAAACGGTATATCATAATTTTTTTTGATCCACAGAGCTAAAGCACCGCATGAAGCATTATGCACGTGCACTAAATTAGGTTTAGGGTTATGCAATAAAAATTGTTGGAATAGCTTTTTGCCAATTGCTAGTTGCAATGTATTATTTAAGCGGTCCATACCTCTGATTGCAGGAAATGAAACAACATCCTTTTCTTCAGACAAACGGCCAAACCTAAAGCAACGGCTTTTAATCGCTTCACTAGCTGTTTTTGGTATTGCTCCAAGAACAGTCACGTCATTACCTTGCTCCCGTAGCATACTTACTTGATCGGCTATAAATATTGCTTTTTGGCTATTATTGATTGTTGGGTAGTTATACGGAATAATTAAAACTTTCATTTATAGATACTTCTAAGTGATAAAAGTAGTCAAAGTACTTAACTATGACTTCTAGAGTACTTTTGAGAAACTGTCTACTTTATTGTTTATTTTAATGTTAGGTGACTCTTTTTACTTTTAATATATTAGGCTTTCAGCGTCATAATGCCTTTTTATTATCGGACGAGTCTTAATTTACATTACCAACAATTAAGACCTTATAGCTGCTGCCTTACTTACAGATATTTTATATACTTTGCTCTCAGCAGCGCTTAAAAGCTCTATATTCCAACTGTATTACTAACATATTTCTTTTTACGTTGATTATTAGCCAAGAGACAGAAGAGAAAAAATGATAATGATAACCCTTTAAATAAGATTGTTTCGAATAAACCATACCCTAGCAAAAGAAGCATATACAACATACTTTTTCTTTCCACTTTTCGTAAAATTAGGGTTATATACATAAATAATAAGGAGAAGCATAATAGACCAAAATCTGAAAAAAAGCTGATATAACTATTATGAGCAGAAAGAGTATCCCCATGTAGCTTAAAAACAGTATTATTAACTCCTACTCCAAAAAATAAAGAACCTATATTATCGAGCTTATCTGAAAAGACTTGATTAATAAAATCAAGCCGACCTGATGAGCCAGCCTCTAAAGTTTTCGATTCTAGCCGACTATAAAAATCAGCAGGTAAAAAATACAAACCTATAGCCACTAAAAGGGGAGTGAAGAGAATAATTCTGTTTTTACCAAAAAATATTAAAGAAACAAAAATGGAGAACAACATTCCAGCTCTCGACATTGTCAAAAATATAGATAGAAAAATAATTAAAAGTAGAGGAACAAAGTAATACTTGTTTTCTTCTTTAACAATCAAACATCCAATAATGCTTAAGCAAAATAGATTAACTGACATAGTATTTTGATTTAAATAAGGCCCACTTAATATATATTGAGTATGAGAGGAGGCAAATTGAGCACCTAAAATATAGAGCATGTAACTAGTCATTAAAAAAATGACAGTAATAAATAAATAGGACTTTTCAATTTTATAGAAATCAAAATCATCTTTATTAGGCTTAACAGAAGAAAGTAAGAATAAAACTAAAAGAGTCATTAAAGCATTCCAGCCTCCACTTTTAATACTTTCAAAGTTATAGAATGAAGACACTAACATAAAAAAGAAAAGGCTCAGTAGAACAAGCATATTAGTTAAGTTTACTTTTATGTTTTTCTTAAGGATAAGTATAAAAAGAAAAAGAGTAAGAGCAACAAAAGTTAATACATTTAATAATGAGTATAAAGTTGGACTTACAACCTCTAAGAAGCTCCCTTTCAAAAGCAACAAGCATATAATTATAAATATTAGAGCATACATATATAAATAACTCTCAATTTTTAAGCTTAATAATAAACTTTATAGTTTGCTTGAATGTTTTTCTGAAAATTAAAAAGCCAATTATGTAGTAAATAAATACAGCAACAAGGGTATATTTATATTCATCTAACTTTAGAAGCGCAAAAGTTGAAGCAAATGATAATGCAATTAATGTAACAGAATAGATTTTAAGTCGATCAACTTTTTTCCACACCCTAATGCTTACTTCGGTCCTTAAAACCAAATAAATCCAGTATGAAATAAGCATGCCTATTGCAGCCCCAGTAGCTGAGAAATAGAGTACTAAAAAGTAACTAATTAAGATTCCGAAAATAGCAGATATAACTGTAGCGATTAAACCCTTAGAAGTCTTTTTTTCAATATTAATGCCTATAGCCGTCATTTCCGATAATGAATAGAACAAGAAACCCAATGCGCAACAAGCAATAATATATTGTATTGAAAAGTATTGTTCAGAAAAGAACAATGTAATTACAGGTGAACAAGCAATGGCTAGACCTAAAAAGAAGTATGTAAACATTAAATAAAAATCAATAAAATAACCCAAGTCATCAAGTTTACTATTAGAGCTCAACTTCTCGTAAATGTAAGGAGACCAGAGCATATTAAAAACATTAGAAAAAACAGCAACCCCCGCTGAAATACTAAAAGCAACGCTATAAATACCTAAATCAGATAAAGGAGCAAGCGTCTTTAATAATAACTTATCTGAAGATTGAAATAGCCAAAATATAAGCCCAGAAAAAGCTGCTGGCACCCCAAACTGAAACATTTTTTTATAACTAGATATTGATATATAAGGTAAATTAAAAGTAAATTGTGAGCGCCCTAAAATAATAAAATTAATAAGCAAAGCAAAAAATAACGAAACGCAGTGCGCAGCTAACAACCAAAAGAAATCATCAAAGATTATATTTAAATTATAGGCTATAAGCAAAAACAGAAATAAAAATACTTTTGGAATTGATTGAACTAATGAAAACGACTTACCTTTATTTTCCATCCTAAGCGGAAGGGAGAGAAATCGAATTAAAAATGAGAACAGTACTGCTAAAGCTGAAATGTAAAAATATAGGGTATTATCGGCTTCAAATAACTTACTTGCTATAAAAGATGGACTAATAAGTAGACAGATAAATATAACTACAATTAATAGCCCTATTCCTGGAAGCAAAGATGAGAAAAGCAAAGACTTCTTTTCCATCGTCTCGTGGTAGCTTCTTATGTACGACAAGTCTAAACCAAACGATAAAAAAACTATCGAAAAAGTTATTAAAACTTGTAAAATGGCAAACTTACCGATACTTTCCGGGGGAAATAAACTAGTCATTAATGGGATTGATATAAAGCTTAAAATTACAACAAAAATAGGCCCGAGTAGAAAATTAAAAAAACTCCTAGGATTCATTTTCGTTTCTTTCTTTTATTAATTTAGCAGGGCTTCCAGCTATTATTATGTTATCCCCAAAATCAGACGTAACAACTGAGTTCGCACCTACAATTACATTAGATCCTATAGCAACGCCTTCTTTAATAAAAACATTGTCTCCGATCCAGCAATCATTACCTATTTTTATAGTTTTCTCATTATGTACTAGAGGTCCGTTAATATTTGTTGTTGGCTTTTTCATAGAATGTGTCAAAGCCTTTATAGAGACGTTATAGCCTATTGCACAACCAGAGCCTATAATTACATTTGACTTATCACCACATGTTATATGGGCTCGATTTATATAAGTGTAATCTCCTATGTATATATTTTGCACATTACCGGTAAATACGGTATTAACGCCACAAGAAGCTAAATTAGAAACGTTTTTCATTTTTTCTAATTTAGCTAAAAAAACAGTTTTTTTTGCCCAATTGAATAGAGAGAAAACCACTTTGGCTATTAAAAAATGTAATTTACGCATTAAAAACCTTAAAAAGGGTTAAAAGTATGGATGCATCGGAATACTAAATACAGAACGTGATAGCATTTCAGCAACTGGGTAATCACCATCTTTATAAGTTACAGAGCTAAAAGCTGTTTGTTGATGCATGCAAGTACCATAATAAATCATGGTGGGTATACCTTGCTCTTTATACTTTGCCATTGCGGCATCTCGGTTGTCAGAAACTAAAGTATATTGCGCCCAAGAACTAATGTAGTGCTCAGGTACTTGAGGTGTTTTGTAATTACCTGATAATGTAGCTTCATAATTATCAGCTACTTTATTACGGCTTATAAGCTCAATTGGAAATTCTGCTAACTTCTCAAGTAATATCGCAGCTTGAATCGTATCTAATCGAGAGTTCATACCTATACGAACGTTGTCGTACTTGTCGCTACCTTTCCCATGAACGCGATAAGATTTTATTAACTCTGCATATTCGTCATTATTAGTAAATATTGCACCACCGTCGCCATAGCAACCTAGTGGTTTAGCAGGAAAAAAGCTTGTTGTTGCGATATCACCAAAGCTACCCGCTCTTTTGCCGTTAATACTACCACCAAAGCCTTGTGCTGCATCTTCAACTAATTTTAAATTATATTTGTTCGCAATTTTTTGAATTTCAGGGTAATTAGCTGGTAAACCAAATAAATCTACAGCGATTATAGCTCTAGGAACTAGCCTGCCTTCAGCTATAGTTGTTTGAATACGCCTTTCAAGATCAACAGGGCAAATATTAAAAGTGGCCTCGTCTGAGTCGACAAAGACAGGCGTAGCTCCTTCATAAGCAATAACCTCTGCAGTCGCGAAGAAAGTAAATGTAGGGCAGAAGACTGCGTCGCCTTTCTCAATATTAAGCACCATCATGGCAAGCGTAAGAGCATCAGTACCGTTCGCACATGTTATTGCATGTTTAACACCTACATATTCTGCAAGTTTTTCTTCTAGCTCGTGTACTTCAGGACCCATAATGTATTTACCATGATCTAATACATCTTGAATTCGTTTATCTATTTTTATTTTTAAGTGCTTGTACTGCGCAGCTAAGTCTATAAATTGCATTTAGTCATTACTCATTAATTAAAGTCAGTGTTGAACCTGAAAGCTGGTATATATCACCTGTATGCTTACACTTTTCGGTACCAGTCCCCTTAACAGGTAACTGGAGCTGTTCGCCGTATTTACTGATCCACCCAATCTGTTTAGCTGGCACACCTACCATAAGAGCAAATGCTGCTACATTTTTATTTATAACAGCACCAGCACCAACTAACGAATACTCGCCAATAGTTACACCACAAACAATTGTACAGTTAGCACCAAGTGTTGCGCCTTTTTTTACTAGTGTATCGCGGTACTCAGTTTTTCGCTCAATAAACGACCTAGGGTTGTATACATTAGTAAAAACCATGCTAGGACCGCAAAAAACATCATCCTCGATATAGACATTGTCGTAAATAGATACGTTATTTTGTACTTTTACATTATTACCAATAATAGCCTTGTTGCCTACAAACACGTTTTGACCTAAAGAACACCCTTCGCCTATCTGTGCCCCACTACACACGTGCACAAAATGCCAAACACGTGTGTTATTGCCTATTTTTGCCCCATTATCAACAATGGCGCTTTCATGCACGTGATAATCCATAACTATAAAACCTTTGCAAGTGATGGATGTGCTTTGTCGCCAGCTTCGACTACTAGCATTTCACGAATTTTTTCTACAGTTTCAATGGCAACTCTATTTTCATCAATACCAAAGCCGTTACCTGCTAATATATTTTGATAACTTTGAGTATGTAGATCAGTAAATCCACCTGAAAACTCAAGCTCCTCTGTATTAACCCCGTCATTAATTGTGATACTACGATAGGTAAGCTTTTCACCCTTAACAGCATTGTCAGGTAAGTTGTTAGCATCAATTGATAAGAACCACTTCACACGTGCACGCTCGTAAACAAGGTAGCCACTAGACGTTTTTTCATCACGATAATGAACTTCATTGTGCTTAAGTTCACCAAAAATAAAATGTAGCATGTCGTAAAAATGCACACCAATATTTGTGGCTACACCGCCTGATTTGTGGTCAAATCCTTTCCAAGATTTCATATACCACTTACCGCGCGAGGTCATATAGGTCAAATCTACATCAAATACTTTCTCTGCTGGCGCAGCGGCTACTTTTTCTTTTAAAGCAATGATTGAAGGATGCAACCTTAATTGAAGTATTGAGTTAACATTTGCTCCATACTTAGTTTCATATTCTTTGAGAATATCCATATCTTCTGAATTCAATACAAGTGGCTTTTCGCAAATGACATCAATACCATTTTTCAGTGCATATTTCATATGAGGTGCATGTAAATAATTAGGGCTGCAAATAGCTATGTAGTCTAGTTTTTGGCCCTTCATCGCACAATCTTCAACATACGCGGTAAAATCTTCAAACTCTGTAAAAAACTCAGCATCTGGGAAGTGGCTGTCCATGATCCCCACTGAATCATTAATATCCATTGCCACTAGAAGGTTATGACCTGTTTCTTTAATAGCTTTCAAATGACGAGGTGCTATATATCCTGATGCGCCTATAAGTGCAAAATTTTTCATCGTATTCCTTATTATAATCTTAGGTCAGAATCACTAGTTCCAAAAACATGTTTGACATCATATAAGACATGCTTTGATTTCCCATACTTACGAACAGCTCCAGCCCCCATTTTTTTGAACTCGCTGTGATCAACCGCTAAAACAATTCCATCATAATTATTTTCTTGTAGTGTGCTTATTAAATCAATACCGTATTCATGCTTAACTTCATCAGAGTTAGCCCAACTGTCGTAAACATCAACTGTCATATTAAAGTCTTTAAGCTCATTAACTATATCGATTATTTTGGTATTTCTGACGTCGGGGCAATCACCTTTAAAAGTAAAACCAAGCACGAGCACTTTTGCTTCATCAATATGTATTTTTTGACTTGATAGTTTTTTTACTAATTGAGTTGCAACATATTCACCCATACCATCATTTATTCTTCGACCAGCAAGTATAACTTCTGGGCGATATCCTACTTCTTGTGCTTTATGAGTTAAATAATATGGGTCTACACTAATGCAGTGCCCACCTACTAAACCAGGTTTAAACTTTAAAAAGTTCCACTTTGTGCCAGCTGCATTTAGCACCTCTTCTGTATCAATACCTAAGCGGTTAAATATTTTTGCAAATTCATTGATGATCGCAATATTCAAATCTCTTTGTGTATTTTCAATCACTTTCGCAGCTTCTGCTACTTTTATTGAACCAGCTAAATGAGTACCTGCGGTTATGATCGAGCTATATAGACTATTTACGAACTCACCTATTTCAAGCGTAGAGCCTGAAGTGATCTTCATAATTTTAGTTAGAGTATTTACTTTGTCACCTGGGTTTATTCGCTCAGGAGAGTAACCAGCAAAAAAGTCTTGATTAAATACTAAACCCGAAACTTTTTCGATAATAGGCAAGCATACTTCCTCGGTTGCACCTGGGTACACAGTAGATTCGTATATAACAACATCACCTTTTTGAACAAACTCTCCTAATAACTCTGATGCTTTTCGAAGTGGGGTTAGATCTGGCGCATTGCTTTCATCTATAGGGGTAGGCACCGTTACAATATACACATTACAACTGGCTAATTCTTGCTTATTACAAGAGAAGTTTAGCTGCTTAATATCTTGAAGTTCTTCATCACTGACTTCTAGCGTAGCATCATGCCCTGCACTTAGCTCATCTACCCTTTTCTGGTTTATATCAAAACCCAATACGGGATATTTTTTCCCAAACTCGACAGCTAATGGCAAGCCAACATAACCCAAACCAATAACGCCTATTTTAATTTCTTCTGATGAAATATACATTTTAATTTCTCTTAAGATTTGAAAGCTTTTCTTTAACTCTTGGTCTTTAGTTCAATTTTCTCTCAATTTCTTTTTGAATAAAAACCAAATAATACATATATAATAGCTAAGGCAGCCCCTAAGAACGCCCCTAGTATGCAAATAACAGCACGTTTAGGTTTGAACTTCTCTTCGGCTACAATGGCTGGGTCAATAGTTTTAAAAACATACTCATCCCGAACATTAGCAAACATAATCGTCTTGGTCTGCTCTTCGATTAATTTATAAAGTACTGTGCGTATATCGGCTATTTTTGTCTGCTCTAATTGTTGGGTTAAAAAGTCAGCGCTTTTATTTGCCTCTGCTACATCGCGAGTTTTCATCTCTGCATTTATATCGTGTATTAACCAATTAACCCATTGTTGAGCAATAACTGGGGATTTATGCTCAACCGCTAAGGTGATCATACCGGTTTCTTTATCATCAGCTATATTTATAATTTTAGTGAACTCTTTATAGGCCTCTTGCATTGAAGGTTCTGCCTTTTTAGGAGCTTTCACCTCTCGTAGCCAAGTATTTGTGCCTGAGTTATATATATTAGGATTATAATTTATAGTCCCCTTAGTTAAATCCCACGACTCTACCGCCATTAAATCTGGCAGCAAATTATGCTTTTGAATAAATTGAGTAATGAACTTACGAGATTTTAATACTTCAAGAGCCATTTGGGTCTTATCTCTTATGCCTGATCCTAAGTTGATTCCTGCTAAATTGGCTAAACCGCCAAATTGACCTGCCAATGAACCTATGCCACCTGATTTATCCTGCTCTGCAGGAGCCAATAATGCCTCAGACTTATAAATATTATCTTGATTGATTGCATAAAAGACAGATGCAATGGAAAACAAAGTAGTAATAACTATGATGGTCCATTTACCTTGCCAGATAGCTGAAAATATTTCTCGTAAGTTAACTTCGTCATTTACAATATTATGAGCTTCATCTGCACCATAATATTGCTTGGGGTTTTTTAATTTATTTTCCATTTAAATCTCACAAATTCAGCAGATAAGCATCAAATTTCTGTAATAGTTTAGATATAGGCTCAAGTATTACTTCAAATTGTTTATTCTGCGCGACATAAAGTCGCGCATATTTGTTAAAGGCTACCAATAGCAGCTACAGCCACACCAAGCTGATAAAGAATCTGCGTTGCTGTACTCCAAAGCGTTAGCTTATCCATATGCCCTGCATCCATTGGGATAACTATTGTGTCCCCTGGTTCTAACTGGTCAGCATTATTTGCTGCAAACCAGCCACCTGTGTTTGGTATTTTCACTGAACCATTAGCTTTAATAATGTAAATTCGATCTTCAGCCGCACGCTCTTTAAGGCCACCACTTAGCGCTATATAATCATCAACACTAACACCTGATTTATAAAGATGTGATGTTGAGTAATTAACTTCACCAATTACGCTGATTGAATCGCGCTTACTTGGTACATAAAGTGTATCGCCATCTTGCAGTACTAAGTTTTGTTGATTATTTACAATTAAAGGTAAATCAATTACTAAACGTCCTACGGCTTCTACACTTGCGAGGTCGTTTAACAGCTTGTTCATTTCTTCATAAGAAAGTGTGTTGCTACTTACCGAGTTTTGGAAGCTTTTAGAGGCAATGTCGCGGCGAAGCTCTGTAGATAAACGCGCTAACTGCTTTTCCTCTTGCTCTTTAATTGATGTACGGGTAAATACAGCTGCTTTTTGTTCTGCAAATTGTGAAAAACCACCCGCGCGATCAAGTAATTCAGTTAGCGTTTCACCACGGCGTATAGTGTACGTACCTGGAAATTTAAGCTCGCCTTTTAATTCTACTTTTACATTTTCTTGCCAATTTGGAATTGCAAAAACGTTGATGCTGTCTTTACTTTGTAATGTAATATTACTTTGAAGGTCGCCTTTCATGGCGCTTTCAAGGTCAAATCTTAAGTGTTCTATTTTAGAACCATCGCTGGCTACAATACGTGTAATTTCAGCTTGTTTTACGTAGGCAGACTCTAACAGGCCACCGGCTGCTGTTATTAAATCACTTACCTCACCACCAATCATTAGTGGATAAATACCAGGGAAAGTTACATTCCCGCTGATTTCAACTAATTGCATTGCTTGTTGCACTGATGCTTGCTGTTTAAATTTAGCAATAATCGGCGCTAATAAGTTATGGCGACTAAATAATGCATAATCCTCAGGTTTGAGTTCTTGGTCTTCTTCTTCTTTTGCTTTGCGTTTAGAAATTTCAGCAATTGTTAGTATTTTATTGTCTTCAAGAACAAGCTCTTCGCCTTCTTGATTAACACCAATATATTTTTCGAACTCTTTTTGCTCAAACTTGTGCCATTGCTCTGCTTTTTGTTGCTGCTCTTGTTGCTCTTGGCTAAGGGCCATATTTGCTAGAGCTGATTGCTCTGCTTCTTTTTCTTCAAAGCGACTAAATATAACAATTTTGTCGTTGCTCTGAAGCTGTAAGTTATTTTCAGGGTTTTTGATAATAGCTTGGGCTACATCAAACTGATGCGCTTCAATATCGCCATTAATATTAATTTCACGAATAACAAGCCCGTAGCTTAAATCCGCTTGTGGCAGTAAATCACCACGTACTGACTTAAGTACATCTGAAATACGTTTACCTTGATGCCATTGATAATTACCAGGGCGCGCTACAGCACCGATTAAGCTAACTGAATTTTGGTATTGCGAGCTAACCGAATTAAAACGAATACGGTCGCCATCTTGTGGGATATAGTTAATTTGTGGTTTTGAAAAATCGACCGAGAGTACTTCTTTACGATCGAAATTAAAGCGCTCTACAATTGCGCTTTTAGCGTATGCATTGGGTTTAAGGCCTCCGGCCATCGCTAATAACTGCTTAGCAGATTCGCCTTTTTTAAGTTCAAAAATAGCGGGACGTTTAACTGCACCCTCAACTGTTACTTGAGCGCCAACTGATGGAATAAATACAGCATCGCCCGGCTTTAATACGATATCGTTACTGCTATCGCCATTAATAAGTAAGTCGTAAAGGTCAAAGTTTGCAACTACGTTGCCTGCGCGTTTAACTTGAATATTACGAAGAGAAGCAATATCAGATACGCCACCGCTTACGAATAATGCGTGCGAAACGGTTGTTAATGATGAAACACTGTAGCTACCGGGCTTGTAAGCCTCTCCTAGCACTAAAATACGCATGCTACGAAGCTGACCAAGCGATACAAACGCTTTTACACCAATTACCTCTTGCTCTACTTTTACTTTTACTAATTCTTTAATTTCAGCAAAGGTCAAACCGGCCACTTCTACAGGGCTTAAATCTGGAATACTAATACGTCCTTCACGGTCAACTATAACTTCAAAACTGTCACTTTCTTTACCATAAAAGTTTATTTTTAATTGATCGCCAGGGCCCACAATATATGTATCTGGTACTGCGGCATTTTCGCTTGGCATAAATGTAGTTGGTTCACCTGCAAACAATTCGTAACCGTACGGCTTTAATTCGTCTGTTTTTGGTTTAAAGCGCTCTTCATCTGTAAGCTCTTCTTTTTCTGGCTCGGTACGCTCACCAATACTATTTTGTTGCTGTGTATTATTTTGATTATTAGATTGGTTTGAACCAGTGATCGTTGATATGTCAACACCATACTGTTTTGCGAGGGCTTCTTGTTGAGCTTTCGGTAACTTTTTAAATTGCTCAATTTGAGACGCTGTTGGCGTAAAAGCCAAAGCACTAAAACTACAAAGTAGAATAAAAGCACTAATTAATTGTGTAAAAACTTTCACGAGTAGGTATATCCCTAGGTCTACAACCAAAATTGGCCGCTATAATACCTTAATTTTAGGCAAATAAAAAAGGGACTTTCGTCCCTTTTGTCACTTTAGTGTAATTAACTTAACTACATTGGTTAAAAACTGTAAACCAACGTGAATGACGTTTCAGTGTCAGTGCTTTCTTTATCGTCAGCAACATCTGAGTTGTTAGTGACATTAAAAGCGACTTTCATTTGTAACGAGCCGTTTATTTTTGCAAGTAATGCAGTTTCAGAACGAGTTTTAGTGTTTGTATCACCATACTCTACAGCAACTAATTGAGTAAAACGTGCATTCTCAGAAATTTGCCAGTTGTAATCTAACTTACCTAAGGCAATTACTTCGCCTTCAAATTCACCAGCAAGAGAGTTACCGTTGTCATCAACTTCAGTGCTGTCATCTGGGTATTCAAAGTATTTATAACCAGGACCAATTTCAGCACTTAGCCACATAGTTTTTTCGTTTAATAAACGTAAACCGTAACCTGCAGAAATTACTGACTCACTTCTATACGCTCCAAAATAATCTGAAACGTGTGAACCATAAATGAATAAATGAGAATGATCTTCATTTAATTTGTAATTACCTTGTGCAGAAATTGAATACTTCTCGTTAGTGCGCTGCTTATTTTTGTCGCCATTAGCATCTTCAACTTCATCTTCTTTGTAGATGCCGTCTAGCTTGTATTCGTTGTTCCAGTGTTCAAGATTGTGCTGAACTTTGATGCCACCTTTAAGTGTGGTCGTTTCTGTATTACCACTTGTGACAATAGCACCTAATTCACTGGTAACTTCCCATGTTCTTTGTTCTGCGTCTGCAGCAAATGCGTTTGTTGCAGCAGAAGCCGCAACTAAAACTGATAAAAGCTTTAATTTCATTAAAAAATAACCTTTGGATAAATGTACATCTATTTTATTAAAGCATTACTTGTTAGAGCAAGCTAAACAGCTAAGTAATAATGTAAAAAATTTTCATGCGGCAGATCCCGCATGAAAATTTTATGTTTAATAGCTTTTTAGCACTACAACAATTAAAGATAACTTTAATTAAATAACTATTTAAAATTAGTCTTGCTTGTGAAAGTGAACATCCATTTGTGGAAATGGGATAGTAATATCTGCATCATCTAATGCAATTTTAATATTTTCCATTAATGACCAGTAAGTAGGCCAATAATCAGTAGCGTTAACCCAAGGGCGAACAATAAAGTTAACACTTGAATCGCCTAACTCATTTACAGATACATTGTAAGCTGGATCTTTAAGTATGCGTGTTTCTGCATCTAATACAGATTTTAATACTTCTTTTGCGTGACGTAAATCAGCATCGTAGCCAACACCAATAACTAAATCGATACGACGAGTAGACTCTCGTGAGAAGTTAGTAATAGCACCAGACATTATTTGAGAGTTTGGTACGATAATTACTTTGTTATCTGGAGTACGTAGTTCAGTTGAGAATATTTCGATTTTTTTAACCGTACCCATTTTATTACCTGCTTCAACAAAGTCACCAGACTTAAATGGACGAAGTAAAATAATTAGTACGCCTGATGCGAAGTTAGATAATGAACCTTGTAATGCTAAACCAACAGCTAAACCGGCAGCACCTAAAATAGCAATGAACGAAGTTGTTTCAATGCCAATTTGCGAAAGTGCCATTAAAATAGTTACAGCAAATACAAGTGTGTACACAATACTTGAAACAAATGAACCGACAGCTTTATCTACTTTCTTTTTAGCAAAACCTTTTTCAGTTAAGTTAGAACAAAACTTAGCAACACGACTACCAAGTAAAAAGATAACAAGCGCAACAACTGCTTGTATACCGTAGTGTAAAATTAGGCCTGAGTTATCGTTAAGCCAATTAAGTACTGAATCCATATCTACTCCAAATGTTTTTTATTAAGCGTTTTCGGGCATTATTATACATTAATTTACAATTTATTCTCATGAAATAATGAATTAATACTATTAAATGCAAGTATATTCGATTTTTTAGAGGTATTTATGCGATAAAACATAGCCTACCTTGAAAAAATATTAACGACTAAATACTAATTATATTTGCCTGATTTAAATTATTTTAATTTATTTCACTTTTAGGCTTCACAACAATTATTATTTTATGTATTATGCGCGCCACACCAAACGAGGTGTGTGTAGTGGCGGTTGTAGCTCAGTTGGTAGAGCCCCGGATTGTGATTCCGGTTGTCGCGGGTTCAAGCCCCGTCAATCGCCCCATTTTTTTCCTAGTAAGCCTCATATTTATACCCTATTAATTATCCTATTATATAAATTCTAAAACCTGCTACTATATTAACCTTACAACACAATTATTCATACTCTAGTTAAACCCACTAATTTACAAATCTCACGCAGCGATTAAATCACTCCTAGATTAAAAATTTCAACCCACAAAGCTCAACACCCCCTAATTAGTAATAACACTTAATAAACAAGTATTTAACTCCAATTCGCTTAATTAAGTGTTCTATTTTGAGGATGGAAAAACATATTGATAGCTAGGCAAAAAATTCGCTATTTCATTGTTCTCGGCAATTGCTCCTGCATTGCTCTGCATCCATGCAGTCGTATATGAGAATTTTTTAACACAGGTAGCGACACGTTTAGCCCCGCAAAATGACTAAGTATTATCGCGGATTGGTATAACTCATTACTTATCTACAATTTATTAACCAATGTGACTGTATTAACTATACTTAGCTACAAAAAGTGGTAGGTTTCTAATGTTGGCATCACTTTTTACAAAACATCAAACTTCTACTGGGATATAAAATTAAACATGATTAAACAGGTTTTAAGAAATTTACTGTGTAGTTGTTTAGCTGTAATGAGCTTTAACTCATTGGCTCAAAGCAATGATGAATTCAATAAGCTATTGATTGAGCTTCAAAAACTAGTTTCTGAAAAAAAATACACTCAGGCTTATCAAAAAAGTAATAGCGAATACCAGTACCTGGGCGAACCCGTATACGACTTTTTATTAGGGGTCAGTGCACTTAAAACAGGGCATGCGGCGCCAGCTGTATTTGCCTTTGAACGCGTGGTTGAAAATAATCCTAGATGGTATGAAGCTCGCTTGTACTTAGTTCGTGCTTATTTAACAGTTAATAATTTACCTGCTGCCGATACTCAAGCTTTAATACTAATTAACTCACCTGACACACCTAATAATATAAAGTCTTCTGCACAGTCATTGCTAGAAACTGCTGCACTTAAGCAACAAGAGGCTGGACGCTCTTATAAACAAAATATTGAGCTTGCCCTTGGCGTAGATGGCAACGTAAACGCAGGTACTGCAGAAAATACGATTATAATTCCTAATATTGGTGAGTTTTTGTTATCGCCAGAAAGTAAAAGTACGCAGGACAACTATGCACGACTTAATTACAGAGGAAAGTACTCTCACCCTATTGATCAAAAAAGCTTAATCACTTTAAGTATTGATACCGGGTGGTACAAGTTTGAAGAACTCAGTCAATACGATCGTATAAATGCGCACATTAATGCCGCCTATCAATATAAACAAAATGACATAAGTTGGTTTGCACGAGTTGCTACCACTCCGTTGATGCTTAATGGCGAACTTTATCGTACTGAATCAGCTTTAACGGCCGGAGCTAATTTTACGCTAAATAAACAAGTTAATTTATTTAGCTCTTTGACTGCGGGTGTTTTAAACAATAGATTTGATGAAAAGCTCGATAACTCATTTTATGCGATGAATGCAGGTGCTAGCTATGCAGCTAAAAATTGGTTTCAAAGCTTAAGCATTAACGCTAAAAGCGAGGAAGCGGACATTACTGAAGGTGAATTTAATAGCCGTAATATTACGAGCTTGTACTACCAAGTGAATACTCAGTTGGCTCAACATTGGCAGTTGTTATCTCTTGCTGGATACCAATGGATTAATTATAAAGATGATCACCCTTTATTTTTACAAGAACGTGCCGATAACCTCTTTATGTTCTCAACTTCTGTTCGCTACTTAGTTAATCGCGATTTAGCCATACAGTTGGCTGCCAACTATCAAGATAAATCCAGTAATATTTCTTTATTCGAATATGACCGTTTAGATATAAATTTAAGCGCTTCTTACTCATTTTAATTTAAGGTATTTATGAAACATTTACTCCCTGTAATTACCACTTTACTTTGTGTAAGTTTTTATACACAAGCAAACGACCCTGCTGGTAAAACTATTTTAGCACGAGGCTCTGTACTCGCGGTTGATGGAAGCAATGAACAACAACGACAGTTGCAGCGCAGAGATACTGTTTTTGGCGTAGATCGCATTACGACTGGAGAGAAAAGCAAAGCGCAATTTTCGATGTTGGATGGTGGCTTAATAGCCTTAAAAGAAAACTCAGTATTAAATATTGCTAACTACGAATTTAATGACAATACCCAACAAGGCTCTGCTTCTATTGAGTTACTTAAAGGCGGTTTGCGCTCTATTTCCGGCGTAATTAAAAAAAATGGCGGCTCTTATAGTGTAAAAACTCCCGTAGGCTCTATTGGTATACGCGGAACGCATTTTGAAGTTCAACTGGTTAAAGGCGATGTATTTTTAGCGGTATGGGATGGCGCAATAGATTTAACGTTAGAAAATAATAACGTGGTTTCTTTGGGTGATAACGAAGCATTTTCGTTTGCACAAATTACAGCCACTGGTGAAGTCTTTAAAACAACACGTGCGGCACGTGTGTTTGATCAAAATATAGTAGCAATTGACCCTAAAGGCGACAACGAAGAAGAAACTGAGCAAGCATCGGTAACTGAAGTTGAAGTAAATACTTTTGAAGCAGATACAGGTGTTATGGATATATATTCTGAACAACAATTTCAAACTGTTAGCAGCGCATCTTTAGTCGATCAAATAGCTCAGCGCCAAGGTGTATTTAACTATGAGGCATCAAGCTTTAATGTAAATTCGAGTGTGGGTGCTGTTACTGACTTTGCTATGACTATGGCAGTTGATTTTGATAATGGCACCGTACCTGATGGCGAAATTAGTTTTAATGACGCCGGTGGAAATTGGTATGCAGCTTACAGCGGCTTAATAAATTTAAGCGAACTTGAGCTGGCCGTTACATTTGCATCCCATGGTAACAATAAAGCCGAGGGCGATGTTGATGCAATATTTTTGAATGACCTAGACAATATTACTGGCAACTTTAATCTTAACGAAATAAATAATCCTGATGTAAATGCTAGCGGTTCTTTTAAATTAGAACCATAAACACATTGGATACAAAGCTTTTATTATGGAGTATTTAAAATGACAGCAAAAAATTTATTTTTGCTTGGTTCTATGGTGTTTTTGTTAAGTGCCTGTGGAGGCTCAGAAGAAAGCCCCACTCAAGAGACAATACAATCACCTACGGCTGAAGTAGTACCGCCATCGGTGACTAGCTATATAAATTTGGCTGGTGTTATAGCGAGTAATCAAACCAAGAGTACAAAAGTTTTAGGTGCTGTCACTTCAAGTAGAGGAGTTGTTGGAGCAAGTTTAGCTAATACTCGCGCTAATATTGTTTTTCCACAAACAAACGACACCGTACAAGGTAATGTTTCTTTTTTACTTGAAGCTTCGGATACTGATGGCATTGCTGAAGTTAATTTAGTACTCCCTAGCGTTAATAAAAGCATATCACTTTGTTCTTCTGATTGTGGTGTTGGCTACGAAAAGTCAATTATAGGCCTCAGCCCTGCGCTTTATGGCGTAATTCCTGGGGAAATACGTCTCGAAATATGGATAACTGACACTTTAAATAATCAAGTACTTGCTGATGCAATCACTTTTAACTGGCAACCATATCAAATTGAAGGTGTTACAGCACAACGAGACGAAGATAATATTAATCTTTCGTGGCAAGCTAACCCCGAACTTAATCGTTACAACGTTTATATTGCAACTCAAGCTGGAGTCTCATCTACTAATATTAATGAATTAGAGAATGGGCAACAATTTTTAAGTATTCAAGATACTGCATTAAGCATTACCGAGTCACTTACAGATAAAAGTTACCAAGTACTTATTACCGGTGTTGATGGCAGTGGTGAAAGTGGTTTTGCTAATATAATAAATATAGCGCCAGTGGGTGGAGAGCTTGCATTTGCACCAGAGGCCAATGTCGATCAGTTTCAGATAAATGAAGATCAAACTCTGCAAGGTAACGTGCTAACAAATGATACGAATCAATACAGTGGCGATTTACGTGTAAATGCAGATGCATTAATTCTACCGCAGCATGGCACTCTTAATATAAATGAAAATGGGGATTTTACTTATATCCCTATTGCAAACTTTAATGGTGAAGATGCCTTTAGCTATCAAGTTGCTAACGAGCTAGGTATGACAGATACCGCAGTTGTAGAGATAACCATTTTAGCTATTAACGACGCTCCTATTGCGCTTGATAATACTTACAGCATTACAAACAATGGAACCTTAGTTGTCCTATCGCCAGGCTTACTTATAAACGATAGCGATATAGACTTAGATGACTTAACTGTTGATACAACGCCGGTTAGCGAACCAACAAGAGGACAATTAACCCTTTTTGATAATGGTGGCTTTGAATACCAAGGCGAGCAAAATATGCAAGACCAAGACAGCTTTCAGTACAGAGTTGTTGATGCACAAGGTGCTCAGGCTATTGCAAATGTAACCATTGTAAGTTCAAACACTAACGTAGCCCCTGTAACAAACAATGATAGCTATAGTTTAAGCGAAGATGAAACACTTGTGGTTACAGCAGCCAATGGTGTGCTTAGTAACGATACTGACCCAAATAATGACAGTTTTTCAGTTGATGAAACGTTTATGGTGGCACCCACACATGGCCAACTATTATTAGCAACTGATGGCAGCTTTAGTTATGTGCCGGATGCTAATTTTAATGGTGTTGATCAATTTCAATATCAAGCTATTGACTCATTAGGTGCAACCTCTACAGCCACAGTAACTTTAGTAATAAACAGCGAACCCGATAACCCTGTTGCACAAAATGATGCCTATCAATTTAGCAAAAATAAACTATTTGAAGTAACAGTACAAAATGGCTTATTAATTAACGACTTTAATATTGAGGCTGGTGATTTATCGGTTAATACCACAGCAATTAATGCAACTCAAAATGGGGAACTTACATTAAATGCTGATGGCTCGTTTACCTATCAGCCAGACTTAGGTTTTATTGGTGTAGATAGCTTTACCTATTCAATTTCAAATGAGCAAGGCTTAACTGCAACAGCTCAAGTAACCTTAAGTGAAAGCGGCGTTAATACTTTTCCACAAGCCAATGACGATCAATATACGTTAGACGAAGACAGCTCTGCATCTTTATTAGATGTGCTAGCTAACGACACTGATGCAGATGGCGATACAATAAGTATTTCTAATATAGAAAATACTGCTGGAGAAGCGACTATTGTCGCCGGAAAAATACAGTTTACTCCACCAGCAAATTTTTCAGGTGAAATAGTGCTAACTTACACCATTACTGATGGTTATAGCACTGGTAATGAAGGTATAAACGACAGAACAGCAAGTGTGACGATTACCGTTACACCCGTTAATGATGCCCCAACTGCAAATGCTGACTCAGCAACGATGAACGAAGATGCTCCTGCGTTATTAGTTAACGTATTAGCTAATGACTCCGACATTGATGGCAATACTCTTGTGATAACAGCAGCTACTGCAGATAGAGGTTCTGCATCTGTTGTTGATAATAAAATCCAATATACGCCTGCTCCTAATACAAATGGAACAGCAATTATTAACTACACAATAAGTGATGGTAACGGCGGTACTGCAACTACTAACTTAACAATTACTATTACTCCCGTAAACGATGCTCCAATGGCCAACGCAGACTCAGCTACAATAGATGAAGATGCAGCGCCAATACTGATAAACGTATTAGCAAATGACTCAGATGAAGATGGCGACAGCCTGACGATCAGTGCTGCCTCAGCTGATATTGGCTCTGTATCAGTGGTTGGCAATCAAATTCAATATACACCGGCAGCCGACGACAACGGCTTAGCAACAGTTACTTATACTGTAAGCGATAGCAACGGCGGCGCCAGTACAGCAACGTTAACTATCACTATTACTCCCGTAAACGATGCTCCAATAGCAAACGCCGATTCGGCTACCATGGCTGAAGATGCAGCACCGCTACTCATTGATGTGTTGATTAATGATTTAGACGCTGATAGTGATAGCCTAAGCATAACAGCAGCGTCAGCCGATAGCGGTTCAGTATCCGTTATTGATAACAAACTACAGTACACACCGGCTGTAAATACCAACGGTATTGTTGTTGTCAGTTATACTGTTGATGATGGGAATAACGCTACAGATACTGGTAGTTTGTCAATTACGATTGCTCCTATTAACGATGCTCCAGTTGCGTCAAACCAAGGTTTTAATATTAGCGAAAACGCAACCGATGGCGACACTATTGGGACTGTTAGTGCCTCAGACATTGAGAACCAAAATTTAAGTTACACCATACTCAGTGGTGCCCCCATATTCGAAATAAATAATGATTCTGGCTTATTAACTGTAAAAGGTGAAAGCCCGTTTGATTTTGAAACAACTCCTCAGTACATATTGAGCCTAGCTATTACTGACGACGGTACGCCTAACGAAACAACTCCTATTAATATAATAATTGATATCACTGATGATATGGAGCCCCTAGTTCCTGTTGAAGATGAAACATTTGGTCGCCCTATAACAGGTGAACTTGAGCTTTCTGGAGTTTTTTCAAGCGGTGAATTTAATGACAGTATTGAGCTAAATAATAACCTTTACTTTGTAGGTTTTAGTAATAACAGCGACAAAGATATTGTTATTGCATCGTATACAACGAGTGGTGTGATAAATACAGCATTTAATGGTGATGGCGTTAAAGTATTAGATTTAGAAAATGATGAACAAGCAACAGCTATCATCTCTGATGGTACAAGCCTCTTTGTTGCTTACACTAGTTTTGATGGCACAAATACCGAAGCATGTTTGTTGAAAATGAATACCGCTGGCGTATTAAGTAATAACTCTGGAGATAATAATTCAGGTATTCACTGTACCGCATTAGCAAGCACCCTCGTGATTAATGACCTTGAATTTAGCGACAATAAAATTCAGGCTGTTGGTAAGTCATTTAATGGTAACGACAGCGATAGCTTATGGATAAAATACGATATATCTACGCTCGCTTATGAAGCCGGAAGCCCTAAAATTGTCGATGTGAGCGGCGCTAGTAGAGATGACGAAGCGTTTGCTATTAAAAACTTTAATAGCTCTGATCTTATGGTTGTTGGCAGTGTCACAAGTGCAACTGGCGATAAAGACGTACTTATTCGTTATTTAATTTCTGATGGTGAAAACAACGGAAGTTTTAATGGTAGCGCAGCATTATCGTTCGACTTGTCTGAGAATAATAAAGATGACGAATTATTTGCAATTGGCGGTGCTAAAAACACCGACTTTACAGCTTTTGCAGGTGGTTACATAACTCGTAACAGTGGTGAAAAAGAAGCCGTGGTTTTGGCTATTGATAAAACGGGTACTCTTATAACGAGTTTTGGTGATGCAGGTACTGCTATTTACGATATTGATGGTAACGGTGGTGCAGGTAATGGTGGCGCGAACGTAACAGGCGTAAAATACGAGCCAATTAAAAATGGAATTACTTTATCTGGCACTACCGGTGTTTCTGCTAGTGAAAAACTATTTTCTGCCCGTATTTTAATGTCTGATGGTTCACTTGATAGTACTTATGGTGCATCAGGTATTAATATTATTTCAGGTATCAATGGTAAGCAATTTGCCAAATCGGCAACTATAGATGCGAATGATACAGTATGGGTATCGGGTGTTATTGACGACTCAACCACTAAACCATTTGTTGCAGCAATTGACGAGCAAGCCACATTATTTACCAACTTTGCAGACGTTGGTTATCTTGCTTTTGATACTATAAGCGCAGAATCTGACGATCAATCAATGCACGTTTTACAACTTAGCAATGACCCTCATGCCGGTAAGTATATTCTTGCATCAACGGCTAAATCGGACTCAATTATTAAGTTGGTATTAACACGCTTTACGAGTACGGGGGCTATAGATACTAGCTTTAGCGAAAGTGGTCATAAAGAAATTGCCATAGATTTGAGCGTACCTAATATAGCGTTGGTTGAACACAATAGCGGCAGCTTATTTGTTGCGGGATCTAAAAGCAAAACTGACGGTGAAGAGGGCTTTATAGCTAAAGTCGATCAAAATGGTGATTTAGATACCTCATTCGCCAGTGATGGTATTTACTCTACTTCTATTTCAGATGCTGAAAAGCTTAACTTAACTGATTTAGCACTACATGATGGCAACGTTGTAGCAGTTGGCTCTGTAGTTATAGCCGATACTCCTAGTTCGTTTATCATGATGCTAGATTCTGACGGTACACTTGACGATGACTTTGGTAGCAATGGAAAAATTATAGGAACACCTTTTGAATATTATGAAAGTGTTTTTATCAGTGATGATAGTATTTTTATTGGTGGTAAATCTGTATCAGGTGCCAGTTCAGAATTAATAGCATTAAAGCTCGACTCCGACGGTGAGCAAACCTACAAATACATAGGTGAAACAACCATTGATTCCGAGAATAAAATGGTAAAAGTTTTAGTCGACGAATCAAATAAATTATATTTAATTGCAAACGTTGTAGATACGCCTAATAAAGCCAGTATTACGCGATTACTCGCATCCGGAGTAATTGATGACAGCTACCCTTTAGGCCAATATACATTAGCTTCAACGGGAGATACCGAAGTAAAAAGTGCCGTTTTTGATACCAACAACAATATTGTTTTAGTTGGTATGGGCAACAATAAAGGCATGTTAGCGCGCATTTTAACTGACGGTACTTTAGATAATACGTTTGGAGCCAGTGGTGTCGGATTTTATGAAGCAAGCCAATGTGTCAGTACACATGTATTTACTTCAATTATCCTGCAAAATGATACCCAAGTTGTTGTAAGTAGCACTTGTAATGACACTAACTCTAACAATGTTAGTATTTCTAAATTCAATTTTGAAGCAGATGGAGCTTAGCCTTAAATTATGAAAGTTGAATTTTTTGGTGTTAGAGGCTCGATGCCTTCAGCTGGAAGTAATACACACATTTTTGGGGGAAATACCTCATGTGTGTACATTGAACAAAACAACGGTAAAGATCTTATTTTAGACTCTGGTACCGGTATTGTAGAACTCGGTACACGTTTACTAGAAACACAAAGTCCTATCAATATTTTGCTAACGCACAATCATTGGGATCATATTCAAGGGTTTCCTTTTTTTAAACCTATCTACCAGCCCAACCGCAATATAACCATTGTAGCTGGCAACGTTGATGATAAAAAAAGCCAAGATGCCATATTAAAGCAAATGAGTGGTTCGTACTTTCCTGTGTGTTATCAGGATTTACCTGCCAGCATTACGCTTAATACTGATTTATCGTCTCAAAAGCAATTTACACTTAACGGTTTTTTGGTTTCTACTGCTCCACTGAATCACCCTGGTGGCGGTACTGCTTATTGCATTAAAGCAGATGAAAAAAAGATAGCTTACGTTACCGACAATGAGCTAAACCCACCAGACAAGCTAAACACAAGTATTTGCGAATGGAGTAATTTTATTGAAGGCGCTGATTTACTAATTCACGATGCTCAATTTATAGATGCAGACTTGCCTCTTAAGCATGGTTGGGGTCATAGCACCATAGATCAGGTTGCTGAGCTTGCTATAAAAGCGAGTATTAAAAATGTGATTATTATTAGCCACGATCCATCAAGAACCGATGAACAGTTGTTGGCTATAGAAAAATATTTACACACGCAGTACGCTCAACAGGTAAAAATAGAATGCGGCCGAGAAGGACGAGTTTTTGATTTTTAGTCTATCAAGGAGCGTTACTCATTAGCTTCTTAAAACCCATTACCTCAAAGCACTTTTTTATTGGCGCTGTTATTACGTTAATAATTGCATCAATAGAGTTATTTTCAACTGGGTCGCTTGCAAAGTTAGTTAACCGTGTAGAAGGTATAATATACGACTCTCGATTATTACTGACGCTTTCAGAGACGCCTAGGCGCATAGATGAAACCGTTGTAATAATTGATATCGATGAAAAGAGCATGCAAGAACAAGGACGCTTTCCTTGGAGTCGCTCAAAATTAGCAGACCTTGTTACAAAGCTTAGTGATGCAGGTGTTATTGTTATTGCATTCGATATATTTTTTTCTGAACAGGAAGAAAACCCTGTTACAAAAATTATGTCTGAAATTCCTGATTTATCAAAAAAGTACACCATCCCCTTTGCTGAAATTACTAAACAAGTCGATGCAGACACAAAACTAGCAAGCGCATTATCTAAAAATGATACTGTTCTTGGTTTTTTACTAATTGATGAACAACTGACTAATCAAAACTTGCCAGCTAAAAACAGTGTTGTATGGGCAAGCGAAGAGCACACTAATTCACAAATAAACCAGTTTCCTGGTGCTATTGTAAATATTCCACAGTTACAAAATGCTGCAACGGGCACCGGCTTTATTAATGCACATATTGACGAAGATGGCTTTATACGTAAAGCAGCTCTTATAAATCGAGTTGGCGATAAGCTTTATCCTTCTTTAGCACTTGAAGTTGCTCGACTTTATACCCTTGCTGAAAACATAGAAACCCGTTCCAATAGGTTAGATGGTATAACCTTATTCGAAGGTATAAAGTTTCAAGATAAGTGGATTCAAACTGATGAGTATGGGCAAATATTAATTCCTTACAAAGGGCGTGCGCATAGCTTCCCCTATTATTCGGCTACCGATATTTTGACCAAAAAAATTGGTTTAGATGAATTAGAAGGCACAGTAGCCTTTATTGGTACTTCCGCCGTAGGGCTTGCTGATTTAAGATCAACACCTGTTGGTTTGCAATACCCGGGTGTGGAGGTTCATGCCAATATATTTGAAGGGTTAATGCACCCAGAGCTACTGCCATCTAAACCTAATTGGTCACAGGGAGCAAGCTTACTCATCATTGCATTGACGGGTTGCGTACTGTCGTTTTTTAGCCACGCTAAGAGCGCACGTTTTATTATTGTTTTGTCTCTTACAGTCACAAGTGTCGTTATATTTTTAAACGTTTATTTATGGTCAGTACAAAAAATTAGTTTACCTTTATTAATGCCTCTTTTACTTATCATTATATTAGCCGGTTATTACATCATTGTAGGCTCTATCGCTGAAATGAAACACAGCCGAAAAATAAAATCTATGTTTGACCAATATGTTCCTCCTGAGCGAATAAACCAAATGATACTTCAAGGTAAAAGTTTATCTCAAAAAAGTGAGCGAAAAAATATGACGGTGTTGTTTGCCGACATTCGTAGTTTCACTTCACTATCAGAAAGTATGTCGCCTCATCAGTTAAGTGAATATTTAAACGAATATCTTACAGCTATTACCAAAATCATATTTGATCATCACGGAACTATTGATAAGTACGTAGGCGATATGGTGATGGCATTTTGGAATGCCCCACTGAAAGATGAAAACCACGCTCGCCATGGTGTTGAAGCCGCAATGTCTATGATCAACGGGTTAACGAAAATAAATCAGTTATTTGCAGAAAACAACCAGCCTGCAATAAAAATAGGTATCGGTTTAAGTACTGGCGACATGAATGTAGGTGATATGGGTTCGGTTTACCGTAAAGCCTATACAGTTCTTGGTGATACTGTTAATTTAGGTGCTAGAGTAGAAAGCTTGACCAAATTTTATGGCGTAGCTATTCTTGTTACAGAAGAGACAATGAAAAAATGCCCTCATATTTCATTTCGTTTAATAGATAAAGTGCAAGTTGTTGGTAAAACAGCCGCTGTACAGTTGTTTGAACCTATAAACTTTACAGATAAGCTCGATGAAGAGCAGTTAAATGAAGTTAAAAAGTCGCAGCAGGCCATGACGCTTTTTTATAATAAAAACTGGCCACAAGCACTTAGCTTATTTAAAGAACTACGCAGTACAACCGTATTTAGCCCCAACATTTATGCCATTTTTATTGAACGTATTAAGGGCACTGATTTGCAAACACTAGCTAAGGATTGGAATGGTGCCTTCAAACATACTCAAAAGTAGTAAACATATGCGACAGCACATTAAAGACAAAACAAATCTTCAGCACTTTATCGATATTAGCATTAGACTAACAACCGAAAAAAACTCGTCTAAGTTACTTGATGAAATACTGCAAGTTGTAATGTCGATAGCACATTCTGATGCTGGCAGCATTTACTCTATTACCCCAAACAAACAACTCAAGTTTGAAACGGTAATAAACAAGTCATTAAATCTTTATTTAGGTGGCACGTTAGGTGGTCCTGTTGATTTTCCTAATATAGATCTTTTTATTGATGGCAAACCAAATGACACTGCTATTGTTGCGCATTCTGTTAATACAGGGGAAGTGATTAACATTCCTGACGTGTATGATGCCTTGCCTTTTGATATGAGCGCTGCACGCAAAATGGATGCACGCACGGGTTATCGTTCTGAGTCCATGCTAACAATTCCTTTAAAAGATCATGAAGATGACATTATTGGCGTAATCCAGCTTATAAATGTAAAAGATGCGCAAAATAAAAACATTCCTTTTAGTGAAGAGCTCGTCACTCTAATTCGATCTTTTGCCTCTTTAGGCGCTATTTCGCTAACTAACTCAACACTAATTAAGGGAATGGAAGATCTCTTTTCGACCTTTGCTGAAACAATTGCGATGGCAATAGATGAAAAGTCTCCTCATACCGGTGGCCATTGTAAACGAGTGCCAGCACTCACGTTAATGCTAGCTGATGCCGTTAATGATATAAATAAAGGTCCTTTGGCTTCATTTTCGATGACTGAAGCTGACCGACATGAGCTTGATATAGCTGGCTGGTTACATGACTGTGGGAAAATAGCGACCCCCGATCACATCATGGAAAAGTCGACAAAACTAGAAACTATTTTTGATCGAATAAAATATGTAGATGCTAAATTTGAAATAATTAGCCGAGATTTAAAAATAGCGTATCAGCAAAAGATCATCTGTGCGATGAAGCTGCAAAAACCTATCGAAGTTCAACAATTTGAACGCCTACTTGATACCGAGCTTAAACAGTTGGCATTAGACCGTGCATTATTACAGCGTGTGAATGTAGGGGGCGAGTTTTTAGGTGATGTAGAACTTGAGCACATTGAACGCATTGCAAACAAATACCAACTCGTTATTAATGATATTAATACACCATTGCTCTCAGCTGATGAAGTTGAAAACTTAACAATACGAAGAGGCACGCTAACCGAAGCCGAACGTGAAGTAATGAAGCGTCATATGGATGTAACTAAAAATATTTTAGATGCCCTGCCGTTTCCTAAACACTTAAGCAATGTTACTGAATATGCTTTAGGTCATCATGAAAAACTTGATGGTACTGGTTACCCAAGAGGTTTAACCAAAGAGCAAATGTCGGTGCCTGCAAGGTTAATGGCTATTACGGATATTTTTGAAGCGCTATCTGCAGTAGATAGGCCCTACAAAAAAGCAAAACCGGTCAGTGAGTGTTTATTTATTTTAGGGTCAATGGTTGCTAAAAACCATCTTGATGGTGATATTTTTGCTATTTTTATTGAGTCAGAGGTTTATAAAAATTATATCAACGAGTATGCAGATCCTGAGCAGTTAGATGAGATAGATTTTGATAACTTACCCGGTTACACACCTATAAGTTAGCACCTATAAGCCATGCCTTTATTCAAAATGCGCTTATTACAGTCTATAACTATTCAAACAAAAAAATGCCACCATACGGTGGCATTTACACACGGGGTTATTTCTACTTATAGAAATCCTTTTACTTTTTATTTGTTTTTTTATGTTGTTTTATTAACAAAAAATATGGCTCCAAAGGTAGCATTTAGTGCTCTGTGTAGCAACAGTAAAAGGTAAAGTTCATATATCTGCCATATTAACGTCATAAAAAAGCGCGAAGTAAATTCGCGCTCATAAACTTAACGGGCGTTATATTTTAATACACACGTACTTTTCTTCTAAGTACTCATCAAGCCCTTGATGGCCGCCTTCTCGGCCTAAACCAGATTGCTTAACACCACCAAATGGCGCTACTGGGTTTGATATAACACCTTCATTTACGCCGACCATACCAAATTCAAGCCCTTCACTAACTCGGTAAATTTGCTTAATATTTTGGCTGTAAAAATAGGCTGCTAGGCCAAATGGTACATCGTTAGCAAGTGCAAGCACTTCACTTTCTTCATCAAAAGGAATAACCGTTAATACCGGACCAAATACCTCTTCGTGATAAATATCCATTTCTGTGGTGACATTGTTTACTATTAATGGATTTTGAAAGCTGCCACCTAAGTCACTATTATCGCCAATCAGCGTCGCGCCTTTATCGAGTGCGTCTTGTACTAACTGCTGTACTTTCTCTTTGGCTTTAGGGTAAATAAGCGGACCAATATCAACCCCGTCTTCAAAACCATTTGCCACTTTTAATGCTGCAACCTTAGGCGTGATTTTTGAAAGTACTTTGTCGAGAATATTACGTTGTATAAAAATACGGTTTGCAGCAACACATGCCTGCCCACTGTTTCTAAATTTAGCCGCCATTAGCCCTTCAACAGCTTCATCTAAGTCGGCATTATCAAAAATAATAAAAGGTGCATTACCGCCAAGCTCCATCGAGGTGCGCTTAATTGTGTCAGCACATTGCGATAGCAACTGCTTACCTACACCGGTAGAACCGGTAAATGTAAACTTACGCACAACTTCTGAGTCAGTCAGCATTTTACCTACTGTTTTGGCATCTTGAGAAACCATTACATTAAATGCACCTTTAACAAAACCAGCTTGATCAGCTAAGTAAGCAAGTGCGATAGCACAAAGTGGCGTGTGTTCAGAAGGTTTGAGTATAAAGCTACAGCCCGCAGCGTAGGCTGGCGCTACTTTACGAGTAACCATAGCAATAGGAAAGTTCCACGGCGTTATACCCGCTACAACACCGACAGGCTGCTTAAAGCTAGTTAAACGATGCGAGTCATCTGTTGGCGGAATTACATCTCCGTAACTACGTTTGGCTTCTTCTGCAAACCATTTGATAAAACCTGCACCGTAATCAATCTCACCAAGAGATTCTTTGAGTGGCTTGCCTTGCTCTTTGGTCATTAGCTCTGCAAGTGTTTGCTTGTGTTTTATTACTAGCTCATACCAGCGCATCAAGGTTTCGCTTCGCTCAGTGGCATTTGTCGTTTTTAACTTAACAAAAGCCCCTTGAGCTGCGTTTATTGCGCTATTTACACCCTGCTCGTCAATATCACTTACTTCAACAATACTTTTTTCGGTAGCGGGATCGTTAACGCTAAAGCGCGTATCGGTTTTATAAAATTCGCCGTTAATAAATGAGTCAGAAAAAATAAGATTACTCAAAATAAACCTCCAAAATTACGTTTTAAGGTGTTAGCTTTTAATGCGTGGCATAGAGCCAAGGCTAACATTTTAGGATCTTTGCTCACGTGAGAAGCGCAGCTTCTATATTTATAACCTAGAGTTAAAACACATAACGCCAGCAAGCTTTGCTTGCCTGCAAAATAACATACGAGCTTTGCTTGTCACGCCTACAATTCACAAACAAAAAAGCCGCTATATCAAACAGCGGCTTTTAATATATACATCGTTAAAAACTAGTGCTCTTCATTAACGATATTGAGATTGTACTTAGGTATTTCAACCACTAGGTCTTCATCTCTTATAATTGCTTGGCAACCAAGGCGTGACTCAGGCTCTAAGCCCCATGCTTTATCTAGCATGTCGTCTTCTAGCTCATCACTTTCTTCAAGTGAGTCAAATCCTTCACGAATCACTAAGTGACACGTAGTACATGCACAAGACTTTTCACAAGCATGCGCAATGCTAATACCATTTTTAAGCGCAGCGTCGAGTACCGTTTGACCTGTAGGAGCTTCAATTGCAGCGCCGTCAGGACATAATTCAGGATGTGGAAGAAAAACAATTTGTGGCATTCTAATCTCTCTTAAATGTTGTCTACTGACTGCCCTGTAAGGGCCTTTTTAATTGATGCATCCATTCTACGCGATGCAAAGTCGCTACTCGCATTATCGACTTTTTCGATAGCTGCTTTAATTTCGCCAGGCTCTTGTGCATTTTCGCGCACTTTTACCAGTTCTGCAATTTCAGCGCGTAAGTTAGCTAGTTGCGTATCGTCAAGTAATGCACCATCGGCTTCAAGTGATGCATTAAGCGCTTCTATTACGCGCAACGCTTCTACTTGTTGCTCTTTAAGCATACGCGCTTGCATGTCGCCTTTAGCGTTGCTCATTGATTCTTTTAGCATGTTAGCTACTTGGTCATCAGATAAACCAAACGAAGGCTTAACTTGAATCTCAGCTTGTACACCTGTTGATTTTTCCATAGCTGAAACACTTAATAGGCCATCAGCATCAACTTTAAAGGTTACACGAATATGCGCAGCGCCTGCCGCCATTGGTGGAATACCTTTTAAGCTAAACTTAGCAAGCGATCGACAATCATCAACAAGCTCACGCTCACCTTGCAGCACATGTAATGACATGGCTGTTTGACCGTCTTTAAACGTTGTAAATTCTTGTGCGCGTGCTACCGGAATCGTTGTATTACGCGGAATGATTTTTTCAACCAAACCACCCATCGTTTCAAGGCCTAGCGATAACGGTAAGACATCAAGCAATAACATGTCAGAATCGGGCTTATTGCCAATTAACACGTCGGCTTGAAGCGCGGCACCTAAGGCTACAACACGATCAGGATCGATTGAAGTTAGCGGCTCTTTATCAAAAAAGCTTTGTACTTGGCTACGTACCAATGGCATACGGGTTGAACCGCCTACCATAATAACTTGCAGCACTTCTTCATTTTCAATGCCAGCATCTTTTACAGCACGACGACACGAGCGCAGCGTTTTTTTAATTAGTGGCATAGCCATTTCATCAAACGTTTCGCGCGTTACTTCAACGGTGTATTTTTGATCGTCAAACTCAAGGCCCACGTTTACTTTAGCGTATTGGCTTAATGCTTCTTTACACGCTTTTGCTTTATTGATAAATAAACGTAAAACTGAAGGTGATAATGCTGACACACCTGTTTGCTGCTTAAAGTAATCAACAAGGAGCGAATCAAAGTCATCGCCGCCGAGGCTAGAGTCGCCACCGGTTGCCATTACTTCAAACACACCTTGGTGTAATCTAAGTACTGATATATCAAACGTACCACCACCTAAATCGTAAACTGCAATAATACCTTCTTGACCTGAATCTAAACCATAAGCAACCGCTGCTGCTGTTGGCTCATTTAATAAACGTAGTACGTTAATACCAGCAAGCTCTGCGGCATCTTTAGTACTTTGGCGCTGCGCGTCATCAAAGTACGCTGGTACTGTAATTACAGCCCCTAAAATTTCTTGGTTGCCAAAACTTTGCTCAGCTCGTGCTTTTAATGCGGCTAAAATATGGCTTGATGCCTTAATTGGACTAATTTTACCTGCCGCAGTTTCTATTGCTAGCGCACCATTGTGCTCACAAAATTCATACGGTAGTTGGCCATAACTTTGCTCTATTTCAGCCTGAGTTTTACCTAAAAAACGCTTAACCGAAATAAGTGTGTTAGCAGGGTCTTGCGTTGCTGCTTGTGCAGCTTCTGCGCCAACAGTAATACCGCCTGCTTGATAACGAACAACCGACGGTAACATAGCCGCGCCAAGATCATCAGTTAACGTGCGGGCTTCGCCGCTTTGCACTGTTGCAACTAATGAATTAGTTGTACCAAGGTCAATACCAATTGCTAGTTTATGTTCGTGTGGTGCCGCGCTT
Organism: Pseudoalteromonas sp. SR41-7; assembly: GCF_014163935.1. Taxonomy (NCBI): domain Bacteria; kingdom Pseudomonadati; phylum Pseudomonadota; class Gammaproteobacteria; order Alteromonadales; family Pseudoalteromonadaceae; genus Pseudoalteromonas; species Pseudoalteromonas sp. SR41-7. Next base: position 151,382 of record NZ_JACJEF010000008.1, on the reverse strand, counting down.
TGCCCCGGCTCAGCAATTTGCAATAATGCCATAATGCTCTTTAAACTCGTGTTGCTCGCTTTGCAGCAAGTAATTAATCGTCAAATAAACTGTCTTCGATACGCTCTAGTTCTTCACGTAACTTATAAACAAACTTCAGTTTACGAATATTATCTGCGGCAAGTTGATATTGCTGCTCATCATTACTTGCTAATTGCTCAGCAAGTTGTGCACTGTATTGCGCGTTTAATTGCTTAATTTGTTTTTCAAAATTTGCAATGGCGGTATCAGGATCGCTATCTGATGTTAGCTCTTCAAGTTCTTCGCGAAGTTCCATTTGCTGCATTAAAAACATTGGATCTTGCAAGGTTTGCTGCTCTGCACGAATATCAACGCCTAGCTCGCTCAACATATATTCAGCACGTTTTACTGGGTGCTTTAATGTTTGTAGCGCATCGTTAATTTCGGCAGTGCTTTGCACAGCCATTAACTTATCGCGGCTGCTCGCATTCGCGTGGCGATCGGGATGTACAGTACGCTGTAATTCCAAGTAGTGCTTGTTAACCGTTGCTAAATCAATATTGTAATCAACGGGGACTGCAAATAATTCAAAGTAACGCATAACTTCAACCAATAATATTCAGAAATAACAAAGCCCTACATTAACTGGCAGGGCTTATTTATACTACAAAGATATTTAAAGCTTAAACGGTAAAGCTTTCGCCACAACCACACTCATCTGCTTGATTCGGGTTATTAAATTTAAACCCTTCATTTAAGCCTTCTTTAGTGTAGTCGAGCTCTGTGCCATCGATGTAAACTAAGCTTTTAGCGTCAACAATTAATGTGACACCTTTAGCCGCAAAAGTTTCATCGTCTTCGTTTAAATCGTCAACAAACTCAAGTACATAAGCAAGACCTGAACAGCCCGTCGTTTTAATGCCAACGCGCAGGCCTAAACCTTTACCGCGGTTTGCTAAAAATGATTGTACGCGGTTTGCTGCCGCATCTGTCAATGTCACTGCCATGAGTTTCTCTTCTTACTTCGCTTGTTTGCTTTTGTAGTCTGCAATTGCTGCTTGAATTGCGTCTTCGGCTAAAATTGAACAGTGAATTTTCACTGGTGGCAACTCAAGCTCTGCACTGATATCAGTGTTTTTAATTGTCGCTGCTTCGTCTAGCGTTTTGCCTTTAACCCACTCTGTTACAAGTGAAGATGAAGCTATTGCGCTACCACAACCGTAGGTTTTGAATTTTGCATCTTCAATAACGCCAGTGGCAGATACTTTAATTTGCAGTTTCATTACGTCACCACATGCTGGTGCGCCTACCATACCCGTTGCCACTGACGGATCGTTCTTATCTAGAGTACCTACGTTACGTGGGTTTTCTACGTGGTCGATTACTTTATCACTATAAGCCATTATTCTATCCTCATTACCTGCTAGGGTATGTGCTCACACTATTAGTGGTGAGCCCATTCAACTGAATCTAAATCAATACCTTCTTGATGCATCTCCCAAAGTGGAGACATCTCACGTAGGCGACCGATAGAGTTTTTCATTAATTCGACGGTGTAATCAATCTCTTCTTCGGTAGTAAAGCGACCAATACTAAAACGAATTGAGCTATGTGCTAATTCGTCGTTACGGCCAAGTGCACGTAATACATAAGAAGGCTCTAAGCTTGCAGATGTACAGGCTGAACCTGACGATACTGCAATGTCTTTTACTGCCATAAGTAACGACTCACCTTCAACAAAGTTAAAGCTGATGTTTACAATACCCGGTACTGATTGGTCTTGTGTGCCGTTAAAGTATACTTCGTCCATATCAGCCATAATGCCGTCAATTAAACGATTACGTAAGGCGCTGATGTGTGCGTGATCTTTTTCGAAATCTTGCTTAGCAATTTTAAACGCAGTACCCATACCCACTAATTGGTGAGTTGCTAGTGTACCAGAGCGCATACCGCGTTCATGTCCGCCACCGTGCATTTGCGCTTCAAGGCGAGCACGTGGTTTACGACGAACGTAAAGTGCACCAACACCTTTAGGGCCATACACTTTATGTGCAGAGAACGACATAAAATCAACTTTAAGCTGTTGCACGTCGATTAATACTTTGCCCGCGCTTTGCGCTGCATCTACGTGGAACATAATTTTACGTTCGCGACACATTTCGCCAATAGTCGCGATATCTTGAATCACACCTAGCTCGTTATTAACGTGCATGATGCTTACAAGTACTGTGTCGTCACGCATTGTGTCGGCAAGTTTTTGTAAATCAAGTAGGCCGTTTTCTTCAACGTCCATGTAAGTTACTTCAAAACCTTGGCGCTCAAGCTCACGACATGTGTCGATTACAGCTTTATGCTCAGTTTTAGCGGTAATAACGTGCTTACCTTTTTTCTTGTAAAACTGTGCTGCACCTTTAATAGCAAGGTTATTTGATTCTGTTGCACCCGATGTGAAAACAATTTCACGTGGGTCTGCATTAATTAAATCAGCAATATCTGTACGCGCTTGGTCAACAGCTTCTTCTGCTTGCCAACCAAAACGGTGTGAGCGTGACGCAGGATTACCAAACTTACCGTCCATTGTCAGGCACTGCATCATTTCTTTAGCAACACGTTCATCAACAGGCGTGGTCGCTGCGTAATCTAAATAAATCGGTAACTTCATTTCTCTCTCCGCTGCAGGTCAACCTTAAAGTTGACAGCTTACTTGAATGTTTTCCAACTGCTTAATTGCATTATTGATACTGTTATCTTGGCGCGATGCTATTTCTTTCACATCTGATTTTTCCACCAATTCAGCAAGGGTAATATTATTCAAAAATTCTTCTATGCGTGCGCTTAAGTCTGACCACAAATTATGTGTTAAACAACGCATACCACTCTGACAGCCGGTATCGGCACCTTGGCAACGTGTTGCATCGACCGATTCGTCTACGGCGCTAATAATATCGCCAACAGAGATAACGCTCGCTTCACGCCCTAGTAAATAACCACCACCAGGTCCACGAACAGAACTTACTAGGCCATTTTTACGTAAACGAGCAAATAATTGTTCAAGGTAAGACAAAGAAATTTCTTGTCTTTGTGAAATATCAGCAAGGGCTACAGGACCTACACCTGTGTGTAGTGCAACATCCAGCATAGCTGTAACGGCATATCTGCCTTTTGATGTTAACTTCATAACGCCCCCTGCACAAAAGAGTGCAAATTTTAATTACCAGAGTAAATTAGTCAAGTATTATCACTTGATAAAAATTTGATTTATAAACTCTTACTTTTTAAATTGTAGAGTTAACAAACTTTCAATACTTGACCTCTTTGGTCAAGTATTACAGCCATTGTAATTACCTGAGTATTTTAGTCAAGTATTAGCTAGTTATTTACCCATTGGTTTTTATAACTAATAGCTATACCTAAGTTACTTAGGGATAGACTTATTAATTGAAGTGAGAATACCGCGTAAAATATTCATTTCGGCATCTTCAGGGTGAGCTCGGTTAAATAAACGACGTAATTTAGTCATAACTAACCCAGGGTGCTGTTTGATAATAAAACCGGTTTTGAAAAGCGTCTCTTCAAGGTGCTCATAAAACAGTTCTGTTTGTTTTGAGCTTGGGTAAACTGCATCGTCTTCTTCAACCTTTTTAGGTTGTTGATTTAAAAACGCCATGCGTGTTTCGTAACTAAGTGTTTGTACGGCCATAGCTAAATTAAGCGAGCTGTATTCTGGATTAGCAGGAATACATACGTGGTAATTACAAAGCTGTAACTCTTCATTAGTTAAGCCACTGTTTTCACGACCAAATACTAGCGCTACAGGGCCATTTACCGCTTCAGCAACGAGTTTTTCACCACATTCACGTGGTTCAACCATTGGCCACGAAAGCGTACGAGAACGCGCACTTGTGCCAATCGTTAATGTACAGTCAGCGATAGCTTCTTCAACAGTACCTACAATAACTGCATTGCCTAAAACATCAGTTGCGCCTGCAGCTAATGCACTTGCTTGGCTGTCTATTTCGCAAGCAGGATCAACTAAATAAAGTTTTGATAAACCCATGGTTTTCATGGCGCGAGCCGCCGAACCAATATTGCCGGAATGTGACGTGTTAACTAAAACAATGCGAATATCATCTAAGATCATTACTGTGCTACTTTGCTATGCCAAAAAATTGCGCAAATTCTAACATGAAAATGTAATAAGATCCTAGATTCACAAGGCTAGATCCTAAGATCCAAGCCAATATAACGATTCTTACATGGGTAAATTCTAGGGATATACCACCAATTTGTTTTGATGTTTAAACCATTGCCGCCTTTACATAAACATCAAAACGGTTCTTTTTGGTTTTGATTTGCATACTTGGGGTTTTTTCGTTTAAGAATGGCGCGTAATCGGGGCGTTTTACAACGACACGCTTACTGGCAAGTGGATAGGCAAAATCAAGTAGGTCGTCTGCGTCGTTGTCTGCACCAACTAGCTCTTGAAATACGCGCATTTCTTTTTTAACTAATGCTGATTTTTCGCGATGCGGAAACATGGGATCTAAATAAACAACATCGGGCATGCTTTCGCACTGAGAGAGCAAGGTATGGCTTGAGCCAAATATTAGGCTCATGTTTTCTTTCATCCACACACCAATTTCAATATCGCTATAAGCTCGCTTTAACCCATCGTATAAAAGGGCTGCAACAACCGGATGACGTTCATGTAATATAACTTTGCACCCTAGCGAGGCAAGTACAAAGCCGTCTCGCCCAAGGCCTGCGGTAGCATCAAGTACAACAGGCGTTGCACCTTTATTTAAGCCAACTGCTTTGGCAATAGCTTGCCCTTTACCACCGCCAAACTTGCGCCTATGGGCGGCAGCACCGGTTACAAAATCAACGTTAATTGCACCTAGTTTAGGCTCATCGGTTTTAAATAGGCTTAATCCTTTATCATCGTAATGTAAGCTAAAGCCACAGCAATTTTGCGCCCATTGGGCTAAACCAAAGCGTGTTTCTAATTCATTTAAATAAGGACGTAACTCTTTAAAAGCACACTGAATAACCACAATAAACTCCGACGATAAAATACGCCTGTAGTATATCAACCGCTTTACTTTAAAGCACTAAAATAGCTCTATATCACTGTGATGATTCGTATTGACCTTTGCGGCTTCCGCTTTAGTGCGTAAATTAGATATAAGTTCATTGCGGCTTTCGGCAACTTGTTTAAGCTGATATTTGATAAAGGCTAAATCGCTATTAGCCGATACAAATAACTGCATTGTTTGATCTAATTGAGATATATATAAAGTGAGATCGGCAGGATTTGCTTGTGTTTGTTGTAGCTTAATGGCGCAGTCAAGCTCATGTAGCTGCTCTATAAACACTTTAGTACTTTTGTTTTGCTCTATATTTTGTGTAGTTAACTGCTTAACAATATCTTGAAGGGCTGTACTTATTTGAGCTGCCTGCTCATAACTGCTTTCGCTTCTTTCCATGGTAATAACCTTCTCGTTGGTTACTTCTAATATATGCGGGAACAGATCTTTATAGCGCCCGTACAAAGCATCGTTATCAACTGGCATATTTTTTATTAAAAGGGATACTTTGGGGTAATTAATTATAGTACTACTACCAATATCAACAAATCGTTGAGCTTGTCTGTGTTGCTCCAGCAGCTCTTGCTCTAACGGGCAAACACCACTTTGCTGGCTGTAAAAAACACCTGTTCCTTGATACCAAAACACAACCACAACATCTAAATTTAAAGGAGCAAAAAAGGCAAAAAAGTGTTCACTCAACGATTGAAAGTTATTAGCGTGATAGCTTTGTCCAACGTAGCGCATTATACGGCCCATATCGCCCGACTCTGTCATCGCTATTTCCGCTGTTTTATTCGCTTTTGCTATATCCAATTTTAGCTTTGCACATTGCTGTCGATATTCGTAAAGCACTTTTATACGCGCTATTAACTCTTCTGCGTTAAAGGGCTTAGTGATGTAATCAGATGCGCCAACACTATAACCTTTTACCCGATCGCTTAACTCTATTTTAGATGAGAGAAACATAACGGGAATATCTTGAGTGCTTTCACTGTGCTTTATCGCTTTACATACGTCATAGCCTGACATACCTGGCATTTCAATATCGAGTAAAATAATATCAGGGTTATATTTATTGGTTAGCCTTAATCCTTCATCGCCATCTTTTGCATGAATTATTTTACAAAACCCTGCTAAAGACTCTTCAATTATATGATGAACATATTTGTCGTCATCAATTGCTAATACCAACTTTGCCATGCCTTAATCCATTTTAATAGGTGTGCTAAAAGCATAGTACGACAGGATGAAATTACTAAAAATTATTAGATAATAATTTACAAATAATAAAAAAGCGCCATTTAGGCGCTTTAATTTAGTTTGTGCTAAATATTAGTTTTTAAGCTGCAATACCGCTGTGGCGTAGTAACGCGTCAACATTAGGCTCACGACCACGGAACTTTTTAAATAATTCCATTGGCTCTTCACTGCCGCCTTTTTCTAAAATATTTTGCATGAAGGCTTGACCGGTTTGCGGGTTAAAAATACCTTCTTCTTCAAATTTAGAATAAGCATCAGCAGAGAGTACTTCAGCCCATTTATACGAGTAATAACCAGCGCTGTAACCGCCTGCAAAAATGTGGCTAAAGCCATGCTGAAAACGGTTAAACTCAGGAGGCTTAACGACCGAGGTACGGCTGCGTACGTCATCAAGTACTGCTTGAATTTGACACTCTTCACCCGCTTTATAATCATTGTGGATTTTAAAGTCGAATAACGAGAACTCAATTTGACGCAGCATTTGCATGCCTGAGTTGTAGTTTTTAGCCGCTAGTAGCTTATCAAGTAGCTCTTTAGGTAACGGCTCGCCCGTTTCATAATGACCTGAAATAAAGCTCAATGCTTCTTCTTCATAACACCAGTTTTCTAAAAACTGACTAGGAAGCTCTACCGCATCCCACGCTACACCATTAATACCCGCAACAGGGGCAGCATCAACTTGTGTAAGCATGTGGTGAATACCATGACCAAACTCGTGGAATAAGGTTGTCACTTCGTCATGGGTAAACAATGCAGGTTTATCGCCAACCGCTTTATTAAAGTTACACACTAAATAAGCCACTGGAGTTTGTAGTTCGCCATTAGCACGTACTTTACGGCCCATACAGTCGTCCATCCACGCACCACCGCGTTTACGGTCGCGTGCATATAAATCGAGATAAAAACGTCCACGTAAGGTATTGCTGCTATCTACAATTTCAAAAAAATGTACATCTTTGTGGTAAGTATCAAAGTCAGTAACTTCTTTTACGCTAATACCAAATAAGCGGTTAACGGTTTCGAATAAGCCACTTAATACTTTATTTGCAGGGAAGTAAGGACGTAATACTTCATCTGAAATAGCGTATTTTTCTTGCTTAAGTTTTTCGCTATAGTAACCAAAATCCCATGCCTGTAATTCAGAAATACCATGTTTTTGCTCAGCATAGGCTTTTAACTCTGCCACTTCTTGTTCTGCTTGTGGTTTTGATTTAGCCGCTAGGTCTTCTAAAAACGAGAATACTTGCGCCGGTGTTTCGGCCATTTTAGTTGCCAATGACTTTTCAGCGTAGCTGTTAAATCCTAGTAACTGTGCAAGTTCATGGCGAAGCGCAAGCTCCTCACTCATAATCTCTGAGTTATCAAATTCACCAGCGTTAGGGCCTTGATCTGATGCGCGCGTAGAAAACGCGGTGTAAGTTTCTCTGCGAAGTTCGCGGTTATCTGCATAGGTCATAATTGGTAAATACGACGGGAAATCAAGGGTAAATACCCAACCGTCTAACTCTTTACTTTTTGCAGTATCAGCTGCAAGCGCTAAAGCAGATTCTGGCAAGCCAGCTAAGTCGCTTTCATCAGTAATATGTTTGTGCCAAGCAAGTGTGGCATCCATTACGTTGTTGCCAAATTTTGAGGCTAGTTCTGATAAACGCGCGCTAATTTCGCCGTAGCGTTTTTGCTGCTTTGGCGCTAATGCAATACCCGATAATTTAAAATCACGAAGCGCATTAGTAATTGTTTTTTGTTGTGCTGTAGTCAGCGTTTTAAATTCGTCGCTGTTATAAAGCGTATTATACGCGTTGTATAAACCTTGGTGCTGACCTACAAATGTTGAATATTCAGATATTAACGGTAAGCACTGCTCGTAAGCTTCACGTAATTCGTCGTTATTCATTACTGAATTTAAATGCGATACAGGGGAGAACATACGCGATAATTTGTCGTCGGCTTCTTCAAGGGGTAATACTAAGTCATCCCACGTGTACGAACCTTTCGCTAGCACGTCATCAATGGCTTTACGACAAAGCTCAATACCGTCTTTTAGTGCTGGTACTACGTACTCAGGCTTTATTTTTGAAAATGGTGGTAAGCCTTCAAGGCCAATTAGTGGGTTGCTCATAAATACTCTCTTTGCGTTAATGCATTACGTTTTAAATTGGGTCTAAAAGTAAAAAAACAACTCAGCCGCTTTTAAGTTGTTTAATTTTAATAAGGTTGCTCTAAAGCAAAACACAAATAACCCATTAATGAGTCGGCCACTTTATAACGTTCTAGTACCGTATCAACTAGGTTATTACTGCATATTTGCTTTTGAGTAAGTGGGCTAATGGCTATAAAGTCTTTTCGTTTGAGCTCATCTATTAAGGGATGATCTTTTTCAAAACCCCTTGGTGGGCGTTTTAGCGACTCTCCTGACATTTCAAATATAGATTTAAATTGCTCATCATAAATTGCTTTTTTATAGCTATTTGGGTTTTCATCTATGCAGGTTCTAATGGCATTAAGCGCCTTTGATTCTGGTCGCCAAATACCAGCACCTACAAAACATTCGTCATTTGCTAAGTGAAAATAAAAACCAGGGGCGTGTACGTCTTTTCCCATAAAATGGCGAAATTGAATTCCTACATTAATTTTATATGGGGTTTTACCTTTACTAAAACGCGCGTCTTTATGGATTCTCATTAAACTACCGCCGACTTTTTTATCTGATGCGACAAAATGGCTAGAAACCTCAGCAAGTGGTGCTTGCATTTGCCTAATGAAATCTAAAGCGGGCTCTCTTACGTATTCCTCATACTGTGATTTATGGTCATTAAACCAGTCTCTATTATTGTTTTGATCAAGCTGAGCAAGAAATTCGAATGTTTTTTTACTAAACATAGGTCACCTAAACACTCTTTATTTTTAAAACTTAATGTTATGCTAATGCGCATAAAACTCAACGCCTAAGGACATAAAATGACACAACACTTTGATTATATTGCAATCGGTGGTGGCAGTGGTGGTATTGCCTCTGCAAATAGAGCGGCAATGCGTGGCGCTAAAGTAGCACTTATAGAAGCAAAACACATGGGCGGCACGTGTGTAAACGTGGGCTGTGTACCTAAAAAAGTAATGTGGCACGGTGCTCAGGTTGCTGAAGCAATTAATTTATATGCCCCAGATTACGGCTTTAATGTTGAAGTTAAAGGCTTTGATTGGAGCAAGTTAGTAGAAAGCCGTGAAGCCTACATAGGTCGAATTCATAAAGGTTATGACAGTGGCCTTGCTAGCAATGGCGTTACTGTAATTAAAGGCTTTGCTAAATTTGTAGATAATAAAACAGTTGAAGTAAACGGCAAGCACTACACAGCCGACCATATATTAATTGCAGTAGGTGGACGCCCAAGCATTCCGCATATTGAAGGTGCTGAACACGGTATCGATTCAAATGGCTTTTTTGAGCTAAAAGAGCAACCTAAGCGCGTTGCAGTAATAGGCGCAGGCTACATAGCCGTTGAGCTTGCTGGTGTATTACATGGTTTAGGTACTGAAACACATTTATTTGTTCGTAAGCATTCTCCACTTCGTAACTTTGACCCATACATAGTTGAAACCCTTGTTGATGTTATGGCTGCCGAAGGCCCTACTCTTCATACAGAATCTGTACCTCATAAATTAGTTAAAGAAGATGATGGCTCTGTAACGCTACATTTAGATAATGGTAAAACTCATAACGTTGACCAAGTAATTTGGGCCATTGGCCGCCAGCCAACAACAGATGCAATTAATGTAGCTGCTGCAGGCGTAGAAGTTAACAGCGATGGTTTTGTTAAAGTTGATGAGTTTCAAAATACCACAGCTAAAAATGTATACGCGGTTGGCGATATTATCGAAAACGGTATTGAACTTACGCCTGTAGCAGTTAAAGCAGGGCGTACTTTATCAGAACGCTTATTTAATAAAGAACTACCTGATGATTTAAAAATGGATTACAGCCTAGTTCCTACTGTTGTATTTAGTCACCCACCAATTGGTACTATTGGCCTTACTGAACAAGAAGCTATTTCTCAATACGGCGAAGAAAACGTTAAGATTTACCAATCTGGTTTTACAGCTATGTACACAGCGGTAACTAAACATCGCCAACCTTGTAAAATGAAGCTTGTATGTGCCGGCCCAGACGAAAAAGTAGTTGGCCTACATGGTATTGGTTTTGCGGTTGATGAAATGATTCAAGGTTTTGCAGTTGCCATGAAAATGGGCGCTACTAAAGCTAACTTTGATGCCGTTGTTGCGATTCACCCAACAGGTTCTGAAGAGTTTGTTACTATGCGCTAGACGCTAAACTCTAAGCGCTCAATTATAAAAAGCCCTTGTTAAGTAATTAGTAAGGGCTTTTTTAATGCTTGTTATATTTTGCACAACAAACCACTTAAAACGTCACATTAAAAACATCCATTCAACATTAAAAAAACATCTAAGCCATTATTTTAACAGCAAAAATTTTAGACCGATAAAAAGGTTAAAAGTTTAAATTTTGTTTTGGCTTTAAAGCATTTTAACGATTAGAATCCCGCGCATTTATAGTTTTTCTTGGTTATTTATGTTTTTACTGCGATCTTTTATTTATTTATTATGCCTAGCGGGTGTTGCTCATTTAATTCAACTTGAAGGGTTTGAATTAAAACAGGATGCACTTTACAGTGAAGAAACTCTTACCGAACATATGCAAGATGTTTTAACTTTTTTAAGCTGTATTTTATTTTTTTACGCTTCGCGAATTAACTTTCAACTCAAAATACCGGCTGTATTACTAGCTGCGTTATCGGCAATGATGTTTGTGAGAGAGTTTGATACCTACCTCGACCTATACTTTTTTGATAGCGCTTGGCAAAGTATCGTCTATTCAATTTTAGCTGGCGTGTTTGTTTATTTAATAACAAACAGAGGAAGTATTTTTAACTCTTTAAAAGCCTATAGCCTCACTCCTAGTTATGGAATTTGCTTATCAGGCATGGTTACTTTACTCGCATTTTCGCGAATGATGGGCAAAGGCGCATTTTGGCATTCAGTAATGGGTGATGACTATGTACGTGCGGTAAAAAACATTGTTGAAGAAGGTATAGAAACGCTTGGCTATACTTTGATTTTTATTTCAGCCATTGAGCTTGTACTCATATGCCGAAAAAGAATGGCTAAAAATCACAAGCATTGCACTGATCAAGTAACTCAATAACATAGCTACATTTTTTATTGGTTACTTTTTTTACACTAAATTTGCTAATTGGTTTAATAAATCAATATACTGAGCCTGTTTTTATCAACTCACATTTAATTGGATACCATGACTAAAGATATATTGCTGCATCCGTTTCTTCTTTCAATTGTAATGATCACAATTGCATTTGTACTAAAAGTGCTTGTTGATAAGCTTGCTAAAAGTCGCGCAGAAAAAAAAGAAAAAGACATCCGTTACATCGCACACAATATTAAGCACTTTATTAATTTTGTAATGATGATATCGCTGCTATTTGTGTGGTCTACTGAAATTCAAAACTTTGCACTTTCTATTGCTGCTTTTGCCGTGGCGATTGTACTTGCAACGCGTGAGTTTATTCAGTGTGTAATAGGCTTTTTTTACCTCGTAACAACTCGCCCGTTTAGAGTGGGTGATTGGATACAAGTTGGTGATTACTTTGGTGAAGTAGCTGAAACGGATTGGATAAAAACAACCATGCATGAAATTGATATACATACTTATCAATTTTCTAGAAAAACCATATACATACCTAATAACAAGCTGATTACCAGCTCTATTAAAAACTTAAACTTTGTAAAACGCTTTGTTACACATCATTTTATTATTGTCCGAAGAGAGAGCTTTAACCCGTACCCTATTCACGACACACTCACTGAGCAAGCTAAACTGTACTGCGAAGAGTTTCAAGAAGTAGCAAGCCGTTATAATTCGATGATTGAGCGTAAACTTGATGCAAAAATATCTGGCCCAGAGCCGGTAATTCACTTTGGTACAACCGATTTAGGTGAATTTAAAGCAAGCTTTACCTTGTTTTGCCCGACAGAAAAAGCGCTGGAGATAGAGCACAAATTAACAGAGTGCTTTTTTGCGTTATGGTACAAAGAGGCTGAAAAAAATAAAGAAGGTGAAGGAGAGGCATAAACCTCGCCTACACAAAGTAAAAATACAAATCGTAGGTGCGAATTTATTTCGCGCTCTATTTCTAAGTCTGTATTTAAAAAGCGAGGTATAAAACCTCACCTACAATAAACATCAAGCATGTAGGTACGAATTCACTTCGCGCTTGAGTAATATTTAAGCTGTACCACCGACCGTTAACTGATCAATCTTAAGGCTTGGTTGGCCTACGCCTACCGGTACGCTTTGACCATCTTTACCACAAACACCAACACCTTTATCAAGTGCTAAGTCGTTACCAACCATAGATATTTGCTGCATTACTTCTGGTCCATTACCAATAAGCGTTGCGCCTTTAATTGGTTGGGTAATTTTACCATTTTCGATTAAATACGCTTCTGATGCACTAAATACAAACTTACCTGAGGTTATATCAACTTGTCCGCCGCCAAAGTTAGGCGCGAATACCCCTTTTTTAACTGAGCTGATAATATCGGCTTGGCTGTGCTCACCACCTAACATGTAGGTGTTAGTCATGCGAGGCATTGGTAAATGCGCATAAGACTCACGACGTGCGTTACCGGTAGGATTTACACCCATTAAACGCGCGTTTAGCTTATCTTGCATATAGCCTTTTAAAATACCGTTTTCGATAAGTACGTTGTAAGCGGCTGGTGTGCCTTCATCATCAACATTAAGTGACCCACGGCGATCGGCCATGGTGCCATCATCAACAACAGTACACAGCTCAGATGCTACTTTTTGGCCCACTTTACCACTAAACGCAGACGCGCCTTTGCGGTTAAAGTCGCCTTCAAGTCCATGCCCTACTGCTTCGTGTAAAAGCACGCCAGGCCAACCATTACCAAGTACAACTTCCATCGTGCCGGCAGGTGCATCAATAGCTTCAAGGTTTACTTTAGCTTGGCGTACCGCTTCTTCTGCAAATTCCATCCAACGTGGTTTACCATCAACAAGCTCTTTAAAGTAACCATAATCTAAACGTGCACCACCACCTGCGCCACCGCGTTCACGGCGACCATTTTTTTCAAGCAGCACTGAGCAGTTTAAACGAATAAGCGGGCGAATATCGGTGGCAAACGTACCGTCACTAGCTGCGATTAATACTTCTTCGTATACCGCTGACATTGAGCTAATTACTTGCTCTGCATCGGGTGCTAGTTCACGAATATAGTTTTCAAGTTCGCGTAATAAACTCACCTTGTCGGTATCGCTCATACTCGAAATTGGCTGATGCGCTGCAAACTGCTCTTTAGCTTTAACATCACTAAATACTTTAATCGCTCTATCTTCGCCAGCATCTGCAATGCTACGAGCCGCTGTAGCCGCCTTATTAAGTGCTTCAAGATTTATTGCATCAGAGTAAGAAAAACCTGTTTTTTCGCCGCTTACAGCACGTACACCAACGCCACGTTCAACGTTATAAGAGCCTTCTTTAACTAAGCCGTCTTCAAGCACCCATGATTCGTGGTGGCTTGATTGAAAATATAAATCGGCGTAATCCACTTTATGCTGATGTATGTAAGCGAGCGTTTTTTCGAGCTCTTCTCTATTTAGCTGGCTGTCTTGTAGTAAATGCTGTTCAACCGAATTCATAATAAATGCTCTCTAAATCGTTGATGAGACTGCACGGGCATATCTCGTCTAATTTTTTGTAACTGGTCTAAATCTGCGTTGCAGCTTATAAAACCGGTGCCTGTTGGCAATTCACTCAGGGTATTGCCCCAAGGCGAAATAATAATACTGTGGCCATATGTTTGTCGGCCATTTTCATGTGTACCGTACTGAGCTGCTGCAACTACATAACATTGTGTTTCTATTGCGCGAGCTGCTAATAGCGGTTGCCAATGCGCTTGCCCTGTAGGGACTGTAAATGCACTGGGTACTAAAATAATATTGGCGCCTTGGCGTACTAGTTCGTTAAATAAGCCACTAAAGCGCAGATCATAACATACTGTTAAGCCAATTTTACCAAAGGGAGAATCAACAACCACTACATCGCGACCTGCTTGGGTAAAATCTGACTCTCGATAGCTACCTGTTTTATCATCTACGGTTACATCAAATAAATGTATTTTGTTATACGTTGCAACCAGCTCGCCTTGATTATTATATAAGTGCGATGCTGCGTAATACTTATGTTCGTTAAATGGCTCAGGCATTGTGCCTGCATTTAACCAAATATTATGGTGTTGGCACAATTCACTAAGTTGTAATTTGTATTGCTCAACTTGCTTAGCAACACGTAACGTATCGTTACCAGTTTTACTAAACACTAAAAAAGCCTCAGGCAAGCAAACAAGTAATGGCCTTGTTGCTGGCAGAGTTTTAAGTGCGCGCTTTAAGCTTGTTATGTTCTCATCAGGGCTTAGCCCTGAACACATTTGTAGGGCAACTATTGCGGGTGTGCTTATGCTTGCTGTTTTGTTCATTGCGTTACTGTTACTTGTGCATCTTTAAGTTTTAAATCGACTGATGCTTGTGGCTGATTTTGCGCAGCTTGAGGTAGTGTAACTTCACGACTTTTTCTGTCGAGTTCTTGAACAATAGGATCGTTCATTTTACCCGTTACTTTAAAATTGATCTCTGAGATGACGCGCGCAGAATGAATAACTTTATCAAGTGCTAAAGCAGCAAGCCCTGTTACTGGATTAACCATCCACGCAACTATAACCGGAATGCTTGAGGTTACTTGTGGCGCTACAGCAAGGTCGTAATCTATATCTAGCGTATTTAAGTTTGCGTAGCCTTTAATAGTTAAATCGGCAGGCACACCATCCATTTTAGTATCTTTAGTGTAAGCGATACCGTTTTCTAACTGCATAGAGCCTTGCATGCTGTTATAAAAAAAGCCCTTTGAAAATACATCTCTAAAATCAAGTTTCAGTTTGCGTACGAGTGAATCAAGGCTCAACAGCGAAAATACGCGTGCACCACCATCACTTATTTCAGTTAAGTGACCTTCCCCTAAATCCCAAGTAACCTCACCACTTAAAGTTTTCACATCAAAATCATAAGGTGCTGCTTGCCAAGTAAGATCATAATTTAGATCAGCTTTAGAGTCCTTAATTGCAGAGGTAATATCAAACTCGCCAAACAATGCGCCTATATCATCACTTTTAAGCTCACCACTTAGCGTTGTTAAACCATTTTGCCACTGCCCTTTAGTGCGCAGTACATGATCTCCTTTATCGATTACAAGTTCTGATATCGATAAGCGCTCGCCATCACCTAATAATGACGCACTCACTTTATCAAGCTGATAGCGATCAATTTTGCAGTCACTACATTCAAACTCAATGGCAGGTATTTTAGTAAGCCAGCTCAAGTCTTCCTCAGGAAGTACATCTGTTATTTCAATTAATTGCTCGCTAGGCTGTGCAAAATTAAGCCTTAAGTAATCGGCATTAATTCGTATAGGCTGGCTAGGCTGTGATGTAGGAATAAAAACCCCAGCTCTAAGTTCTTTAGCATTTAGCTTTAGGTATAAATCGTCTTTTGATGGTGCTAAACGCATTTCAAAATCATTAAAGATGATGTTACTTGCATCAAGCATACCTATATTTGCGACCACCTCATTAAGCGGTGGCATAATCCCTTTTGATTCTTTATCTGGGTTTGATTTACCTGCTTTAATTATTTGATCAATCAGATCAAACCAAGGCACTAATTCACTCTGCTCAAGATTTATATTTACGCTTAAGTCTTTTTGGTTTAATCCTAAATCTTGTTTTCCGAGCACAAAATGGGCATTACTAAACTGTGATTTTCCATTTTCTAAAATAGCATTAAAGTAAAACTGTTGATTAGCGTTTGCTGTAATGAGATTAGAAATATCATCACCTTGAACTACTGCATCAAGTGCCCACGCTTGTTCGCTATTTTTATTATAAGGTGCGGGTAAGTTACTCGTTAAGCCAAGTAGTTCTGAGTTTACCTGTGCACGATAATTAAAGCCTTGTTCGGTAAAATTAAGTACTAAACCAATATCAACATCGCTTTGCCCGCTTAAATAATTTTTTAATATACCTTGTCCACTATCAATTAGTGTATCGGCGTCAATTTTGGCGTTTATATCTATGTTTGCTTGGTAATTTTTAGCATCACTTTTGCTGCTGTAATTAATATTTAGCGGCATGCCCAACCACTTCGCAGTCGCATTTTTAAGTGTGATGTTGTCGTTTTTAAAATTAAGCTCGCCAGTTAAGTTTTTAAGCTCAATGCCTGGCGTTGCTATAAATACTGGCAAGTCATTTAAATTAACTTTGCCGCTAACACTGGCTCCGCCTTTAAACTTAGAGCCTACTAAAAGCTCAATACTGGCATCGGCTTCGCCTTTGCCCTGTACAACTTTAAAAATTTCAGCAAGAGGTTTGGCAATAGGTGTCGCTGCAAAAAAGTCATGTAACTTTTCCATCTCTGCTTTTTTATCAATTTGCACAATAAGTTCATCAGCATTTATTAAATCTGCAATGCTCACCTGTACACTATTACCAATATCTAAATTAACCAACTTGCCTTGCTGGCTATATATGTCCATCCGCTCATTAGCAAAATGTAGCTGCACATTAGCATTAGTGACCGCAGGCCAATCAGGGTCAAACTCATAGGTTGCATTGTCTATTTGTGCTAATACATCAAACTGACCACTACCATCAGTAAATGGGAAACCAGACAAAGGCCCTGCAAATAAGACCTGTGCTTTAGATACTTCTCCGCCTTTAATTGCATCATTTAAATAGCTAACAAGTTCAGGGCTCATCGCTTTTAATGGGAAGTAATGATCTGCAATATTGGCATCTGGAGCGAATGCTTCTGCGTAAAGATCTAATCGAGGATCATCTGTTAGACTAATTTGTAATTCTGCAGCAAGAGTAACTTCATCATTATCAAACCAGATATTGTCACTACTTATATGCCAGCCATCATCTCGCTTAGCTAAATCTAGCTCTACATTTAGCTGATTATAATTTATGTCGTTACTAAAGCTTTCGCCTGTGGCTAATGTGCCACTTTCGCCAAATAAATTTATTCGACCAGTACTTTGGGTAAGTAAACCATTTACTCTAAGCCCTTGCGCTGCTGGTACCGATCTTAATTCTTGCCAGCCAATATTGTTAGCCTCAAACCATAACTGCCATTGCTGTTCATTAGAAAAACTTAAATAAGCTTGATCTATTTGCCCACTAGGTTGGCGTTCTAAAAATGGTTCAAGTGCATTAAAATTACTTAGCCCGGCTAGATTACTCAGTAATTCAAAATCAACTTGATGCAGCCACACTTTATTTTGCAGCCCTAGTTGGGCTTCAAACTCTAAACTTGGCCATGCTTTATCGTTACTATTAAATGTTAAACCGGTGCTTTTTAAGTGCCAGCTATTTTGTTCTGGATATAGATGGAATCCACCTTCACTCAAACTAACTTGGTGGCTTTGCTCTTCTCGCTGCCAGCGTACAAAGCTTGGTAACCACTGCATTTTCACATCGCTTACAAAACCTTTATCTAGTTTTAGCCATGCTTGTAAATTAATATCGCTATGCAGTTGCTGCTTTTGCGTATTTATATATTGCGCTAACCAGTTAGATACATCGACCTTATTAGCCTGCACATAGATGTCGCCCGCAACCTGCTCTAGAGTATCTCCGGTAAGTGCTATGCGCGCGTCAAAGTCTCCGACCGAAATACCCGGCAGTGCTAGGCTTCCACTACCAAGGTGCTGCTCATCTTCATTTTGCCAAACAATGTTTTGAAGAAGTAATTTACGTTCTTTACCATCTTCTAAAATAAAGTTAATACTGGAATTTTCTATTGCAAAATGACCCGTTTTACCCAAAAACAGTTCTTCAATTAGCTCTTTTTGCTCAAAAGAAACTTCGTCGTTATCACCGGTTTTAAATAAGTTGGTGATATTTACACTGGTATGAAAACCATTAATAACAAAATAATTAGATCTAAGTTGTAGTGCTTTTAAGCTTTCCCATAGATTTAGCTCTAAGCTGGTTTTAGCAATGGTGAGTGATATTGGCGCGGTTTCGTTATCTTTAAACGATAAATTTTCTAGCACTAATGCAGGACCACTGCCCTGCCAACTAGCTGATATTTCGCCAATAGATAAGCTTATTTCAAACTTTTCGTGTAAATAGCTTTCTATGTCACCTTTGTACTCGTTTGCATACGGGAGGGTATATTTTAAAATTGAAACAATAACGGCCAGTAATACCAAAATTATGGCGCAGGTCTGCCATAACTTTCTAAAACAAAAAAAACAGACCGCTTTTGCTTTCATTACATCATTACCACATCAAACTGTTCTTGGCTGTATAAGCTCTCGGTTTGAATATTGACTTGCTTACCAATAAATAGTTCAAGCTCAGCAAGGTTATGATACTCATCGTTTAGTAGGGCCTCACTTACAGCCGGCGCTGCATACACCATAAACTTGTCTGCTGCGTATGCTCGGTTAACACGCACTATTTCACGTAGTATTTCGTAGCAAACCGTTTCAACTGTTTTTTGTGAACCACGACCGGAACATGCTGGGCATACATCACATAAAATATGCTCTAAGCTTTCGCGTGTACGTTTACGCGTCATTTCAACAAGGCCAAGCGCTGAAAGCCCATTAATATTCGTTTTAGTGCGATCTTTTGCAAGGGCTGATTCAAGTGAATGAAGCACCCGCCTTTTATGATCCTCACTTACCATATCGATAAAGTCGATAATGATAATACCGCCTAAGTTACGCAGCCTAAGCTGGCGAGCAATTGCAGAGGTTGCTTCTACGTTGGTATTAAAAATTGTTTCTTCTAAATTACGATGCCCTACAAATGCACCTGTATTAACATCAACAGTCGTCATTGCTTCTGTTTGGTCAATAATTATATAACCACCCGATTTTAGTGTGACTTTACGATGTAGTGCTTTTTGAATTTCGTTTTCAACGTCAAACAAATCAAATATAGGTCGCTCGCCTGGGTAGTATTCAAGCACTTGAGAAAGCTGTGGAACAAACTCTTCTGTAAATAACTTTAGTTCTTCATAGCTGAGTTTAGAGTCAACGCGAATGCGCTCCATATCTTCGCCTACGTAGTCACGCAGGGTTCTAAAGGCAAGCGTTAAATCTTCATGTAGGATACTAGCTTTACTCGTTTTTCTACGACGTGATGTTATTTTTTCCCATAATTTTCTTAAAAAGCCAGCATCGTGTCGTAATTCAGCTTCGCTAGCACCTTCGGCTGCTGTACGTACAATAAAGCTGCCATTTTCATCGCCATATTCTGCGACTATTTTTTTAAGACGTGAGCGCTCTTCTTCAGTTTCAATACGCTGACTAACCCCTACATGGGTCGCATCAGGCATAAACACTAAATAGCGAGAAGGAATAGTTATATCAGTGGTGAGCCTTGCGCCTTTAGTGCCTAGCGGATCTTTTACCACTTGCACCATAATGTATTGGCCTTGACGAACTAACTCTCTAATATCTTGTACTTTTTTTATTGGTACGTCGTCTACGCCTTCAACAATAGAGGCACTATTTACAATATCGGATGCATGCAAAAATGCAGCTTTTTCAAGGCCGATATCAACAAAAGCAGCCTGCATACCCGGAAGTACACGGCTTATTTTTCCTAAGTAAATATTGCCTACAATACCTAGATTACCGATTCGCTCTAGCTGTATTTCTTGCAGTACACCGTTTTCTATTAGGGCAACACGGCTTTCGCTCGGTGTGACATTGATCAGTAATTCTGTACTCATGTTACCTTCTTAAGAATGTTTTTAATAATTGTTCGGTTTCATATAAAGGTAAGCCTACAACAGAAAAATAGCTACCCGCAATGTGAGTTACAAAGCGGCCGCCTAAACCTTGGATACCATAGCCACCGGCTTTATCTTGTGGCTCACCTGACTCCCAATAAGCATTAATTTCTTCATCTGTTAAGGTTTTAAAAGTAACATCTGTGCTTACAACACAGCTAAGCACATCATTTTGCGTTGCAAATGCAACTGCGGTAAGAACTTGATGCGTGTTACCCGATAGGCGTTTTAACGTGTGTGTAAAATCGTTTTTATCGCGAGGTTTACCCAATGACTCGTTGTCTATAACAACCACGGTATCACTACCAAGTACAGGGCGATCGGTATATCCAAGCTCTACACCGCTTTGGGCTTTCAAGCGCGCTAAACGCTCAACAAGTGATCTAGGTTGCTCGTTTGGAAGTGGGCTTTCATCTGCATCAACACTAAATTGTGTAAATTCGACACCTAATTGGCTTAATAACTCTTTACGACGGGGAGAGGCTGATGCCAAATATACTGCGGTAGTCATTACCTGATCCTAAAATGTCTGCGATATTTACGAAGTAGTAAAAAGACCCAAAACCAGCTAACCATTCCGGTTGCTACTGGCCATAAGTACTGTGGATTAAAATAAACCCCTAACAAAAAGTGATTTAGCCAAAACTGCATTAAGTGATACAGCGTTAAAAATAAACCAATTAGTAGGCTTTGTTGCCAAAGCGAAAAGTTACGAATTTTTTGAAAGTTGCTCGCGGTTACAAAAATACATACCGAGAATGTAAGCGAGTTCACGCCCAGCGGTGAGCCAGACGCTAAATCTATTAATAAACCAACAACCCAAGCAGTACCAATATTTAAACGATGCGGTACTGCTAGCGACCAATACATAAGTACAAGTAAAACCCAGTCAGGTCTAAATGGTTCAAACGAAAATGGAAGTGGCATCAGTGCCATTATTAACGCAAAAAAGATGCTTAGCGCAATTAACAATGAATAACGGTTAATCATCGCTGATTTGCTCCTGTTGATTACGCCATAAAATAACCAGCAAACGAATGCGATCTAGTTGCGCAATAGGTTCTGCAAAAACTTGTGCAAACGGTCGCCCTTCATCACGATTTATTTCAGTTACTACTGCCACCGGGTATCCTTCAGGGAATGTGCCCCCTAAACCCGATGTAACAAGTACATCGCCAATTCGCACATCTAAACTGTGCGGAACGTGAGAGAGCTTAACGACGTTAATTTTACCTATGCCTTCAACAACCGTTCGTACATCGTTACGAAGTATACGCACAGGTGTGGCATGTGTGGTGTCGGTCATTAGTAGCACGCGTGAAGTTGTTGAACCAACCTTTGTAAGCTGCCCTACTACACCCATTTCATCAATTACAGCTTGGCCTTCACTAAGCCCGTCAGTTGTACCACGGTTAATAACAACCTGATGACTATACGGGTTTGAATGTACAGAAAGTACTTGAGCAATTATTTTACGATTTGATTGCTTTGCAGATGAGCCTAATAAGGCACGCAGTTTTTGATTTTCTCTGGCTAGAAATTGATACTGCTGAAGTTGCTCGCTTTGTAGCATTTGCTTTTTTTTCAGCGCTTCGTTTTCTGTAAGAAGTTGATCCCGCGTATGCAGGCTTTTAGCACTTAAGCTAAATAATTCGTAGGGTAAATTAGCAACATAGATTAGTGGGCTAACTAGAGTATTAAGGCTGGTACGAACAACGGTACCACCTTGCGTATATCTGTCTCCAACTATGAGTACGATACTCAAAAGCACTGCGACAAAAAGTCGCAGTTGCAAAGAGACTGTGCGTCCAAACATTAATTTCATTAGTCGTAACTAAAAACGTCACCACCATGAACATCGATCATTTCTAATGCTTTACCACCACCACGCGCAACACACGTAAGTGGATCATCAGCTACAACAACCGGAATACCCGTTTCTTCCATTAATAAACGGTCTAAATCTTTTAACAATGCACCACCGCCAGTAAGTACCATGCCGTGGGCAGAGATATCTGATGCCAGCTCAGGTGGTGATTGCTCAAGCGCAACCATTACTGCACTCACAATACCCATTAACGGTTCTTGTAGAGCTTCTAGGATTTCGTGTGAGTTAAGCGTGAATGAACGCGGAACACCTTCGGCAAGGTTACGACCGCGCACTTCAATTTCGATTGGCTCATCAGTTTTGAACGCAGAGCCAATTTGATGCTTAATATTTTCAGCTGTCGCTTCACCAATTAAGCTACCAAAGTTACGGCGTACATAATTAATAATAGCTTCGTCAAACTTATCACCACCAATACGAACAGATGATGAGTAAACAACACCGTTAAGTGAAATAATAGCCACTTCAGTTGTACCACCACCAATATCAACAACCATAGAACCTGTTGCTTCTGATACTGGTAAACCGGCCCCAATAGCTGCTGCCATTGGTTCTTCAATTAGGTAAACTTCACGAGCACCGGCACCCATTGCAGATTCACGTATTGCACGTTTTTCTACTTGAGTCGCACCACACGGTACACAAATTAGTACACGCGGACTTGGGCGCATAAAGTTATTGTTATGCACTTGCTTAATGAAGTGTTGTAACATTTTTTCAGTTACATAAAAATCAGCAATTACACCGTCTTTCATTGGACGGATTGCTTTAATATTTCCCGGTGTACGGCCTAGCATTTGTTTTGCTTCTGTACCTACAGATGCAACACTTTTAGGTCCACCAGCGCGTTCTTGGCGAATAGCAACAACAGAAGGTTCGTTTAATACAATACCTTCTTCTTTTACATAAATTAGGGTATTGGCTGTACCCAAGTCGATCGATAGATCGTTAGAAAAAATACCACGGAGTTTTTTAAACATGAGGCTGGATGACCTTTGAAATACGTTCTTATATTAGCTGCCTCACTTTAACATGCTCAACTATATGAGCAATATAAAGCGCAGCGCCTTTGTGAATTTGTGAAAAAAGGAAGCAAAGCTTCCTTAATTGAGTTTATCGTTCGCGAACTAAGCGAAAACCAATGTAGTTAGATCTAAAATCAGGCGCTAAAATTAAACGCGTAGATGCACGAGCAAGGCTTGGTGCAAAATTCCACGCTCCGCCTCTTACTGCTACATCAGACTCACCTGATTCTTTATCGGTCCATTCCCATACATTGCCTACGGTATCGTATAATCCAAATGCATTTGGAGAAAAAGAACCTACTGGTGATGCACGTCTATTTGACCATTCACTACCACACCAACCACAGTTAGCTAGGTTTTTACCAATTTCGTTACCCCAAGGGTATTCTGTTTCGGTTCCTGCACGTGCTGCGTATTCCCACTCAACTTCGTTAGGTAAACGAAATTGCTGCCCTGTTTGACCCGATAACCACTCAGCGTAAGCTTTTGCATCGTTATAAGTTAAACATACAGCAGGAAAGTCACTGCCTTGCTCAAAACCAGGATTACGCCAATTTAAATTTGCTTCCCATACTGGTTCGCCATTTAAATAATACGCACACCCTTTATTTTTTTCCGCTTGAGTTTTATAACCTGTATTTGCTACAAATTTTTCGTAGGCACCTACGGTTACTTCTTTACTTTGCATAGCGAAAGAATTTGCTATTACTTTTTCAATTACTGGACGTTCATTAGCTAAACCATTGCCATTGATATCGCCCATTTTAAATTTGCCTGCAGGAATAACGACAACCGGCGTTTCAACGTTTGCATTTAATACATTAACGTTTTCACTAACCTGGCGTGTTGTTACTTCTGGTTGCTCTCGAGTATAGGTCGGTGCAGCAATCGACTTAGGCTTTTTTACCAAATTTGCATTAATTGTTTGTGCTTTATTTAAATCAACACGAACTTGATAAGGCTTATAGCCAAGTTTACGTATTTCAATGTTGTGAATACCCGGCGGTAAACGTGTGATCAAGCGTGTTGAGCCAAAGCTTACACCATCGATAAACACTTCATCGTCGTATACGTTTGATCGTAATGTCAGCTCTATTGATTGATCCTTCTTCTTATTAAGGATAGAAGGGTAATCTTTTTTCACCGATGCAGGTTTAACTGAATAATCACGTACTGGCTGCTTTTCTAAACGAGAAACCGACACCGTGTTGCTATTATCCGCGCTATTACTGAATGTTAACTGACTATCAGTAAATGTATTGTTATACGCGGGTTGATAAGCAGCAGTAAGTGGCGTGCCGTACTCAGAACAATAACGGTTATCAATGCTTAATAAGCTACATAAACGGCTACTGTTTACTTCGCCGCGCATGGTTACGCTTAAGTTAACGTTGTAGTTACCTTGGCCGCTAAATGCACTGTTAACTACATGGCTACTTAATATTTGTACTTGAGCGCCCGCCAAATTACGTTTTGGCTCAACAATGCGCTCTTCTGTTAAGTTTGCAAATATTTGATCTACAAAGCGTTTAGTTGCTTTTTGTAGCCCCATTTGCTGACCGCGTTGCTCACACGCTGCTAGCGTTTCTGTTCGCTTACAGTTAATCGTATGGTTAACTTCAAGCGTGCCTTCACGTGTAAACTCGTTACGTAAACGCTCTACTCTGGCTGTAGTTAACTGCTCTTTTAAACTTTCTAAAGTATTTAAAAGCGTATGCTTAGCAACACGAATTTGCTCTATATCTTTACGGTGGGATGCAATTGCCGCCAACTGCATAGAAATATCATCTTTGTTTTGCTTATGATCAATCACCGCTTTTTGATAGCGTGATTGAGCCGCACTAATATTAATAGTGGGATCGTCAATTAAACGACGGTACATTTCGTTCATCGCATCGAGCGCTTGGTTTTTTTCTTTATCTAGCTCTGTAGAACGAGAACGAAGTAGCTCTAGTTGATTTTGTAACTGACTTTCTTCTTTAAGATGTTTTTCAAGTATTCTTGTCGAGTTATCGTATTCTGTCTGTTTAACACTAATCTCTGACTCAATTCCAGTTACTGTAGCTGTGTCTTGTGCAAATGCACTACTAGCTAACAAACTAGCTGAAATTAACAGAGATAAAGGAGTAATTCGCATATATTCCAGTCCCAAAAAGCGGCAATTATTTGGTCGTTATTATTTTTTATAATTAAAGCCTTATGCTATGTACTTGCAGCACAAAACACAAGCTTTGTTCAATTATTATCTTAGTTTACAACTATTCGCGTGTTTCACGCCAGTAAATAACCCGATCATTTCCTCGAAAGCGTCCAAATTGTAAAATAGTACGAGGATCAAGCTGTGTTTCATCCCCCTGCCAATCCCACTTTAACCAATCATAAGTATTATATTCTAAGGTAAATTCACCCAAACCATTTGGCTGCGCATAAATACCATTGTTTGCCGGATACACTCCCGCCTCTAACTGGCCAGATACACCCGTTCCATATTCGTAGGCTAATTGCGGGCTGTTAGGTGATATTTGAGTGATTTGGGTATGATCAAATACACTACAGTTATCTTCTGCGTTATTTACAAATCCACTGCCGTTGTAATACTGAGCCTGCATAGGAATAAGTAAAGGGTCGAGATCGGAGCCTGCGTTATTACCAAGTACTAAACGTCCAAATCTAAACTCTATTGGTAATGTATTTAGTCGTACACTATTACAGCCACCCGAACATGCTGTTTGTGTATTAGGTTTATCATTTGCATCAATGAGCGTTGCTCCTTCTATGTCAGAAAGCGTTGCCATTAAACTGACCATAGCGAACGGTCCATCTGCTTGCCTTACACCTAATCTTTGAAGTGTGGTGTTTATTTGAC
This sequence comes from Pseudoalteromonas sp. SR41-7, assembly GCF_014163935.1. NCBI lineage: Bacteria > Pseudomonadati > Pseudomonadota > Gammaproteobacteria > Alteromonadales > Pseudoalteromonadaceae > Pseudoalteromonas > Pseudoalteromonas sp. SR41-7. The sequence continues at coordinate 125,275 of NZ_JACJEF010000008.1, read as the reverse complement.
TCATTTGCCATTGGCCGTCGCTTATATCTCCCCAGTTATTATTCCCTAGGTTTACTAAGCGGCTAGCAAAATTAGTTGCGGGTACATAGTTAGCTACTTCATTATTTTCGGCATTAATGGCTACACTGGACTTATCAAAGCCCTCTTTATAATTAGCCATTAGCTCACCATTTTGATTTAGTGCTTGTACTGTAAAGCCGAGTTCAAAAGGTTGATCAAGGTAAGTTAAATTACTGCCGTATTGCGTGCATTGTGCGGCAGCTTGAACCCCCACTACCTGAAACTGCGAAGGTGCAAAACGGCCAACGTTATATAATTCACCTTTTACATCTCCCGCGCCAAAGTAATCGGCATCTTGCAGACCTGCTGTTAAATCAATTATGCCAACTTGGTCGTAATTATACTGCGATATAGATTCACTCAAACTGCCTGTGTCACTAAAGGCAACAGTGCTCATCGCTTCAAGCGTACCTTGAACGCCTGGCGTAGGCGCTTTAAGTAATGCCTCTACAAGTGGTTGCTCTGTAATAAAGTGCTTGGCAATGGTGTTATTTGTAATATTGCTGTAGTTATCTGGGTAACCATCGTTGTTAGTGTCTTGCCCTGTTTGCCATTGCACCGCATTCATTTTTAAATCAAATGCTTCGCCAGTTAATCTAAATAAACTTCCATTGGCATCTGCTGCATAGCCATCACTTGCAACTTCCATCGCTAATCCAAATGGCTTTACAACATACTCATTTGAACTCCCCGTTAGATTTACTGATAAATTAGTGACTGGGTCTAAAATTAAATTGGTATTTACATTTAAACTCAACTTTCCTGCGTCGGGATAATTTATAACAATCGGGGCTTTAGACTCACTATCAAAGTTTAGCGTGAACGATTTAGCTGCTTGCTCGACCGCAAAGGTATTATTGTTGTTACTAAGTGAAACCGTATCAGAGCAACTTGCACCAGCACTGCATGTATACGATAAATCTAAGCTTACATCACCACCAGCGGGAAATGCAGCTTCGCATACGCCCGTAGTGGTATTTGTTTTTACCGCTTGAATAGATAGCGCTTTTGCATTAAATCCAGTATTTGAAGGCTTTGCTGATAACTGAGTAGGAATTGTAGTATTTCCATCTGTATCATTATTAAAAATAAATCCAGCATCAGAAAACGTAACTTTACAGCCACTCAAACCAACATTATTACCACCGATATAACAACGAAGAGGTGCAGAAGGATCAGCAGTGTTATATCCAAATGTAACACTGCCTGTGGTGCGTTTAGCAAATTCGACAACCGCTGATCCTGTAAAATTAATATTCTCCCCCGTAACCCAACTTTGCTGACCACTATTATCTGGAGAAAGGTTTAAACTAGACGGCTCAGCAAATAATAAATCGCAGGCATCATTAGCGCAGGCTGTGAGTGTCATCTCTTTAGCTTCACACGTTAGAGCATTGTTATCGCTTATTGTTAAACGATAATGATCCAGTGTTTCTGGTGTATAAATGCCACAAAAACCAGGGATACTTTCGGGTACTGGTAGAGCGTCAAACGTTGAGCTCCCTTCGGTAATAATTTGAGTAGCCGATGTAATTGACCCCTGATACGTCACATTTTGAGCGATTCTTACCTCACCAGTGGCAACAATATAGCCCGCAATATTTGCATCGGCTGCAATAGCAACCGCACCATCAACATAAATAGCTAAATACGCGCCGGTTTCGACCACTATACTTGTTTTACCTATATTCAAAAATGAAGTTGATAATAGTGAGGTTGTGTCTTTTAAAAATATACGTGTAGGCGCTGTTACTCTGTACTCTGTTTCCAGCATACTTAACTGCAACTCATCGTAATAATAGTCGCCAGCTAAAGAAGTAGGTACGGGCCCTGTTGAGCTACCATCATTTGTAACCGTTGGCACCTGCGCCGCTTGATTCGGTTCTAAAGAGTTATAACCACCAGCAACACACGCCTGACCATTACACAAAGGAGGGCTCGTCAGCGCAGTAGAAATTAAACTTGTGGTGGTGACAAACTGCGCATTGCCATCTGTTATTTCTACCCCCTGAACTAACTGCACCTCACCATTGTTATAAGTAGAAATAGCGCCAGGGAACAAGGTATCACAATCTAAAATATCACCGTTAAACACAAAGGTACTGGTCATGGCGAGTATTGATGCTTCCTCGTTTACGTGACGGCGCTCGTTATCGCCATCACGATCTTCGTCAACAACAAGTCCTAGCCTGTCAGTCCTTAGGTTACAGCTGCGTAGCCACCCGCCATCATCTTCTTGGCGTGAGTTTTTACTTGCAACCACCAAAGGAGCCACACTAAAGTTATTAGTAAAACTAAAGTAATTACAGCCATCGCTCCAACCGTCAATTTCAAAGCCTGTGAAAAAAGTTTCCCACGATACCTCAACGCCATTATCGTCAGTAAATGTGCGGTTACTTCCTGGCTCCACTGCCATGTAAGCAACAGTTTCGTTTTTTATGAGCCCAAGTGCTGTTTCAGATGCCTCTAAAGCAATATTAACGCCGCTGGCAGATAGAGAATTACTTTCTACTGCAACTGTTAAAAACGGAATTAATGCCTCAGAAGGTGGATTGCTGTCTATGCTATTGAGTGTTTGTAACGAATGGAAAAAGTTTGGCCTTTGAGTAAACGGTTCAGCAAATGTTAAAGACTTATAGCCTTTAGGTGTCAGTGGAGCAAAGCCAGACTTAGAGCCATACTGTAATTCGAGTAATAAGTCTGTACTGCCCACTTCCATAATTGTGCCGTCTGGAAATTGATGCACACCATACTCAACAGCTAAATAGTGCGCCCCCATACTAATATGCCCACCATCTTCTCCTGAAGGTTCAAGCGGTAAGGCCTCAAAGCTAGTTGTGGTTATATTACGTATTCTTATTATTGCAGGGTTTCCACCTTGGTTTGTTGAGAGCATAAATACAGCAGGAGGCGTTATATATTGCTGTTGAAAATTTACTTTTGTCCAAACAGGCGATGTGTATGTATCTTGCAGCTCTATATAACGGCCCTCGATTTTTGGAGGCACTGCATTTGCGTGATTACAAAGTAACACGCAGCTAAAAAATATAATGACTAATGCACTTTTTATCATGGTAAAGTTTTAGCCTCCACACTGAGTGTTCTTTGTGTTTCCCAATAATCCTTTCTGCAATCATTTCCTGCAGGGCAATCAATTGCGGCGCACGTTGCACTACTTTGTAAGTAATAAATATTAACAAGCCCGTTTGTTGTGCTGCTGTCGGGTAGGTCTATATATTCATCGCAACTCACCAGCACGTTACAATTAGCTAAATATGCAGTTTGAAAGGTTAAATTAGTTGTAACTGATGCACAGCTTTGCACTGAGCTATTTATTGGAAAGAGTTGCGTTAAACCACTTTCTAATCCACTTTGCGCCGCCATAAAAGCGCGAGCGCCGTAATACTCAATGGTATTTTGTTGAGATGCACCAGAAAGCACTTTAACTAATGCTAATCCTAGTGCTAATAAAGCAACAATAATTACCAAAGAAACAATTATTAAGTTCCCTTTTTGTTTACTGGGTAAGGCTTTTCCGTGATGATTTTTTTTAAGGTACATTAGGAATATGCACCTCATGGTTAAAATTCATTACTTCAGTATCGTTAAATTGCATTTGCGCATTCACATTAAGCACAGCGTTTCTTTGTAGGGAGAGCGCATCAAGAGTAAAAAATAAATCGCTCGCTAAATTATTGGCAATGTAAATACCTAATAAATCACGTTTAACACCACTGCTTATTTGTAAGCTCACGGCATCTAATTGATTAACTGTAAAACCGTAATCGGTATATCTATATAAATACTGCCCTTCAACGCAAAAACTTACAGGTTGAGAGAGTAAATAAAGGCGCTTACTTGGCGACTCTTGGGCAAACGCTTTACTAAATTGCCACTCATCAATTGCACTAGTGGTGGAGCTATTAAATGCTGATAGTTTTAAACGCTTATTATTATTCTCATCGTATATATCAGCGCTGCTTAACGGGTAAGTTGTTGCCCAATCTCCAACTTGCGGCTGCGTTAAATTATTAAGTTCAAAATCAACAGCGCTAACATTAAAAGGCGCTACGGTAGGTAGGTAATTTGTATAGTGAGTCGCTGATAAAAACGGCGTAAATTCTAAGCACTGCTGAGCACTACATGCTCCGCTAGTGCTGTTATCGCAAGAGAGCCTTAATGAGTTTGGCGTAGCATGGCGAAGCTCTTTACTAAGTCGCGTTATTAAAAAGCGGGCCTGAGCTACTGCTTCTTGGCGCTCAACCCCTTGTGAGTAAATACTGACCCCAGCACCAATAAATGAAAATGCACTTACGGCTAAAATACCAATAATAACCATGACAAGTAATAGTTCTATAAGGGTAAATGCATTTTGGTATTTAGCTCTTTGCATTAGTAATTCCCTTTATATGCACTAAATCCGTAAACTTCGCCTAAGGGTGATGTTACTTCAATAGTAATACGCTTAAAGGTTGTGCCATCGTTGGTGGTCGATTCGTTAAAGTCGCTATCGTACTCAACAGTAACAACTAAATTAAAGTCGCTGTACTCGCTTAACACCTCACCTAAGCTATTAGTAATAGGCTGGTTAGACAGTGCAATATAGTCATCTACATCGTTATAACTAGTTCTGGTTTCTGAGTTATCTACTCCGAAGTCAGCAGGTGCGGTACAAGCCTCAGCACCTATAGATATTTCGCCACACCGCCTAAAAGGTGCGCTTCTATCACTGTGCTCATCAAACGACTTACTTTGAATCTCGTTCATTAGTGATTGACCAAATTCAGAGGCTCTTAAAGCCACAATCGGCTCTGCACTTTTTTTGGCTTGTGGGGCAATTAAAGCTGTAATAATACTTAATGCAATTGCAAACATGACAATGCCAATAATAAGCTCTATTAGAGTAAAACCTTTTACTTTAAGGGCACGCATATATAAGCCCTTCACCACTTATGCATACGCCAGCTAATCCAACATCTATTCGACACTGCGTAGTACAGGTTTGATTTGATTTACCTAAAGGATCAAAACTAATTTGGGTAAATATATTCGCGTTACTATCTAAAGCGCTAAATGTTATATCACTTCTTTGCGTGTTTATTTGTACCACTAAATGATCGGTGTTATTGGTATCTGCTCCACCGGTACATGTATCGGGTGCGGAGGGAGCAATAAGTGTGGAGGTTATATAAAGGGTATGGCAACTTGTTGTTGCTGTATTTTGCATTGCACGTAGCTGCACTGTCCTAAGTGCATTTAAAGTACGGTCTCGATACGAATAGGCGTCTTCTGTTGAGCTGCCCAGAAATTTGGGAACTGCCGTTACCGACAGTATTCCCAATATCACTAGAGTAATAATTAACTCAATGAGTGTGAAGCCACGCAATCGTTGCTTACTACTGCTTATCATTTATGTAATTAACAACCCGTAGTAACAAGTGTAATCACTGGAGGAGTTACAACTACAGGGCCTGTCGTCGCAGTAGCTTGCGTGTATTCAATTCGACAATCATCAACAGTAGTTGCATCCACAGTGTAACTATTAGGAAAAATAGTTACTGTTGTATCGTTTACAAATAAATTGAAATCAGCTGAATCAATTGCATTTGGTGTTCCATCTGCAAAGTTGACATCTAAAAATGCTTCAAAGGCTTCTTCTGTTGCTGCTGGATAACCATAAACAGTAGGTACTGCTACACCAGTATCTACTGTAACTGTAGCCTCATCCTTTTTGTGATCACTAGCAATAATAGATTTGCCATTCACAATATTCATACCACTGCGAATCGACCCTTGTAAGCCTTCAAGTGTTGAAGCATTGGCATCACCTTGCAAGTTTAAAAAGCGAGGTGCTGCGGTAACAGCTAAAATGCCTAAAATAACAATTACGATGATCAATTCAACAAGTGTAAAACCTGCTTGTTTATTCATTGGTAAACTTTTTAACGATTGCGTTTTCATAAGTAAGCCTCTTTTTAATTACTTAATTTTTAAATATTTTTACTTTGCCTGTTTTAGCAAAGTATGAAAAACCTGTTAAACCTGATATTTCCCCTGTATTGGTAGGTATACTTTTAACATCAATGGTGTGAGTTAAATAATAGACGCATTGCGTATTTTCTGCATTGTACCTAACTAAAAAACTTACACTTTTTATTATCGATAATTCATTACTTAACGTACTACTGGGTGCATCTTGTAAAATTATATTCAAAACTTGGCGGCATTTATTCGCATTTATAACTTCTGCACGAGTATCTTTTTTTTCTGTTTCATCGCTTGTTGGTGTACCTAACGTCCCATCAACACCAACTATTACCCCTGCATAGTTAACAAATGTTTTGTTTGACCTGCTGTTTGGCCTACCTTCTAATTCCCATTGACCCCTAACCATGCCAACGGCCGATGAGAAACTACCTGCTATAGCGTCAACGCTTGCATTATGCGCTTGATTTTTAATACCTATATATTGAGGTATAGCAAAGCTCAAAATTACTGCCAGTAAAATCACAACAATAACTAACTCAAATAATGAGAAACCTTTTGAGTAAGCCTTTGATGCAATCACTTGGTTAATTACCTTTAATCGCGGACATCATGTTCCACATCGGCATAAAAATACCCAACGCTAAAATCAGCACCATAATGGCAACAAACACAGTTAAAATAGGTTCTATTTTTGCAGTTAAGCTCCGTAAGTCGTAATCAACTTCACGCTCATAATAATCAGCAGCCTCTTGTAAGAGCTCATCAACCCGACCTGTCTCTTCACCTACCGCCACCATCTGTAATACAAGCTGAGAAAACAGCTGAGAACTTTTTGAGGCTCTGAGTAAACTATCGCCCTTTTCTATATCTTGGCGCATAGTAATAATCGCTTTTTCCATATAGCTGTTATCTACGGCATGCGCTGTTAGTGATAAACCAGTGGTCATAGGCACACCGGAGCGCAATACCATAGCTAAACTTTGACTGTAGCGCGCAAGCAATGTCCGTTTTAAAATATCCCCAATAAATGGAATTTTTAATTTATATTGATCCCACTTAAAGCGTCCAGGCTCTGTATTTAAATAACGCCTCCAAGCAAAAACAGAACCAATACCCATCACCAACAATAACCACCAGTAGTTAACAAAAAAGCTGCTAGTGCCAATTAATATTTGAGTCATTAATGGCAATTCAGCATCAAATTTTTCGAACATACTGGCAAAGGTAGGAATAACAAAAATATTCAAAATAATCATAGCCGCTACTAGAGCCAAAATAACAAAAGTAGGGTAGCGCATAGCTGCTTTTATACGCTTTCGGGTTTCTTGTTCTTTCTCAAAATAAATAGCGAGTTGATAAAACGCATCTTCTAATCGTCCAGAGCCTTCACCAACCATTACCATGGATACTGTTAAACGGCTAAATACCTCGTTATGTATCGCCATTGCACTGGATAAGTCGCGGCCTTGTTCGAGCTGCTTGGTAACTTCTATTAGTACATTTTTAAATTTTTTATTTTGTGTTGTTTCTGCCAACCCAACCATTGCTCGTATAATTGGTATACCTGCTTTTAATAGCGAATACATTTGCCTAGAAAACATAATCATGTCGTCTAGCGTTATTTTTTCGACAAATAAATTATCAAAAATTTTGATGTTATTTTTTGTTTCAACTAAAGAGATTGATATTGGTATAAATTGACGCTTCATTAAACTATCAGCTACGCCAGCTTGGTTACTCGCTTCTAATTGGCCTTTAACCAACATACCTTTGCTGTCTTTCGCTTTGTAGCTATATAGTTGCATCAATATCCCCTACTATTTCTGGAATATATTCAGCCACTTTAAATACTTCATCTAAAGAGGTAATACCTTGCTTAGCGTAATTTAGTGCCATTGTTGAAAGTGGTGAAAAGTTAGCACTATTTTTAGCTGCCTTTGCAAAACCTTGTGTGTCGTTAACCCGTAATGCATCCATCATCGCATCATCCATTTCGAGTAACTCAAAAATACCTACACGCCCTTTATAGCCACTGTGATTACATGCGGTGCAACCTTGCCCTTTAGAAAATTGAGCATCTGTAATCTCTTCGCCTAAATATTTTAACCAACTTAATTCTTGGCGATCTGGCAAGTACGGTACTCTGCAGTCATTACATACTCGTCTTACTAATCGCTGAGCAATAATCGCGCGCAGTGAACTTGCCACTAAGTAAGCCGGTGCCCCCATGTCGATTAAACGCATAGCACTGGTAATTGCATCATTGGTATGTAACGTTGATAGTACGAGGTGGCCTGTTAAAGCGGCCCTTAATCCAATATCTACGGTTTCTTGGTCACGCATTTCACCAACCATTATAATGTCAGGATCTTGCCTTAGAGCGGTCCGTAAAATACTTGCAAAGCTCAGCCCTATTTTATTATTTATTTGTACCTGGTTAATACGGCCAATACGATACTCAACGGGATCCTCTACTGTAATAATTTTACTTTCTTGTTGGTTTAACTCACTTAATGCACCGTATAGTGTGGTTGTTTTACCCGAGCCTGTTGGCCCAGTAACTAAAACCATGCCATGCGGACGTTTTATAATGCTGCGTACACGTTTTAATATGTGTACTGGCATGCCTGTCTCATCTAACGATAATAATCCGGCTGATTGATCAAGCAAACGCATTACAACTGATTCGCCATGCTGAACGGGCATAGTAGATAGGCGCACATCAATACTATGGCTGCGCACTTTTATATTAAAGCGACCATCCTGAGGGAGGCGTTTTTCAGATATATCTAATCCCGACATAAGCTTTAAACGTAGCACGAGTGCCGATGCTATTTTTACTTGGTTAAGAGTGTGCTCTTGTAATATGCCATCTACACGTTGACGAATGCGAAGCAAACCTTCATCAGGCTCAATGTGAATATCAGATGCGCGAACTTGCACAGCATCTTCAAATATTGATTGCAGTAGCTTTACAACGGTTGCATCAGATGTTTCATCACCTAAAGAGTTTAAATCAAACTCTTCTACGTCTTGATATTCTTCATGGAGTTGTGCTGCAAAGTTAGTAATTTCATCTGTACGACGATATACGTTGTCAAACGCAGCCATTATTTGACTTTCTTGTACAACAGCTAAATCTATTCGTTTAGGAGCAAGCATAGTTGCAAGTTGATCAAGCCCCCTTAGATCAGCAGGATCGCTCATCCCGACTAAAACAGAGTCACCATTGTCTTCAATTACTAATGCTCTGTAGCGACGTGCATAAACCTCAGATAAAAGCTTAGATACATCAGCTGATATTTTTCGCTGTGATATATCTAAAAAAGGTACTTGTAATTGCTGCGCTAAAAAACGTAATAGTTGTGGTTCACTAATAAACTCAAGTGTAATAAGCGTCGAACCTAATTTACGACCCGTCGCAGCTTGAACGTTTAGCGCTTCGCTTAGTTGCGCTTCGGTGATCATGTGCTCATGAACAAGTAAGTCCCCTAAGCGCATTTTTAAACTAGGTCTCATACGGCCTCCTTTAGCGCAACTAAACGCTGTAATGCATGCTGCGTCATAGCTGTATTTAATCCACCTAAATCTAGAGCCACTTTGTAAAGCTGTTTAGCATCGAGGTACTCTCCTAATGCATCTTTTGAGGTTGCAAGTGCCAGCCACCACTTAGCTTGACTAGGCTGTAGTTGTGTAAGATGTTTAAAGCTTTCAAGTGCTTTATGGTGCTTACTCGCACTTTGCGCAGCAGTACCTTGTAGCACCCAAAAATCAAGATTCGCTTGAGCCTCAAATTCATCACTTAAAAGCAGCAATACTCCTTCATACTGTTGTTGCATAATGAGTATTTTGCTTAGCATTACACGCCATTCAAGTACGTTAGGGTTTTGGCGAATACCTGCTTGCAAAACCTGTTGCGCAGAATTTATATCTTGTTGTTTAAAGTAAGTTGCAGCGAGTAAATTTCGAGCTTCAACGTGCAAAGGCAATTGCGCTAAAATAATATTTAAATCACTAATGGCTTCATTGTATAAGCCAAACTGTATTGCTTGTTTAGCTGCGGCTAATTGCTCAATCAATAAAGCCTGTGGCGACTTAGCTTCTGCCACGCTTTTAATCATAGTATTTTGAGGCTTAGCTTTAGTCATTGGCGTAATTTTTGGCTTACTCACAGTAACTTCGCTTGCGGTTAACTCTTTATTATTAGCTAGTGCAGAGCTTTGTTTAACCTCGGCAATTACAACCGGCCCAACTACTGGCTGAGAAACCAATAATGTAGCTTCACTCGACTTGGGTTCAGCTAAATCATCCACTTTTGGTTTTATCTGCTCAATTGGTATAACTGCCTTCACAGCTTCTTGCTCAACCATAGGTTCTGCAGTGCTTTTTTCATCTTGGGAGTCAGATAAATTAGAGGTTATAACCGCGACCATTTTTTGCTGTGGTAACACAGACTCACGTTGAGTCTCTTTTTTGTCGGCGGTCGGTAAATATAGGTATGCTAAAAAAATGACACTTAGCATAATAAGTAAAATTACGGCTTTAAATGCAATATTTTTTACATCATATATCGGCTTTAAACTTATACCTTCTTGAATACTTACTTGTTTAGCTTCTCGTTGCTCAATATTTTTAAGCATATTATTTATAACGCTCATAACAACTGCCTCCATACCCATATGGCAGCAATAGCTAAAACACTAAACATTAAAGCACTGTAGCTCCAATATTGTCCGGTTCGATACTTTGCGCAGTCTTCGGTATCTTTTATGGCAAGTTGAATATGGCGATTTGTTATTATATTTAACCCTTCACCGTAAGCTTGTAATAGTGCTTTGTGGCATAAAATATTAACTAACCTAGGAATTCCACGGCTAGCTCTAGCAATTTTGAGCCCCATACTATTATTAAATAAAGGAGGCCTATTAAACCCTGCAACTTGTAAGCGGTGATTAATATAATAAACAACCTCAGCGCCAGTCATCGCCCGTAATTTATACGAAAAACTGATACGTTGGCGTAATTGCCTTACTTTGTTGTTTGCCAGCTTTTCATCAAGTTCAGGTTGCCCAAATAACACAACTTGAATTAGTTTTTCACTTTCTGTTTCTAAGTTTGTAAATAATCTCAGCGCCTCTAGAGTCTCCCAACTCAAGCATTGCGCCTCATCTATCAAGAGCACTACACGCTCATTATCTTCTTGTAAGTCGAGTAAGTGATGATTTATAAGCTGCCCTAGTGCTTGCTGATCTAATGCTTTATCTACATCCATACCCAGCTCAATGGCAATCGCCCATCTAAGCTCTTCTGGGCTTAAATAAGAGTTAGGTAAATAAGCCACAATGTAATCTGGCTCAAGTTGGTTTAATAGCTTTCTACAAAGTAGCGTTTTACCAGTCCCAACTTCACCAGTGACTTTAATAAACCCTTCACCCATTTCAATAGCTGTTGTTAACACTTGCATCGCTTCATGGTGCGGTTCAAGTGCACAAAAAAACTCTGTGTTAGGGGTTAACGTGAAAGGCATTTCACTTAAATTAAAAAAGCTTAAATACATAGTTAGTTTTCATACCATGTTTTTAAAAGCTGACGGCTTTCACCTTGTTGTTTTTTCCAAGTATCTGGCATAACAACCGTTGGTTTGATTAAGATAATCAGTTCTTTTTTCTCTTGGCGTTTACGAATACTTTTAAATAAATTGCCAAATAGTGGGATATCCCCCAACACGGGGGTTTTTGATTCTTCATCCTGTGTTGATGTTTGCATCAAACCACCAATAACCACTATTTCGCCACTTTGAGCGCGAATAACAGTATCTGATTCTCGAATGTTACTTTGTGCTAGAGGCAACTCAAACCGTTGATCGTCTAATGTAATTACTTTTAGCTGCTCTTCTGTTTCAGTTACTGAAGGGTGAACATGCAAAATAACTGAGCCGTACTTGTCAATTTGCGGCGTTACATCAAGGGCAATACCAGAAAAGAACGGCGTTAAATCTATCTCAGGCGAGGTCGTTGTAGCAGTACCCGTTACCGTCGTACTTGATACATTAGTAACAAAATATTCGTCTTGCCCTACTTTTATAACTGCTTTTTGATTGTTTGTAGCGGTAACTCGAGGGTTAGATAGCATTTGCACATCACCTTGCGTTTCAAGCAAATTAATAACCCCGTTAAAGTCTCCTTTTTGAATGGTTAGCGATGACGCTCCACCAATTGCGGCTGAAATACTATTACTAATAGTAGAACCCGCTGTTGTAGCAAACGAAATACCGCCTTCTAAACCACTCGCTATACGCTCCCAGTTAACTCCCTGTTGGTACTCATCTTTTAAAGTTACTTCTATTATTTTTGCTTCTAGAATAACTTGGCGTTGCAGGTTTTCTTGGCTTTGACGCAAAAACTCTTTTAGCTGACTAATTTCGCTTGGTAATGCATTTACGGTTACCAAACTAGCTTGTGGGCTTGCAACAACATAGCGCCCATCGCTTGCGCCAATTAAAGACTTAAGGGCGACTTCTAATTCTTTCCAAAAGTCATTTTTATTAATTGTTTGGATTCGAGAACCGTTTAAATCTAAGCTTTGATTATCGCCGCCAAACTCATTATTTTGCTGGTTACTACTACCTGAACTTGAACCATTCAAACTACTGCCACTTTGTGCAAATTGACTAACCCCACCAGCAACCACACTCACTGTAGACTGACCATGGCGCTGCATCATTAAATAATTTACAGGTATTGTTTCTGTGCGCATTTTGGCTGGCAGTACTTGTACTATTCGTCCTTCATTAACAATATCTAAAGGATACATACGCTTAATAACAGCAATGACTTCATTAAAAGTAACGCTTTTAAGATTTAAACTAATTGTGCCATTTACCTCAGGATGCACAGCAACACTAAAAGGCGTATCGTCTGTTAAGCCTGCAAAAAAGGCGCCTATTTCAACGTCATTAGCGGCTACATCAAAACGCTTTATAGATAAATCATCACTTATAGTTTGCTCATTATTTATTGATGACAACAAGCTTTGTGTGAGTTCGCTTGGCATTTGTAAAGGCGCAATTACTTTAGGCTTTGTTGGTTTTTCTGCTAGCTCTTGCTCTATATGCGTTTTAATCTCTTTACCTGGTTTAAAGCTATGGCACGCAGTTAAAAATGTAGGTAACAATAGAAGAACAAGCCACGGATGAGATAAATTATTTTTTAATTTCATAGTCATATAATTCTAATTTTATTTGTTTATCATCATTTGCTAACACAACCTGTTTTGAGTTAATGCTTAGCACCCGAAAATCGTCTACAGCATCACCGACTCGATAAATATGGCCTGAAATAATGGCCTTAAATGCTGTACTGTTTTTAATAATAGATTGCAATTTAAGTTCTGTGTTTTGAGTTACACTCTTGTTGTTATTTACATACATATTTGGTTGAGTAGGATCGCGTAATTGCGCTAATGCACTGGGTGCGAAAGTGAACAAAAGTAATAAAAAACATAAATTATAATGCGATAAATTTTTCATTAGCGCTCACTGTAGCAATTTGTAAAGTTAATTCAGCTTGAGGGTACTCTAGTACCTGATAACTAAACTCCTGTATTAATAACTTATCTTGATTATTTTTTAATGCGGCTAAATATTTTTGTAAGCTAAAGTAGCTACCTTCTAAAGTAACGACCATCTGATGCTCAAAAAATAATGTTTGCGTATCATGTTCACCTAGTTTTTCTACATCGATAGCCTGTGCTGGTTTGACATTAAAGCTACTCACTTTTACGTCGCTACTATCTACGAGCAAATCTTTTAAAACGGCAGGTACATTTTTAGCCGCTACAAAGCCTTGGCTAAAACTATTAAGTTGATTATTTATTTCTGCTAACTCATCTCTGGTTTGTGCAATTTGACTGCGTAAAACCTTAGTGTAGTCGTAGTTTAGTGCTTGATTTAACATGGAGAGTTGCGCATTTATCTGCTGTAACTCCTGCAATGCTGCATTTTGTTCAGAGCGAATATGAGCAACTTCATCTTGCTGTGGAAAAATAACAAACCACAGGCCGAGGTAAATCACCATGAATAAGCCTACAAATACAGTGGAATACTTCTCACGCTTTTGCAGCGATGCAAATTGAGCTCGATACTTTGCCCAAATAGGCCAACCTTTGTCTTTCTTGTTGTTCATGGTTTAGCGCCTTTATCAGCAAGGTCGGTCGCCACATTAAATTCACTCAGACCATCTTTTGTTGACAGTTCTAAAACTGAAAATTCTTTATCAATAAAAAAAGGTGACTGCTTTAAATTATTAAACCACATAGGTAAAAATTTTGACTGCGATACTTGCCCTTGAAACGTGACACTTTGCCCTACAAATTTAATATGGGTAAGCCAGATATTAGGCTCGTGATACTTGGCTAAATCTTGCATAACCTGCGCATAGTCGGTTGCGGATTGATCTGAGCTTTGCTCTAAATAACTAAATATTTGCTGCTTATGCAAAACCTCTTGCTGAAGTGTTTTTAGCTCATTAATAAAAATTGTTTTATTTTGCTTCTCTGCTAGCTGCTGTTTTACAACTTCTAACTGAGCTTTTCCTTGTTTGAGATATTTCTTTTTTTGTTCTAAATCAAGCTCACTTGAATAAGTTTTATAACTGTAAAAAGCCCACGTGATTGCAATAATTAATAGCGCACCTAACCACAGTGTAATCATTCCCGATAAAGGGACTGGGTCTCGGCGTACTCGTAAGGTTTTTTGATAAAAATTAATCCGGGTTTTCATAGCACAGACTCCGGATCTGTTAATTGATAGGCTGCTCCGAGCGCATAATAAAAGTTTGCCTCTAATTGCTGCGCTAATTCTAAGTTAGGCGCAAAATCTACAACTTTTACTTGTAAAAACTCTGCAAGACCGGCTCTAAGAGTTAATGAAGATAAATCATCGCACTGTAGCTGTATGCTGCGAATTGGCGGTTGCTTGAGCTGGCTTTCAAAAAAGTCCATCGAACGCTGAATTTCTAACCCTAACGCCTCTACTAGTTCTTGGTTTTGATCCTTGTCTGAAATACCTAAAAAACCATTTAATCGCCTAGCTAATACTAATTGTCCATCACGAATAATTAAGATTCGAGGTTCATGATTAGCATGCTGCACAATCAGCATATGCGCCTCTTTGTATGAGCCAAATAAAGTTACTAAAACCATTTCTTCAGAGGTCATTGCACGCAAAACTGGTTTAGTTTGTTCAAAACTGTCTATAAACGGAAGTAGCTGCAGCTTATTGGTAATAAATACATTCATTTTGCTGCTTTGCATTGGTAACGTTATTGGATAATCGATAAAGTCAGCTACAATGTTTTCAGAAGCTATATCAACTAAATCTTTTGTAGTCCAAGGCAGCGACTGAATGATTTCTTCATCACTAAGGTTTGGTTTATCCATTTGCACTATTTGATAAAAGTAGTGCGGTATGACTAAATTAACTGCACAAATATCAGTAGACACCTCATTTGTACAAGCAACAATTGCAGCGGTATAATCGGTTTGCTCAGACACATTTACACTGTGAGAACTGTGAACCATCCATTGGTCGCGTTGTTTTTTTAAACATACCGCGTTAACAGTATCTGCGTAAGTTGCAACACCAATAGCTGTATTTGGATCTAAACTACGATTTAACCATGAAAACAGCTTTTCTTTCATATAGCTACTATTGTTAATTGAGTATGAAATAAGTGTCGTACATTTTAACTACTTTGCCAAATTGAAAACCAATAAAATGCGTGAAAAATTCAAAATAGATGAAAATAACTATATTCAACAATTAGATAGCTCGTTTCTAAAAAAGAGAAATATTTGTTTAGGTATAAAACGTGATGATTTACTCCATCCGCTAATAAGTGGCAATAAATGGCGTAAATTAAAATACAATTTAGCGTATATGCAAAAGATAAATAAAACAGAGCTTCTGACTTTTGGTGGTGCGTTTTCAAACCATATTCATGCCTGCGCAGCGGCAGGAAAAGAATTTAATATAAAAACTCGCGCGATTATTCGCGGACCAGAACTGGATAACAACAACCCAACAATCCAATTTGCAAAACATTGTGGTATGAACCTGCATGTTGTTAATCGTATAGAATATCGAAAACGCCACAACATCGATTACCTTAATGCTCTGCAAGAGCGCTTTCCAAATGCTTATATCATCCCTGAAGGTGGTACAAATGAACATGCTTTATTAGGGTGTAAAGAATTAGTACAAAGCTTACCCGAACATAGCTACTTAGTTTGTCCTACAGGTAGTGGTGGCACACTTGCTGGACTAATAGAAGGCAGTGCTTCAACAACACAAGTTATTGGTATCGCGGTATTAAAACAAGCTGATTATTTAAATGAAGAAATAAAAAAGCTGAGCGCTAAAGCTAATAATCAAACTAACTGGCAGTTACTCACAGAGTTTCATGATGGTGGCTATGGTAAGTTTTCACCTGAGTTATGGCAGTTTTGCCAAGATATAGGCCGCACACACAACCTACCGCTTGAGCCTATTTATAGCGGAAAAATGATGTATGCATTGTGGCAGCTTATTGAGCAAGATTATTTCCCATCTGGGAGTAAAATTATTGCTGTTCATACTGGCGGGCTTCAAGGCTTAAATGGGCTTAAATATAGAGGGTTAATCTAGACCTTAATTAAATACCGCTTGCGTAAACTCTTGAAGTGGCTCTGAAAAGTAAAAACCTTGAGCTCCTACCACTCCCAATTTGGTAAGCGTAAGTAGCTCTTTTTGAGTCTCTACGCCCACCGCGTATACGGGTAGATTTAAAAGACTAGCGGCTTCGACTATCCTTTTTATTTTCTTTTGACTTTGAGTTTTTTCATCTAATAAATGAACCAGTTCGTAAGATAACTTAAGCCCACATACTTGGTTATAATCAACTAGCATGGCTACTTTCTCGCTGCTTTTTACATTATCAATCACAATATGTGAATGCCCTTTTTTAATAACATTGAGTGCATTAGTTATCGACTCTCTATGAGTAAAAAATTCTGCCTCACTTATTTCAAATTGTAATTTAGTATTTAACTTAAGCTCTGCCATTTGATTGGCTAACCACTCCCAAAATACAGTATTAAACCAATTTTTAGGGTGTAGATTTACACTAACTGTTAAAGCCGAAGACTCACTGAGCATTAGCTTTTTGACTTGTGTTATTACAGCTTTATCTAATATTAAAGCGTCTTGATCACTATAAACCTGCTTAATAAAATAACGAGCGGCCAGTAAACCAAGTTGGCTATGCCTAACCCGAATAAGAGCTTCATGCTGCAGGATATCTCCACTAGAGAGTTCAAATACAGGCTGAAAGAATAATATAAATTTATTCTTTTTAATGTTTTCTATAACCTGTTTGCTAGAGAGGTGTTTTTCTTGGCAGTGATTTAACGTTAAACGGTGGCAATGCTGCAATAGGCTGCTTTGTGATAGCGCGAGTGCTGATTTTGCTAGCTTATAAACCGCCACTTGATCAGCGCCTAATTGATAATCACACGCACCTATTTTAATATTTTTATGAGTAATATTTTTTTGATGATTTTGACATATTAAAAACACATTTTTATGAAGCTTTTCAACGTAGCTATTCAACTCGCTAATAGAAATGTTTGGTAAGGTAACCGCTAAGTAATTAGAGTTTAGTATTTTTACCGACACACCTTTAAGTTCGGCTAATTTTTTAGTAATTAAGACTTTAAAATTGGCTTCTATATCCGTTTTTTTATCATAGCTACAATCACACTCAATAAGTAAAAATAAGTTATGTGATGCAGTATTAACTCCATACAAAGAACTTAAATCACATTTTTTTGCCTGTTCGATTAGTTGAGTATTTTTATACCTTTGTTGAATAATTTTAGTCGGCTGTATAACTGTATTTTTAAGCATTACTTTACGGTTGACTTTTAACAGGCTCCACCAGCGATAAGACCAATTAGCAGCGCCTAATATAATCAGATTCAAAAATATAAATAAGTAGCTTTGTGTTACCCACACTGGATAGTGATAAAGGCTCAAACTTAACGTTTTAAAAGTAAAAACTTCGCGTTCTAAATTTACTAAGTTCCTAAAGTGATCAGAAGAATTTTGCAGCTCTAACTTAAAGCCTTCATTTTTAGCTAATGCGACCAACACTTCATTATTTATAGAGGGAGATAAATTTAATTCATAAACGCGTTTAACAAACTGCTGCCCAGAAACATGTGCTTTTTGATGTAATGCATCATTTAAAATGAAATTAAAACTAATAAGTATCATCAAAAACAAAACAAAAGAGATACCTTTGAAGTACTTTAAAAGCCAGAGTTTACTCTTTTGCATAGCCTGCCACTCGTTATATTGATAACTAAAGTGTTGTTCAATATCTATAGAAGCACAAGGCTGCAAACTAAGTTTAAACGTTTATTAATAGTACTAAACAAAAAACACTCAGATAAACGAGAACTTACAAAAATAAACAGCTATGCCCTTTATTCTGTAAATAGATGAAAGCCATCGACAGATCATTTTAAAAAGTATGCCAGCAGAGATTATGCTGCATACCGCCTTAATTAAACCAATGGCGGGTTTTATTTGCAAAGTATACCAAGCTTAGCATTACGGGGACTTCTACCAACACTCCCACCACAGTGGCAAGTGCAGCCCCAGAATGTAAACCAAATAATGAAATAGCAACCGCAACAGCTAGCTCAAAAAAGTTTGAAGTGGCAATCATACATGCAGGCGCCGCTATGTTATGTGCAAGCCCCATTTTTTTAGCTGCAATATAAGCAATCGCAAAAATACCGTAAGTTTGAATTAAAAGCGGGATTGCAATAAGAACTATTGCCTCTGGTTTTTCTATTAATATCTGCGATTGGAAACCAAACAATAGCGCTACTGTCGCGAGTAAGCCAATAATAGAATAAGGTTTCATTACCTTTAAAAAGTTATTTAAACACGTATGGTCATCTTCTTTATCAAGCTTTTTACGGGTAACAGCACCGGCCACCAGCGGGATAAGTACATACAATACCACCGATAATAGCAGTGTATCCCAAGGTACAGTAATATCAGTCACACCAAGTAATAGCCCTGCAATAGGTGCGAAGGCAAAAATCATAATTATGTCATTTATTGATACCTGCACTAAGGTGTAATTAGCATCGCCTTTTGTCAATTGACTCCACACAAACACCATAGCGGTACAAGGCGCAACACCCAACAAAATCATACCAGCTATATATTCTGTAGCTGTTTGTGGGTCAACAAAATCGGCAAAAATACCCTTAAAAAATAACCAGCCTAGTAGCGCCATAGTAAAGGGCTTTATAAGCCAATTAATAACGATAGTGAGCACTAACCCTTTTGGTTTTTTACCTACATCTTTAATTGATGAAAAATCAATTTGCACCATCATTGGGTAAATCATCAACCAAATAAGTACTGCGATTACAATATTTACATGGGCATATTCAAAACCAGCAATTAAGCTAAATGCACTTGGCATTATAGAACCAGCTACAATACCAAAAGTAATAGCTAAGGCTACCCACACAGAAAGATAACGTTCAAATAATCCCATTGTTCTGTCCTAAATAGAGCTTTGATTAACGCGTTGGCTAAGTTCTTCTGCAGATTCCACACGTTCAGAATAACGATCTACAAAGTAATCTTTTTGATCTCGTAATAACAAAGTAAATTTTATCAACTCCTCCATAACATCAACAATCCGATTATAAAGTGGAGAGGGTTTCATGCGCCCATTTTCTTCAAATTCTAAATGAGCTTGTGGCACTGAGGACTGATTTGGTATTGTTACCATACGCATCCAACGCCCTAATACTCGTAGTTGATTCACTACATTAAATGATTGCGATCCACCACAAACTTGCAGCACTGCGAGTGTTTTACCTTGCGTTGGCCTTACACCACCTAAATTGAGTGGTATCCAATCAATTTGGTTTTTGAATATACTCGTCATTGACCCATGACGTTCTGGAGAGCACCATACTTGCCCTTCTGACCAAAGCATTAAATCTCGTAACTCTTGTACTTTAGGGTGTGATTCATCTTCACTATCGGTTTGAGGTAAACCTTCAGGATTAAAAATTTTAACCTCAGCACCAAAATACGTTAATAAACGTGCACTCTCCTCTATTACCAACTTACTATAAGAACGCGCTCTTAATGATCCATATAACAATAAAATTTTAGGTTTGTGCTCAGAAAAACTAACATTAAAATTTTTAGTATGTGGAACAACGCTGTGTATTTTATTTGTATTTGGTAACCCATTAACTTCTGACATTTATAACTCAACCTTTACCAAGTGAATATACGAAAAATCGAATATGTGGAATTTCACATGCAAACACGCGTGAGTCAAATTCTATTTTATAAATTTTTTTAAGTTATTAAAAAATCGGCTCAAGCCAATGGAAGGGATGGCGGAAGGTATTTGATAAAAATATTAAGTTATTTATATAGCGCAACTATTTATTTAAACAGCGAATTATAGTTTCACGTAGTTTTTGTGTTTTAATGGGTTTTGCAACATGAGCATTCATGCCAATAGATAAGTATCGTGTAATATCATCTTTCATAACATTAGCTGTTAAGGCAATTATTGGAATATTTGCGATAGTTTCATCACTATCATTACGAATAATTTGAGTCGCCTCAACACCGTCCATGATAGGCATATGAATATCCATTAAAATTATATCAAACGGCTCTAATTTTACTGTTTGGATGCACTCTAATCCATTATCAACTAAGTAAACCTGAGCGCCGCTATTTTCTAGTATGTTGGTAACTATGAGTCGATTGATTGAATTATCTTCCACAACTAATACTTTAATACCCGCCAGCGACTGTTCACTCACAGTATTTACTTTAGGCACTTCATTAAAAAAACCTAACACTCTACTGCTCACCTCCTTATACAAGACACTCGAATAAACAGGTTTTTGCAAAATTGTGTTTATATTTATTTTGTTAGCCACATCATTAAGTAAAACCTCATGATCCCTTGTAAGTACAATTATATTACTGCAAAGCTGGGGATTAATATTATAAATACGCGTTAAAAATGTTTCACTACTCATCGCTGGCATTATCCAATCGACAATAATGACTTTAAATTTTTCTTTATTCTGTTCAATAATATCAATAGCTTGCTTAGCAGACGAGCACGCAGTACATGCTAAACCCATAGCTGTAAACTGATTTTCAATTACTTTAAGGTCCTCTTCATTATCATCTATAATTAATACATCAAACGGATCAGTAAAGATTAGGTTAGGCGTATCATCAATCAACGCTTGGTTGTTCAATTTAACTTCCACCGAAGCTACAAACTCACTACCCACACCTTGAGTGCTGTGTACTGTTATATCACCACCCATCAATTGGCATAAACGCTTACTAATTGTTAAACCTAACCCTGTACCACCAAACTTCCTAGTTGTAGAACTATCTGCCTGAGTAAATGATTCAAATAAATTACTAAGATTATCCTCAGCGATGCCAATACCTGAGTCTTTAACTGTAAAATATAAGCAAACACTTTGCGGATCGTCTAATAACTTTCTTGACTCAATTAAAACCGATACAGTGCCGTGAGGGGTGAATTTAATTGCGTTAGAGCATAAATTTAACAGCACCTGATTTATTCGCACTACATCGCCGATTAAGTCCAGTTTAACTGCCTCATCAATGACAATATCAAATGTGACCCCTTTACTTTGGGCCAATTCATTGAAGGTTGCTTTGATATAATCAACAATCGAATTTACAGAAAAAGGAAATTCCTCAAGGTTAATGTTTCCAGACTCAATTTTTGAAAAGTCTAAAATATCGTTAATAACCACCAGGAGTTGATCTGAGGAGTATTTAATTTTATCTAAATAATACTCATACTCACCAGGTAAACCTTTTTCGAGCAAAATATTAGTCAAACCAATAATCCCACTCATAGGGGTTCTAATTTCATGACTCATATTTGCTAAAAACTCAGACTTAGCGGATGTCAGATGCTCTGCTTCTTCCTTGGCGTGCAAAAGCTCTTCAGTGCGCTCTTCAACGCGCGACTCTAATCTTTGCTTTTCTTCATCAAGCTCTTTTAAAAGTTGAATGCGGCGTTGGTTTAAAAACAAAACAAAAACTAAAAAACTAAAAAACTGCTAAGAATAAAAATAATTACAGTAGCGCTGTAAATTAATATTTTATTTTTCTCAAAGTAAGTTGGCTCGTAATAAGAGATAATTGACTCTTCTGGCAAGCTCTGCGGAGCAATATTAAACTTACTTAATTGTCGCCAATCATATGAGTATGTACTAAGCCCTTCACCACTAATTTCATTTAACGCTTTATTTTCATTATAAAAAACTATTGAATCGGCAATACGTTTACCTATTTTTTCACCCGACAATACATACCCACCAACAACACCTGAACCTAATAGTACCTCCCAATAACTAAAAACGGGCGCTGAACTTGCTTCAGCTAATCGCTCTACTAGCTGATAAGGGCTAAGTGATTTATTATCGTAACGCCTAAAAATGGGGGTAAATAAAATAATTGAATCTGCTGGGGCATTTCTTACTTTGGTGAGTAATTCTGGTAATGGAAGATCAAACCACTTTTCTACACTTAAATACGAAAAATCACGGTTAATAACCGAAAATAGTCCTCGATGAAAGCTCATACCAATATCGTTTTTTGTATCTAAAATCACGATCAATTTTTTAGGCTTCATTAAATTAACAGCATTTGCTGTTGCTTGCGCATAATCTAATTTAGCTTGGATCACAGCTCCGCTGGTCTTTTTTGGTAGATTAAACTGGGCGCCTGGCTCTAAGTATATTCGTGGAGCATTTATAAAAAAATCATCTAATTGAGATAGTAACGTCGCTGCAGAAGGCGACTGAGTAACGATGATATCGATGTGCTTATTTTTATATTTTTGTTTGAGGTAGTCTTTCATTAACTGTTTTTGATTAACTTCATCAAAGCGATTTACATCCATATTTTCGACAAATAGTTCATAACTAAAAGAACGTTTTGTAAGCTCTGTACGCAGTCCAAGCTCAACACTTTTATACCAAGGCATATCTTGATTTGTTGAATTTATAAATAAAATATGAGTAACATTTGAAGGAGTTTGAGCGTGTGAACTAGGGCTCAAGAATTGAAAAACAAGAAATAAAAATAAGATATTAGTTTTCATGTTTCTCATTGTGTAATCAGAGGAAAGTAGTTTAATGGTAAGTGTTAACGATATATATATCAATTAAATACAAGATAAAATTTACTGTAATTTAACATTACCAACAATACTATTTCACTTTACAGCCTAATGAGGTCTTATATTGATAGTTTTTGGATTATCATCACAGCGCAATACGCATAAAAAACCCAGTACGAATACTGGGTTTAGAGTAAAAAGTGTAAAGAATCTAATTATCTTTACACTAATAACTTTATATCATTTAGAACGGGATATCGTCATCAAAATCAATGGTTGGTTCCATTGGGTTTGATGCACCACCTTGCGGAGCACTTTGTGGTTTAGGAGCGAAACCACCTTGCTGCTGCGGTGCACTATTTTGTTGTGGTGCAAAGCCGCCTTGCGGCTGGTATTGATTACTTTGCTGCTGTGGTGCTGGAGCCGGTTTTGGCTGCGCTGCAGGTGCTGCTTGCTGTTGTGGAGCATAACCACCTTGTTGCTGGTTATTTTGGCCTTGATTATTTTGACCGTAACCACCGCTTTGTTGAGCACTTTGCGCTTGATTACCTTGGTAACCTCCACCTTGTGATTGATTACCTTGGTAACCACCACTTTGTTGATCGCCACCACGTGCGCCTAACATTTGCATTTGACCAGTAAAGCCATCTACAACTATTTCTGTAGTGTATTTTTCTTGGCCTTGTTGATCGGTCCACTTACGTGTTTGAAGTTTACCTTCAACATAAATTTGTGAACCTTTACGACAATATTCACCAACAATTTCAGCTAACTTGCCAAAAAATACAACACGGTGCCACTCAGTTTTATCAACCATTTGGCCAGTGTTCTTATCTTTATAGCTATCCGAAGTTGCTAGGGTAATATTTGCTACACCGTTGCCGTTAGGCATATAACGAACTTCAGGATCTTGCCCTAAATTACCAACCAAAATTACTTTGTTCACACCGCGTGCCATGGAACCATCTCCTATAAATGTTAGATTAAACCAGCGACTTTACGCGCTTGGTCTAGGTCAAATTCTTTATCATTAATCTTTAAATAGCTGCGACTTTCATCGCGAACTACAGTTGCTTCTATTACACCTGGTAAAGCAACTAACTGAGAAGCAAGTACTTGAGCATGCTCTTCAGAATCTAATTTGGTCATTAAACTAATAACTTTACTTTTGGGTGGGACTTGCATTTTCCACGCAATAATAAGCCATATTAACCCAACAAGTGCCGCTGCCGCAAACACAGCTTGCGTCGTTGTAGTTTGTGCTACATAGCCACCTAACATACCGCCTAAAAAGGCGCCTAAAAACTGACTAGATGAGTAGCCTCCCATTGCTGAACCTTTTTGGCTTGCAGGTGCTATTCGCGATACAAGCGCAGGCATAGTGGCTTCTAAAAAGTTAAACGCCACAAAATAAAGCAGCATACACACAGCAATGCCTACTACACTATTAACCCATACCGACATTGCTAACATACTAATAGTTAACAAGGCTACCGAGCCAATAAATGCTTGTTTTTCTTTCTCTTTTTTAATGGCCACAATCATTATTGGTACCATTAATAAAAATGCTAAAAATAGCACTGGAATATACAAATACCAGTGATGGTCGGCAACCAAGCCATCTTTAATTAATTGACTCGGCAGTACCACAAAAATTGTGGTTAGCGTTAAATGCAATAACAATACACCTGCATTTAATCGTGCTAACTGAGGGTGTTTAATTAATTTTTTAATGTCGCTGAAGCTTGCTAATGTATCGCCTTTGGGCGCTTTATTTACCGCCTTTGGCACTAGCATGGTCACTATAAATATACCAAAGACAGCTAAAATAGCAGTCAACCAAAATACACCTGCAATACCCCACGAAGCGGCGACAATTGGCCCAAGTAACATAGCAAAGGCAAAGCTCATTCCTATGCTCATACCAATAACGGCCATTACTTTTGGTCGTTGCTCATCGCGGCTTAAATCTGAAGCAAACGCGAGTAGCGCACTGGCTATTGCGCCCATACCTTGTAAAGCACGGCCTACGGTAACCATTTGGATAGAGTCAGCTAATGCAGCAACTACAGAGCCAATAGCAAATACAACTAAGCCACCAACAATAACCTTTTTACGACCAATCTTATCGGATAATCGACCCATAGGTATTTGTAGTACAGCTTGCGTTAAACCATACGCACCAATGGCAAAACCAATCCAAATAGGCGAAAAACCTTCAAGCGATTGTCCATAAATAGCCAATACAGGCATCAGCATAAACAAGCCGAGCATTCTAAATGCAAACACACTCGCCAGTGATACAGCGGCGCGTTTTTCTCGTGAATTAAGTGAAGATGCGGTCATTATCTGCGTGATCTTACTCTATGAAAAATTGAGGTTGGGATTCTACCATAAGCTTGGCAATAATTAATCGCCTATAAGTAAGGATTTTTCATTGATCAAGGATTAATATTGCTTCGTATTATGCGATACTGAGTAAATAATTTTGGTAACAAACGAGATAGCATGGAAAACATTGAAGTCCGAGGCGCCCGAACGCACAATTTAAAAGACATCAGCCTAACCATCCCACGTGATAAATTAATAGTTATTACGGGTCTATCTGGTTCGGGGAAGTCATCACTTGCATTTGATACGCTTTATGCAGAAGGACAACGCCGATATGTTGAATCACTCTCTGCGTACGCAAGACAATTTTTATCGCTCATGGAAAAGCCTGATGTGGATCACATCGAAGGCCTCTCTCCTGCCATTTCTATTGAGCAAAAGTCAACGTCTCATAACCCGCGTTCAACCGTAGGTACTATTACCGAAATTTACGATTATTTACGACTTATGTTTGCCCGCGTCGGCGAACCACGATGTCCTACACATGATTTACCACTTGCTGCGCAAACCGTTAGCCAAATGGTAGATACTGTTTTGGCTCTACCTGAGGGCAGTAAATTAATGCTGCTTGCGCCAATAGTAAAAGAGCGTAAAGGTGAGCATGTTAAGTTATTAGAACAGCTATCTAGCCAAGGTTATATTCGCGCCCGTATAGACGGTGAAGTATGTGACTTGTCTGATCCACCAACACTTGAGCTTCATAAAAAACATACAATAGAAGTTGTTGTAGACAGATTTAAAGTAAAAGATGGCTTACAACAACGCTTAGCAGAATCGTTCGAAACTGCACTTGAAATGTCTAATGGTGTTGCACATGTAGCATACATGGACGATAGCAGCGCTGAAGAAATTCTATTTTCAGCAAATTTTGCCTGCCCTACTTGTGGCTATGCAATGACTGAACTTGAGCCGCGTTTGTTTTCGTTTAATAACCCAGCTGGTGCTTGTCAAACCTGTGATGGCTTAGGTATACGTCAATATTTTGATCCTAATCGCGTAGTGCATAACCCAGAGTTAAGCCTTGCTGGCGGTGCAATTAAAGGCTGGGATAAACGCAGCTTTTATTACTATCAAATGCTGCAAGCGGTTGCGGATCATTACAATTTTGATTTAGACGTGCCTTATCAAGATTTAGACAGCGAATCGAAAAAAATTATTTTAGATGGCTCTGGTAGCACTAAAATTGCGTTTAATTACCGTAACGACCGTGGCGATTTAATTACGCGTAACCATGAGTTTGAAGGCGTTTTAAATAACATGAATCGCCGCTACCGCGAGACCGAGTCAAACTCTGTACGCGAAGAACTTGCTAAATACCAAACAAGCCAAGCATGTCCTAGCTGTAATGGCTCGCGTTTACGCGAAGAATCTCGAAATGTATTTATTGGGCAAACCAACTTACCTGCAATCACGTGCATGAGTATTGGTGAAGCTATGGAATTTTTTGAAGGTTTAGAGTTAACCGGACAAAAAGGCCAAATAGCTGAAAAAATATTAAAAGAAATTCGCGACCGCTTATCGTTTTTAATTAACGTTGGCCTAAATTACTTATCACTTGAGCGCAGTGCCGATACACTATCAGGTGGTGAGGCTCAACGTATCCGCTTAGCCAGTCAAATTGGTGCCGGTCTTGTAGGTGTAATGTACGTACTAGATGAGCCATCTATTGGATTACATCAACGCGATAACGACCGTTTATTACAAACATTGGTCCATTTGCGCGACTTAGGTAACACCGTTATTGTGGTAGAGCACGATGAAGATGCTATTCGTGCTGCAGATCATATTATTGATATTGGCCCAGGTGCGGGTGTTCATGGTGGGCATATTATTGCTCAAGGTACGCGCGACGATATTTTAGCAAGCAAAGAGTCTGTTACGGGCCAATTTTTATCAGGCGTACGTAAAATAGAAATACCAAAAGAGCGTCACCCAACGAACGACAAATGGCTAGAGCTATTTGGCGCAACGGGTAATAACCTTAAAAACGTGGATTTAAAAATCCCATTTGGTTTAATGACCTGTGTGACAGGTGTATCGGGCTCAGGTAAATCAACGCTAATAAACGATACTTTATTTAAACTTGCTCATACAGAGCTAAATGGCGCAACCACTGCCGAAGCGGCACCGTATAAATCAATTAGCGGTTTAGATCATTTTGATAAAGTGATCGATATTGATCAAAGCCCAATTGGTCGTACTCCTCGTTCAAATCCGGCAACCTACACAGGTATATTTACCGGTATTCGTGAGTTATTTGCAGGCACACAAGAAGCGCGCTCACGTGGCTACAAAGTAGGTCGCTTTAGCTTTAACGTTAAAGGCGGACGCTGTGAAGCGTGCCAAGGTGACGGCTTAATTAAAGTTGAAATGCACTTTTTACCTGATGTGTATGTACCGTGTGATGTATGTAAGAGCAAACGCTATAACCGCGAAACGCTCGAAGTCCAATACAAAGGTAAAAACATACACCAAGTACTTGAGATGACTGTTGAAGACGCGCATGAGTATTTTGACAAAATACCGGCTATTGCCCGCAAGCTTAAAACCTTAATGGACGTTGGTTTATCGTATGTCCGCTTAGGTCAAGCCGCTACCACGCTTTCAGGTGGTGAGGCGCAACGTGTAAAACTAGCACGCGAGCTATCAAAGCGTGATACTGGTAAAACACTCTACATATTAGATGAGCCTACAACAGGCTTACACTTTGCTGATATTGAACAGCTGCTTGTTGTATTACATCGCCTGCGCGATCACGGTAACACCATTGTGGTTATTGAGCACAACCTCGATGTTATTAAAACAGCAGATTGGGTTATTGATTTAGGACCTGAAGGCGGAGCTGGCGGCGGTGAAATACTCATTGCAGGTACACCAGAAGAAGTGGCCGAATGTGAGCGTTCACATACTGGGCATTACTTAAAACCTCTATTAAATAAATAGAGGTTCAGTTGTGACAAATTAATCGGCTTTGAGGTTATTTGACTGTCGAGATTACACTTAATTAAAAATGGCGAGAAGATTCACTTCTCGCTATTTTTTGGCTCTAATTTTTCTTTTATCAACATAACAATCGAAAATGTTATTAAAGAAAAGCAACACACTGCTGTAAATTTAACCTTGAAAGATCAACAGACCCTAGTTATTCCAACTTATCTGTATTATTTGCATGTCTTTATATTTTGATTCTGTAAAGAAAATTTGATTGTTATCACTAATAAAAAATGCGATGGGTTTAAAATCCACGTGCACATCTTTTACTGTCTTATCTTCTAAATTAAGCCGAGCAACTCTTGAAATCGCATCAGAGTAGTAAAGGTAATTACCATTAATAGCAAAAAGTTGTGCTTGTCGCGCGTCTTTGGGTAATTCCCAACTCTGTTTATTTGATAGTTTAATTAACTGATTATTAGTAATTGCATAATTAGTACCGTCAGCGCCTGAAATTAATTTGTTGGCTTTAATATCCTCTAATATAGTTGTGTCTCGCGTTAATAAATTAAACTGAGCAAATAGGTTTTCTGAACCACTTCGCTCTAAATAAATTATACTTTCATTATCTTTAGACCATACATAGTTTAGTATTTGTCGCCCTTTAAACTCAGCTATGGTATAGAGTTTGTTCGACATAACGTCAAAAAATGCAATATCGCTATTAACTCTTAATAAAACACGATCTTGCTTACTCGATACTCTTAGCCCGCCAATAGCAAAGGTAGATTTCCCTTCATAAGTAAAGTTACTAAGTTGCTTTGTAAGTCCATTTTGAGATAACCACAACTGACTGCTGCCAGAGCGCTCGGATACAAAAATATGCGCTGGTCCTTTCTCATTAATGACTTCTACAATGTGGTAGTCGTCTTCATCACTTTTGTAGAGTGCTTCATACTCAGGAACATCGCTAAAAAGATTAGTCGCTTTAATTAACGAAAATGCTTGTGTTTTATTTGCTGAGTAAAAGAGGCTATTAGCAGATTGAACTGCAATATAATAAGGTGAAATTGCTGGGGTAACCGTTAGTGTGCGTTTAATAATATTATTTTCATCAAACACAATGGTTGAAAGGTCAGAGGCTTCAAAAACAATCACGCCTTTATCGTCTGCAAGCCAGTCAAACGCGAAGCTAATTATGCTTTTCTTTGCTTTAAATAACCGCTTGGTTTCATGGGTCTCAAAGTTATAGCTAAATACAGAAAAAGGCTTACCCTTTTGACTAAGTATATATGCTATTTTATTACCTGAAGAAGATAAGCGCGGCATTATTACGCCATACATTACACCTGGTGGTGGAATAACAATGGACTCTTTTTGTAACTCTAAATCATATTTATATAAACCTGAACCCTCATGCTCATTTTTATATTCGGTGTAATAAATATGCTCACCACTTTCGTCTACTTGCGCATAACCTGTGTATCTAAGGTCACACTTTTTAATTAAGGTAGCCTCTCCTATAACAGGAAATTGGCTTAAATCGATGAGTACCATTTCACACTTTTGCTGCTTTAAGTTTGTAGCTTGTATAAGCACTGCGTGCTGATTTAACTGCCACGATAAAATAGATACTTGAAAGCCAGGATAGGTAATTTCAACCTCCCTTTGATCAGATAGTCGCTTTACAAATGCATGCATTACGTCATTTTCAGGTTCAACATTTGTATAAGCTAAATATTGTTTATCTGAGGACATCTCAGGGTGAACCTCACTGCCTATATTCCACGTGCTTGCTACCTTATTAACCGTGATCTGTTTAATCTTTTCGCTAGAAGGTGCATTAATAAAAAACAACCCAAACCATACTAAAGAGCACAGGCAAATAATGACGAGTAAAGAATAGATCAAAAACTTTTTACTGTTCTTTTTTTGAACTGCTTGAGAAGTAGTTGCAGTAGCTATCTCTTCATTTTTGGCAGAAATACCTAGTGAGTCGGGCAAAATGTTTGCAGACTCTTTCAAAACGTTTGCTTGCGTTAAACGCTCAGGTATTACTGTTAGGCTATATCCTTTACGGTAATGCGTTTTTAAAAGCGGCGCTTTTTCAATTGGGTGGGCAAGCTGCTTTCTTAACTCTGAGATTGCACGGTTAATCGCATTATCATCAACAAAGCTCTGTTGCCACACACTCTCAATAAGCTCTTGGCGGGAAACAATTTGTTGAGGCTTGTCTATAAAGTGAAGTAATAGCTTTACTAAAAGTGGATCTAATTCCCTTTCTAAATGGTTTGAAGTAATCACACAGCGATTACTAATAAATTGCCAAGGTCCGATTTGATAATTCATAGTTTTTACGTATTTTTATTTTTATAAACCGTATCACATCTACACTTTCTTTTATAGAAAAAGCATTTTAAACCTTATATTAGCATTATAAGGTTTAAGGCTAACCCTCTAAATTAAAACAATTATTTAATTTAAAAACCTTATCTATTAATTGCTCATAACTAGATAAGCGACTCTCAATAAATTCAGCGATATTCTTTAAACCGTCATCAACAAGCAGCTTAGTAAAAAATCATTTGTGATTCTAAATTGGCTGCAATTAAAAATATAAAAGGTTTAATTATGAATAGCACAATGAAAAAAGTACTACCGGCTTTACTACTAGCAAGTGCTTTTAATACAACTTCAGTTATTGCAGCTGACGCTAAACAACACACCGTTCAAAGTAATTTTAATCAATGCATAATTGGTGAAAGCGTAGAGGCGATTAACCCAGTTAATAAAAAGCAGCAAGAAACAAACAACATAGACGCCACTGAGTCTTTAAAAAGTAATGTTGATACACAAACGTTACTTTCTTCGATAGATGAAAAAATATCAGCTGAGCTTGACTCTTCAATGAGCAAAATAAACTCGCAAATTGATAAAAACCTTTCAAAGGTAACATCCTCAATCACTGCATATTTCAGCACTGTGTTATCGAACTAAAAACAATAAAATTAAAAGTTACATAAAGGAATTATCATGAAAAAATTCACAAAAAAGTTAGTATCTGCCAGCGTATTACTTAGCTGTAGTCTTTTAGCAAATACAGCACAGGCTCAAAGCTCTGTATGGCAAGTAAGCAATGGTAATGACTCACTATTTATTGGCGGTACAGTTCACATACTACCTAAAGCTGAAATGCCACTACCCGCTGAGTTTAACCATGCTTATGAACAAGCAGATACGATTATTTTAGAAGCACAGTTACCTGACCCAGCCGACACCAATGCGCAAATGCAAATGTTAGGCGCACTATCGTATACAAATAACGAAACGTTAAGTCAAAAACTAGAACCCGAGATTAAGGCATCACTTGAAAATAAGCTTAACGAGTTTGGCGCTAATCTCGCTAAGTTAGATGGTTTTCGCCCTGCTATGGTTAGTATTGTCTTAATGTCGATGGAGCTTCAAAAGCAAAATTTAATGGGTGAAGGTGTTGATGCTTATTTTACTAAAAAAGCGACTGAAGATAACAAAACAAAAAATTACTTAGAAACAATCGAATTTCAGTTAGAGCTTTTTAAAACAATGGGTCAAGGCAACGAAAACGATTTCATTAAACGTAACTTAGCCGAGCTTCACAACTATGGCGATATGTTTAAAGGACTTTTAGCTGCCTGGCGCAAAGGTGATACAGACACCCTAAATAAAGTAGCACTTGAAGATATGCAGAAAAATGATCCGAATAGTTATAAACAACTCATTACAGATAGAAATAATGATTGGTTACCAAAAGTAGAAGCCATGTTTAACAACGATAAAAATGAGTTTGTACTTGTTGGAGTTGCCCATCTTGCAGGACAAGATAGTTTACTTACCTTACTTGAAAATAAGGGCTATAAAGTTTCTCTAGTTGATATTGATAGCACGGCAGATATAACAGTAAGAGGGGCTGAATAATGGATAAAACAGACAAACTAGCTATATCGCTACTGTTTCTATTTGGGTCCATCATGTTGATATGTGCTATATAAAAAATGCCGCTAACAAGCGGCATTTTTTATTTTAATAAACTTACCCGCGAGGAATAAAACCAAGCACATCGTATACCGATTTCAATGTTTTCTCAGCACGTACACTTGCTTTTTCAGCACCTGACTTCATTATGCCATCAAGTAGGTTTTGATCTTCTCTGATCTCTTTAAAGCGTGCTTGAATTGGCTCAATCATATTTACAACTGCATCTGCTGTATCTTTCTTTAAATGGCCATACATTTTATCTTCATACTCAGGAACTAGGTCTTCAATTGAGCGCTTAGTTGCAACACTCAATAAAGTAAGCAAGTTTGATACGCCAGGCTTTTCTGTGCGATCAAAATATATACGTGCTTGTTCATCTGAATCAGTTACTGCTTTTTTTAGCTTTTTCACAATTTGCTTAGGCTCATCTAATAACATGATGTAACCATTTGGGTTTTCGTCAGACTTAGACATTTTTTTAAGTGGATCTTGCAAGCTCATTACGCGTGCACCAAACTCAGGGATGTACGGCTCTGGTAATTTAAATACGTCGCCATATAAATTATTAAAGCGTGTGGCTATATCGCGAGTCAGCTCTAAGTGTTGCTTTTGATCATCCCCTACTGGTACTTGATCAGCTTGGTATAATAAAATATCCGCAGCTTGCAATACTGGATATGAAAATAAGCCCACGTTTACGTTATTTGCGTGCTTAGATGACTTGTCTTTAAACTGAGTCATTCGATTAAGCTCACCCATTTGCGCGTAACAATTTAATACCCATGCCAATTGTGCGTGCTCAGGTACTTGCGATTGTACAAATAACGCAGATTTTTCAGGATCAATGCCACATGCCGCGTAAAGAGCAATACCATCTAACACTCGAGAGCGCAGTAATTCAGGCTCTTGGCGAACCGTAATAGCGTGTAAGTCTACTAACATAAAGAAACTTTCGTGGTCTTCCTGTAACTTTAGCCACTGGTTAATAGCGCCAACATAGTTGCCTATTGTCATACCACCGGTTGGCTGAATGCCGCTTAAAACTACTGGTTTACTCATGATTTTCCTTTATTTTGCTTAATGAATAATATTTAACGCTGCGTTAGAACAGGTATTATATCTAAGAAGTTATCGCATAGGTACTGCGGATTATAATCCTCAAGACTTTCACCTTGGTTATAGCCATAACTAAGTGCAATTACGTCTATATTAGCGGCTTTAGCTGCAAGTATATCGCTTTTAGAATCACCTATCATTATTGCTTTATTAGGCTCCGCATTTAGTTTTTTGCAGGCAAATAGCAATGGTTCTGGCGATGGTTTTTTTGCCATGTCGTCACCGCATACAACCACATCAAAATGACTCGTTAGTGCCAATTTTTCGAGTAGTTTCTCTGTAAAAATTCGAGACTTATTAGTGATTAATGCTTTAGGCATACCGCGAAGTGCTGCAAGCCCTGTTTCTACATGTTGGTACAAAACACTATACTCACCAACTTGCTGTTCATAATACTTATAGAACTGTAATATTGCTTTGCCACTAAGTGACTCATCTAGATTTTCACTCACTTGCATATCGCCACTCAAAGCGCGTTTAACAAGGACTTCAACCCCATTACCAATCCAACTTTCAACCAAGCGTTGACTAACAATAGGAAAAGCAAAATCGCTCAAGGTTAAATTAATAGCGATATACAAGTCGTAAACGCTATCAACCAAAGTACCATCTAAATCAAATAAGGCGACATCGTACTTCATTACTTAACACTTCCAAGCTGCTCACGCATTTGATCAATCACTACTTTGTAATCAGGTTGATTAAAAATAGCTGAGCCTGCAACAAACATATCAGCACCCGCTCGAGCCGCTGCTGCAATATTATCGACTTTAATACCACCATCAACCTCTAAGCGAATATCTCGGCCTGATTCAATAATACGCTGTTTTGCTTGGCGTAATTTTTCAAGCGTATGAGGGATAAAGCTTTGCCCGCCAAACCCAGGATTTACCGACATTAGTAAAATAGTATCTAGCTTATCAATAACATGGTCTAAATAACTTAGGCTTGTTGCTGGGTTAAACACTAAGCCTGCTTTACAGCCGTGATCTTTAATTAACTGTATTGTACGATCGACGTGCTCACTGGCTTCAGGATGAAAAGTAATAATAGAAGCACCAGCCTCAGCAAATAAAGGTATTATGCTATCTACAGGCTTAACCATTAAATGTACGTCGATAGGTGCTGTAATACCGTAATCTCTTAGTGCTTTACACACCATAGGACCAATTGTGAGATTAGGTACATAGTGATTATCCATTACATCAAAGTGAACCACATCAGCACCCGCTTCGAGAACTTTATCAACATCTTCGCCTAGCTTTGCAAAATCAGCAGACAAAATAGAAGGGGCTATTAAATATTTTTGCTCTGGGTTAAACATGATTAACTCCATCAATAAATAGTGTATTGCGTTAATGTAACTTAATTGAAGATGTTACCCAAGTAATATGGCGTAATAGCTCCCATTTTAGGTAACTTTAAGTTTGATATTTAACCAATATTTGCTATGATTAAAAAAGTAACAAATTATTGGATTTCATCATGCGTGCTTTTAAAATTGGGATATTAATTGCGTCGGCATTACTGCTTATCGGGGCGTTTAGCTTTGGTTCAAGCTCTGAGCAAGAATTAAGCTCAGTGAGTAATTGTCATAATACACAAGTGGTAAGTGCTCAAAACACTTTAACTGCGTGTATTAAAGCTGAAGAAGAGTCATCATGGTTTTCGTGGTTAACTGGCGATAGCCGTAGTGCTCAGTTTCATTACCTTGATTTACTGGAACTACTTACTAGTTCTGAAGATTCTAAAAACGCTCCTTCTTTAAAACCTTTATTTTAAATAATGCTACAATTTTTTAGCGCGTTGCAAAGTGTGCTAGCTGCATTTTTTGGTGTTCAGTCTGAAAATAAACGCCAAGTCGATTTTAAACAACACTCCCCTTTATCCATCATTTTAATTGCGATTGTACTATTTGTTGCTTTTGTTATCGCAATTTACGCAGTGGTTGCTTGGGTGCTAAATACATAGCCATCAACTCGTCAACTTTATTTCTAGAGCCACCTTTGGGGCTAATAGTGCGCTTTACTTGAATTTGTTCAAGCGATGCTTGGCTATAAATTTTACGCGTCCACACGGTATCGTGGTTTGAAATAAGCACAGGCGTGTTATTTTCAAATGCGGCTTGTTCTGCCAAATTAGCTAAGTTAGCCTGATCATCTAAATTAAAACCCCCTTTAGCGTATGACGTAAAAGAAGCGGTTTTACTTAATGGCACATAAGGTGGGTCGCAATAAATAACAGCATTGTTAGGCACTAACTTAAAAACGTCATCGTAATCTAAACAAGTGAACGTTGCTTTTTGTGCTTTTTCAGCAAAAAAATACATTTCTTTTTCAGGAAAGTAAGGCTTTTTATACTTACCAAAAGGCACATTAAAAATGCCTTTTAAATTATACCTACACAGTCCGTTGTAACCATGGCGGTTCATGTATAAAAACAAGATTGAACGTTCGTATACATCACGGCTTTGATTAAACTGCACACGATATTCGTAATACGCATCTGCGTGATTATTCAAATCAACAAATAGCTTTTTAGCGTCACTAATAAGCTCATCTGGAGAGCTTTTAAGCTCTTTATATAAGTTAATTAAGTCTGCATTGATATCGTTGAGAATATAGTGCTTAAAGTCACTATTTAAAAACACAGAGCCTGCACCAACAAAAGGTTCAACCAAAGTATCAGCATGCTTGCTAGCTTGGTTTAATCGCGCATTAATGTTTTCAACTAGGCTGTATTTTCCGCCGGCCCATTTAAGGAAGGCTCTACTTTTTTGCTGCATTGGCTCTTTACTTCAATCTGGTGTTGCGCGATTTTACACTAAAGCAGTGTGTTTTACTGATCAACGACTGCTATTTCTTGCTTTATTTTACTAATTTTTTTATAGAAAGGTTTATTTTTTCTAACCCCAGGGGGTAAAGTATCCATTGCTGATTTTGCCTCGTTTATACTCTCAAAGCTGCCAAATGTAACAACCCACCATATTTGATTATTTCGCTTCGTTTGGTAAGAATGTGCTTGCTGCTGTAGATTGAATTGAGCAATGAAATTATCGCGAACTTCCTGCTGAGTTACCGCTAATAATTGAATAACACTATTTGTATCTGCTTGCTGCATGTACCAAATATTATCTTGGCTGATCTGAGTTTGCTCTGCTGTATTTACTTTCTCTACTTTTAGAGCTTTAGATACAACTTCACCTGCTTCACTGCTTTTGTTTTTAACGCTATTATCAATAGCATTGTCTAATACCTTGACGGTATTTGCAGGTTCGGTAAGACTTTGCATGATAGCAGGCACATCATTAATGTGTACGCTCTCTGGCTCAATATCTGGCTCAACTACTTCAGGGTCATTTAAAGTAACTACTGACTCATTTTGCTTTATAACCGGCTCACTTACTTGCTCTACAGATATTGCTGTATTTAGGACTTGCGCTTCTTCCTGCTGATAATATTGTTGCCACCACTGCGTCATATCAGACTTATAAAGCAGACCAATAATTAAAAGCATAATTAACAACATCAAAATCAATAAGTGCAATCGCCAAGATACTTTATCTTTAACGATAATATCGGCTATGTGCTCACTAGGTTGCCAAGCAAGCAATAAGCTGGGATTACCATGAGCCTCGGCTAAAAAAGTACTAAAAACAGGGTCTTCATCATAAGGTAAATCAGTAAAGTACCGCTGCAATAACATCTTGCTTTCTCGAAGCGTCAGTGGCTCCAAGTAAATTTCGACAGCATCATTTAAAGCAAGTTTAGACTGTGATGCAATTATGATATACAACGTATTAGGGCTATTTTTAGAAAGCAGCTCAAGCTCAATTAGTATCTCTTCAGATAATTGCCTACCGCCATCAAGCACCCATAAACAAGGTCCGCACTGCTGTTGCTCAAGCAGCTGGTAATAGTTTTCAGGTAAACTTAAATTATGATCAACTAAAGGGGAATTAAAGCTTTGCTCTAATAAATCGCTCATTAGCTGAGCGTCAGTCATTTGTGCACTTACTTGCACAAACGCTTTATTAAAGTCATTGTATTTATCTGTAATGAAGGTTTCGAGCATATAACTTTTACCTAGCCCCGATGTGCCAAGTAAAACTATTAAATTTTGTCCGTACTCAAATTGCAGTGCGATTCTATCCACCAAAGCCGCACGGCTTGGTAAAATTTGTGACTGCATTTACTGCTCGATTAAGTCTCTAACTTGGTCATCAGAAACATCATCAACTAATGCACACTGGCCAAATTGGGTAGGTAGAATAAAGCGTATAGTGCCTCTTTTATTCTTTTTGTCTTTACGCATATGCGTTAGGAACTGCTCACTAGTCATTTGCTTTGGAATTTCTGTTGGTAAATTATATAGCTCAAGCAGCTTAATAATTCGATCAACTTCACTTGCGCTTAAATCTTGGCGTGTCTTGGCAAGTTTAGCTGCTAATACCATGCCTGTTGCAACAGCTTCGCCATGTAACCAAACGCCGTAGCCCATTTCTGCCTCAATTGCATGGGCAAATGTATGACCTAAGTTTAATAAAGCACGTAAACCATGCTCTTTTTCATCTTGCGCAACTATAAGCGCTTTTATTTCACAACATCTAAAAATAATATGCTGTAAGCACGTTTCATCTAGTTGCTGCAAATTAGCTACGTTTCGCTCTAAGTATGCAAATAATTCGGTATCGTAAATCAGACCATACTTAATTACTTCAGCCATACCTGCTGCAAACTCTCTTGCTGGTAGGGTGTGTAATGTTTGTGTATCAATAAAAACCGCTTGAGGCTGATAAAATGCCCCTATCATATTTTTACCTAAAGGATGATTTACTGCCGTTTTACCACCTACCGATGAATCAACCTGTGAAAGCACTGTCGTTGGTATTTGAATAAACGGTACGCCGCGCTGATAACACGCTGCTACAAAACCAGTTAGATCACCTATAACACCGCCACCTAACGCGATTAAACACGTATCTCGGCCACAGTTATTTTGTAGTAAAAATGCTGATATTTTTTCAAACCATTCAAGTGATTTATATTGTTCACCGTCAGGAATAATAAAAGATAGCGGATTTTGATCTGCTAATGAGTCAAGTAACGCTTGTAAATATAAAGGCGCTATTGTGTCATTAGTAATGATGATAGGCCGACAATCACCAATGTGGTGAACCAGGCGGCCATTATCTTGAAGTGCAGATTGCCCAATATAAATAGGATAACTTCGCTCGTCCAAATTAACTGTTAATTTAAGCATGCTTAGTTATTTCCTTATTATTGGTTTTTAAAAATCTAATTTCTCGATGATTTGGTTAGCAACAACTTTAGCGCTTTGCTCATCGGTACGTACAACAAAATCGGCAACTTCTTTGTATAGGGGCTCGCGTTCTTCTGCTAAGCGCTCTAGTACGTTACGAGGTGCTTCTTCAGTTTGCAGTAATGGGCGACGCTTGTCGCGTTGCGTGCGTGCAACTTGCTTTTCTATAGGTGTCTCTAGGTATACAACGATACCTCGAGCCGAAAGCTTGTTTCGAACTTCTTTGCTCATTACTGAACCACCACCGGTAGCAAGTACAATACCTTGCATCTCGGTTAAATCGCCAATAACAGACTCTTCTCGAAGTCTAAAGCCTTCTTCACCTTCAAGATCGAATACCCATGCAATATCTGCACCTGTGCGGCGTTCGATTTCTTGATCAGAATCAACAAATTCAAGGTGTAATTGGTCAGCGATGTGACGACCAATCGTGCTTTTGCCAGCCCCCATGGGGCCAACTAGAAATATATTACGTTTCTCAGCCATATCTTTTAGTACAAACAAACTCTAAAATTTGAAATAAAACCCCGCCTAACGACCTGGCCCCAAAATTAAGGAGGGGATTATCTCAGTAATTGCAGGGGTATTTCAAGTCAATTAGAATAAAAAGCCATATAACGAGCAATTAATCTAAATAATCACCCGTTGGTTAACATAAAACCACTGTATTTTAATCAATTTGTATTTTCGGTGTCACGAAAATAAGTAATTCACGCTTTTCATTAAACTCACTTGTGGTTTTAAATAGTCTTCCTACGTAAGGAATGTCACCTAAAATTGGCACTTTACTCGTAGTATTAATGATTTGCTGTTGGAAAATACCACCGAGTACTACGGTTTGGCCATTCTCGACTAACACTTGTGTTTGAATTTCTTGAGTAT
This sequence comes from Pseudoalteromonas sp. SR41-7, assembly GCF_014163935.1. Lineage (NCBI taxonomy): Bacteria > Pseudomonadati > Pseudomonadota > Gammaproteobacteria > Alteromonadales > Pseudoalteromonadaceae > Pseudoalteromonas > Pseudoalteromonas sp. SR41-7. The sequence goes on along the minus strand of NZ_JACJEF010000008.1, from coordinate 85,286 downwards.
CAATAGACACCGCTTCACCAGTACCTGTTTGTACAGTATCACCACGTGTATCTTGAGTAATAATTAAATCTAGAATTACTTTATTATCAGGTGTGATATGAGGTGTAACTTCTAAGCTCAGTACCGCTTTTTTAAAGCTTACGGTAGTAGCACCGCTTGAAGCTGACTCAGTATAAGGAATTTCAGTACCTTGCTCTATTCGGGCTTTTTGCTGATTAGCCGCTATGATACGTGGACTAGCAATAATCTCACCTTTATTCTCTTCTTCAAGCGCACTTAGTTCTAAATCAATCAGCGTACCGTTAGCCAGTTTTGCTATATGTAAGCCAATGCTAGCCGCAGGGTTAGTGATAGGTAAATTTACATTTAATCGGTCTGAAATACTTGGTGCATCTGAAGTAGATGTCGCATTATAAATACCTTCTGCGCCTTCAAGAGAGCCTGAAATACCAACACTACTGCCTTGGTCACTAAAGCCCCAACGTACGCCTAAGTCTTCAGTAACGTTATCGCGTACCGTTACCATTCGAGATTCGATTACAACCTGCTGCACTGGAATATCGAGCGTTTCTATCATCCGGCGAATGTTTTCTATACTCTTTACAGTATCTTTTACCAACAAAGTATTTGTACGTTGATCAACAGATACACTACCACGGGCAGTTATAATACTGTTTGTATCTGTTTTTAATAAGTCAGCAAAATTTTCGGCTTTAGCATAGTTTAATCGGATGTATTCACTATATAGGGGCTCTAAGTCTTCAACTTGCTGTTTAGCTTTTAAGTCTTTGGCTTCACGTGCTGCAAGTTCTTCTGCAGGCGCTACCATTAATATAGAGCCATCCATGCGCTTATCTAGCCCTTTAATACGTAGTACTACGTCAAGCGCTTGATCCCACGGTACACCATCTAGGCGCAGCGTTATATTGCCCGTTACTGAATCACTGGTTACTAAGTTAAAGTCGTTGTAACCCGCGATAATTTGCAGTGCTGCACGCACAGAGATATCTTGAAAATTTAAGGTCATAGGGCGACCTTGATACTCAACCCCACCATCTAAGTACGCATTTTGCGTTTCATCTTTTTCTACTGTCAACGTTAAAATATTATCTATTTGCTGATACGTAAACGTGAACTGAGCATTAGGTTCGATAACAACACGACTTAAACCATCTTCTTTAAAAGTCTCGATATTACTTACAACAGTTCCAAAATCTAATACATCTAATTCATAAAGTAGATCGTCTAAAATATCGGTGTGATGAAAGTCAGCGTAAATTTTCCCGCCACTTTCATGGACTTCAATTGCAGCTTGAGTGTCTTGTAAAAATACAAGTACTTTTGCTTCACCCTTCTCACCACGTCTAAAATCAATTGACTGGATACGGTTAATGTAATTTCCACTTACATCACCTGAGTCCATCACTACATCTTCATTTTCAGATTCTGTAAGAGGGTTATCAGAGACACGTATCGATACTAAATTATTATGAACTTCAGTCTCATAAATTTTTAATCTATCTAAGTTTACCGTTACCTTTAAACCACTGTTAGTTAAAACATTAGTAACACTGCTAATTCCAGCTTGATTAACTTCAACATCATTTAAACCAACTTCTAACTCTGCAGTATCAAAAAACATTTCGATTCGGGCTGGGCTATTAAACACTTGAACTTTTGGTTCAAAGGTTAACTCTTCATCAAAAACAAGCTGTAATTCAGTTTCGCCTTTAAGTAATGGATTATAACGAACATCATAAAGCAATGGCCCAGCTATGGCTGAGTTTACAGTGACTAAAGCAACAGCAGCCAGTAATGTCCGTGAAATACGATGAAGCCAAAGTACATCCTTATGCATCCTATTTTTACCTTTTTTATTATTAATTTGCGCCATCTGTTGCCGCCTCTAACATTTCTAATTTCGTCAGGCGCTCTTTCCAACAGCCAGACCCATCAGGGATTAATTCCACTAATTCTATATAGTCGTTGCTTACTCTTTTTACTTTGCCATCATAACTTCCAAGATAATTCCCTACAGTTACGCGGTGCAAAGTGTCATCTGTTGCTGTAATTAATGCCCATATTTGTCCACTAGAGCCAATTGTGCCTTTCATTGCTAAATTATCTAGCGGGTATTTCTCTAACGGTTCGCGGCGACGCTCTTGATCTGGGTGCAAACAGTTTTTTACCTGCGTTAGTTTATTTTGAATAATCTCAGGCTGAGGCGCTACAAACGGGCTACGTAGCTGACCAGCACTGTACTCAAATATTTCAAACTTTGTCAGTTCAGGAATCGTCTCAACCTTTGGTGTGGTGCTTGCTTTTACCTGATCAATAAATTCTTTTTGCTCAGAAGTGTCATCATTACAACCAGCTAAAACAAATGCTATAGCTAAAGGTACTACGCGAAGGAGTTTCATTTTTTAACCCCTTCTTCATAACGATATGTTTTTGCTACAACACTGAATGTTAACTGTTTATCGCCCGATGATAAAATAGAAAAGTCATGTAAGCTTACAATTCGGGGTAACTGGGCCACTTTACCTACAAACTCACCAAACTCATGGTAGCTACCTATTACTTCGATTTTAATAGGCAGCTCGGTATAAAATTCTTTTTCAACTTCTGGCAGCCAACCTATTTTTAAAAAAGTCAGACCACTCGTTGTCCCAACATATGATAAATCATCAAGTAAACCAGGAGTTTCATTCGAAGTGGGTAGACGCTTTAATAGCTGTGAAAACTTATCTTCCATTTCAATCATTTGTTGACGATATATTTCAAGCTTGCTCGCTACTGCATACTTAGTTCGATAAGTTGTTCGTAGTTCAACTTCTTTTGCCACGGCACTATGGTAGCTGTCAATTTCATCAGAAACTAATAGGCTATAACTAAAAAACAATACAAGGCCCGCAACAAATGTGCAGCAAATTGCTTTAACAGCAATTGGCCAATCACCAATGTTATCAAGCTCTATTTCATTCCAATCAATTTCACTCAGTGCTTTAAAATCAAGGTTCATCGCTAACCTCACCAATTTTATCAAATGGTTTTACATAAAATTCCATATTAAAATCACTAAGTAAACGCGAAGATTGATCGCCTGCAACAATGCCCTGCATTGAAGGATTCTCTAGTAAATATGAGCTTTGTACTTGGCGGAGCATTGTTGATAGACGATTATTAGATTCACTACGTCCTAAAACATGTATTTGGCTGCCTTTGCGCTCCAGTTTTGTTAAATAAACACCACCTGGCACTATTTTGGCAACTTCATCCATTATTTGCGTACCCAAGTTACGGCTGCTTTGCAATTCTTCAATGAGCCTCATACGCTGTTGTAAATTTTCCTTTCTTTTATCTAAGCTTCGTATTTCACTTATTTTTTTATCTAGCATGCTAATTTCTGAGCTTAAATAATTATTCTTTAAGTTTTGACCGTCTTTTAAGGCACTATAAAAAGAGCTTAATAAATACATACTTGCAAAACAAAGTATAACGACACCAACAAGTATAGTTACAAATTTCTTTTTCGATTCTTCGCGTTGTGATTCACGCCAAGGCAGTAGATTTATATGTGGCATGTTGAAAAACTCCTTAATGCCAACCCTGTTGCAATTGCAAACTGCGTTTTGTGACGCTGCATTATATTACGGTCTACCTTTGGGGAAATTTCCATATTTACAAAAGGCTCTGCAACAACTGAGTGGATACCGAGTTCTTCAATAAGCAATCGGTCGATACCTTTTATCATCGATGTACCGCCCGTTAATACAATATAATCTATTTGCTCTTTACCACTGGTTGTTAAAAACATTTGCACAGCTCTGCGAACTTGTTGAAGTAACGAAGTTTGAAAAGGGGCTAATACTTCAAAGGTATAGTTTGGCGGTAAATCACCTGATGTTTTGCCTATTTCGGCTTCATCAAAGCCTTTATTATAATAAGCAACAATACTATTTGTATATTGATCGCCACCAAAAACTTGGTCACGGGTATAAATGGTTTCCCCAGCTTGCACAACACTCACAAGCATTAAAACTGCGCCAATATCGACCACAGCCACACACTTATTAAATGCATCGCTAGGTAATTGTTGATAGTAAACGTCCATAGCACGGCTCAATGCGTAGCTTTCTACATCTACTATTTTGGCCTCTAAATTTGCGGCTTCTAAAGCGCCCACCCGTGCTTCAACACTCTCAGTACGAGCAGCCGAAAGCAAAACATTCATTTTGCTAGGATCGGCCTCATTCGTCGAAAGCTTCTCAAAATCGAGGCTCACTTCATCAAGTGGGTAAGGGATTAAACTATCAGCTTCAATTTCAATTTGCGATTCAAGTTCAGCATCTGTTAACGATACATCCATGAAGATCACTTTTGTAATAACTGTTTGGCCAGAAACAGCCACTGCAGCAGATTTTAACGACTTCGGTAATTTTTTTCTTAATTTTGTAATAACGTTACCAATCGCTTCAATATCTTGGATTGTGCGCTCACTCATCGCACCTTTTGGCATCGGCTCAATTGCAAGTGCTTCTAGTCGAAATCCAGTTTCAATTTCACGTAAAAGCACCGCTTTGATAGAGTGCGATCCAATATCAATTCCTACCATCATCGGGGACGGTTTTTGAAATAGTTGACTTAGCATGTTTCAACTTGGCCTTTGTTTTAATAATAAACAAGTTATAATTTTTATCTGAAAAAATATTATTCATTTTTTAATCAATATATACTAGCAGTCAAAACTCGCAATTGGGAGTCCATTTAGGGAAATATAAGTGATTTTATTAAAACGAACTTTACAATTTTTTATCATTTGTGTGTTAATTGGTCTGATCACTTTGGTCAGTCTTTATTACTACGTTAAACCTGATATCCCCAGTGTGCAAGTTTTAAAAGACGTGCAATTACAAACTCCTATGCAAGTATTCACAAAAGATGGGCTTTTAATCAATCAATTTGGTGAAAAGCGTCGTATTCCAGTGACTATTGATGAAATTCCTCAAACACTCATTAATGCATTTTTAGCGACAGAAGATAATCGATTTTACGATCATATAGGCATAGATCCTATAGGTATTGTGCGTTCGGCTATTGTTCTTATATCTACCGGCGAGAAAAAACAAGGCGCAAGTACTATTACTATGCAGCTTGCTCGTAATTTCTTTTTAACTCGCGAAAAAGCATATATTCGTAAAGTTAAAGAAATATTTATAGCGCTACATATTGAAGGTGTATTAACAAAAGACGAAATTTTAGAGCTTTACCTTAATAAAATAGAATTAGGTAATCGCGCTTTTGGTATTGGTGCTGCAGCACAAGTTTATTACGGTAAGGAGTTAAAAGATTTAACACTTGCACAAATGGCGATGATTGCAGGTTTACCGAAGGCCCCTTCAGCTTTAAACCCAATTCGTAACCCAACGCGTGCAAAAGCACGCCGAAATGTTGTTTTAGGGCGTTTATTAACTGAAAATTATATTACTCAAGAAGAATATAACGAAGCAACGAGCCAACCTATCACCGCTTATTTTCATGGTGCTGAAATAAATTTATACGCCCCGTATATTTCTGAAATGGTGCGCGCTGAAATGGTCTCGCGTTATGGAATAGATAAAGCTTACAACTCAGGTTTTAAAATTTTCACCTCGGTAGAGTCTAAAGTTCAAAAAGCAGCGCAAAACGCACTTGTAAATAACTTACATAATTACGATATGCGCCATGGTTTTAGAGGACCAACAGATGTTTTATGGGACCCTGAAACACAACCTGCTTTAACTGAGCAACAAATACTCAATAAATTACAAAGCGTAAATGAGTTGGGTACTTTGAAAGCAGCAGCCGTGCTTAGTGTTAATGATAAAACAGCGTCGGTATTACTTAAAAGTGGCGAGCGCACAACTCTTACTTGGGATAACTTAAAATGGGCGCGTAAATATATTACTCGTTACCGCCAAAGTTTTGCTCCAAAAGCAGCTACAGATATTTTAACGCCAGGAATGCAAATATGGGTGCGTAAAAATGAAGATGACAGCTACTTACTAAGCCAAATACCAGAAGCATCAAGTGCTATTGTGTCACTCGACCCACAAGATGGCAGAATTAAAGCTATTGTAGGTGGTTACAGCTTTGAGCAAAGTCAATATAACCGAGCGGTACAAGCAAAGCGTCAAGTAGGTTCTAATATAAAACCTTTTATATATTCAGCAGCACTTGAAAAAGGTTACACGCTTGCGTCTATATTAAACGATGCTCCTATAAACCAATGGGATAAAAGCCAAGGCGTAGCATGGCGTCCCAAAAACAGTCCTGCTGTATATAATGGTCCGATAAGAATTCGCCGTGCTTTAGCACAATCTAAAAACGTTATTTCGGTGCGCTTACTACGCGGCGTTGGATTACAACGTACAGCTGATCATTTATTAAAGTTTGGCTTTAAAGATTCAGACATTAATCGCAGTGAATCACTAGCACTGGGTAGTGCTTCCATTACTCCACTTGAACTTGCTCGTGGCATGAGTGCATTTGCCAATGGTGGCCACTTAATTGAACCTTACTTTATTTCAGAAATTCAAGATGCTTACGGTAATGTATTGTTTAAAGCAAACCCTGCCCTTGCCTGTGACGAAGAGTCTTTACCAACACATAATGAATTCTCACTTCATAATAGTAGTGATGAAGTGGAGCCAACAAAAAAATGTGCACCGAGAATTATTTCTAAGCAGAATGCATTTTTAATTGCTGATGCAATGCACAGTGGTATTTGGGGCGGCGGTAGTTGGGCCCATAAAACGGGTTGGAGTGGTACAGGTTGGCGCGCACAAGCTTTAGAACGTCGTGATCTTTCGGGTAAAACAGGCACAACTAACGATTCTGTAGACACCTGGTTTAGTGGCTTTAACAGTAAAGTAATGACTTCTGTGTGGGTGGGCTTTGATAACCCAGGTAACGCTCTTGGCCGTTCTACGTACAATAACAACTTAGATAGCAGCCAAATATCTGGTGCTGAATCGGGGGCTAAAACAGCGCAGCCTGCATGGATTGAATTTATGAAAGCCGCACTTGAGGGAACACCTGAAGCGCCAATTGAGCCACCTGAGGGGCTTGTTTCGATTCGTATTGATTTAGCCACTGGTTTGCTAAGCCACAAAAATGACTACACCAGCCGCTTTGAATACTTCGAAAAAGGTACTGCACCGACAAAGTATGTGCTATCTCAGCCAAACGATATATTTGAAGAAGACACAAAAACCGAAGAAGAGCTATTTTAATAATATCTCTGTAATACAAAAAACGGCAGCTTATTTAAGCTGCCGTTTTAATTTAAATAATGGCTTATTTTAAGTTTTGAACAAGCCAATATAAGTCAGAGTGTACACCCGCAGCGGTTACTTCTTTCCCAGCCCCAGGCCCCTGAATCACAAGCGCGTTATCACTATACCATTTGCTATTAATTACAAAAATATTATCGCCAGGTGTAAGGTTTGCTAACACATCTCCATTGGTCACATACGTAATTCCTACTTTAGCGATAACTTCAGTTTTTGTTATATCTAATAGGCCTGTGTATCTCAGTACTGAGTTATTAGCTTTTGCTGTATCAGCATGCTCTTCAATGAACGCATCTAGCTGGGCTTTATTGTTTAGAAAGTCTTCCCAGCTTCCTAGCACAAGATCGCCGGGCATTAATGCCGATAAGCTAATATCATCAAGCTCAAGCTCTATACCTAACTCTCGGGCTAAAATAAGTAACTTACGCTGCATATCTCGTCCAGATAAATCCTCGCGAGGGTCAGGCTCTGTGAACCCCATTTTCTGTGCTTCTAATACCAACTCAGAAAAAGCAGTGGTACCATCATACTTACTACATAACCACGAAAGTGTACCCGAGAACACGCCTTCAATACGCGTAATTTTATCACCACTATTTTGCAAATCAGCCAAAGCAAAATTGATAGGTAAGCCTGCACCTACACTTGTATTATATCGCCAATGTAAATTACGTTCGCCAAGGTTACTACGAAGTGCTTTATACCAAGAAGTAGGTGCTGTACCTGCATATTTGTTAGCACTAATTAAATGACAATCTCGGTCTACAAAATCTGTATATAAAAAGCTAAACTGCTCACTTGCAGTAATATCAATTAACACTTTATGTTCGTAGTCAAGCTCGCTTATCGCATTAAGTAAATCCGCAGCTTCATAGCTATTCGCCTCATGCTGCCATTGAGTTTTCCATTGCGATATATTTATGCCACTTGCATTAAATAACATATGTTTAGAGCGAACCAGCGCTACCAATTTAATACTAAAGTCGTCTGATAAACGCTCAAATTGTGCCGATAACTGCTCAATAAAAGCATCGCCTACATTGCCAAGGCCCGCAACTATAACGGCTATTTCTTGGCCTTTATTGATTAGCTTATCGTGTAAGGCGCTTTGTATATCGCTATCTATAAATTGGTCTGTTAGTAATAAAACATAACCATTATCTTGATGCACAAAACGCGGTTTTATAGTCTGCTCAGCTAATACTTCTAAAGCTTGCAGTTTTAATACGCTAACGTCTTGCTCAGGGGCAATAATTGCACAGCCATTTAAATTTGACTCACTAATATTAGCTCTACCAGCAAAGTAATTAATAACTTGATATGTTTGTGCAGCCGGTACTACTAAATACACTTCACCATTATGGTTAAAATGATGAAGGCTATGCTGAATAAGCTGACTAACGCTTGCGACCTCACCTTCACTTAATCCTTCAACCATTAACAAATCAACATTTTGCAGCGTGGTTATAAAACGCTTTTTCTTTGCTGAACCTTCTTTTACTATATCTGTTGGGCTTGCTTGCACATCAAAACTACTACGAACAGCTAGCTTAATATCTGTGTTTTTAAGTGGCGATAGTGTTTTTGCATGTAATACAGGGTTACCCAAACGAGCTAATATATTAGCTTGTCCGCGACAAATTTTGCCGTACTTAATCGCCTTTTTTACCTTTCGAGGATCAGTGCTAAACACACCCTGTGTATCGGTCCAAATACATACCTGCTTAGCATCACAGTAATTTGCAAGTAGTGTTGCACTATAATCGCTACCGTTGCGTCCAAGTGTTACGGTCTCACCTTTCGTATCGGCGGCAATAAACCCAGTAACAACATTTATCTTATTAGGTAAAATTGACTGTCGACATTGCTGCGCATTTTGCGCATGCATTAATTCACCATCGTTTAAGGTAAAAAGACTACGGGCATCTTGAGCACACGCCTCAATATTTAGCTGCTGTAAATAAGTAGCGAGTAAACGTGCTGACCACAGTTCCCCGTGCGCAAGTAACGCAGCCTCTTTTAGCTGCTCAGCTTGAGCAAGTTCTGCAATATTACTAAGCTCGGTATTTAGTGTTCTAAGTGCGCAGCGCTTTAAATCAGCTTGTAATAACTGCTCAATTAAATCGCTTTGATGGTTATTTAACTGCAGTAAAATATCAGCGACAGCTTGCGTGTCTTGCATCTGATAACTTTGCCACAACGACACAAGTGTATCTGTAGTTTTACCTGCAGCAGACACCACAACACAGTCGCCCGGCTGAGTATGCCCAATAATTATTTTAGCTACGCTTTGATAGCGCTCACTAGAGCTTAAGCTTGAACCACCAAATTTATGTACACAATTGACCATATTTATACCAATTCGCTTAATTAAGTTGTCTATTTTGAGGTAAGAAAACCGTATCGATAACAAGGCAAAAATTTCGTTATTTAGTTGTTCTATATTAGGAATTTTTAACGATGTTATCGTGCGGTTTAATCCCTCAAATTGATTAGGTATTATTGCGGATTGGTATTAATTACCAAAGCGCTGGACGGGCTGCACTTAATTTAACGTTTCCACCAGAAGTGCCAGCACCTTTGCCTACACGGCCAACATTTTTATTTTGCCCTGGTTTTACAAGTTCAAATACTCGTTCAAAGTCAGCTATTAAATCGTGTATATCTTCAATCCCAACCGAAATACGAATAAGCGTATCGCCCACACCCGCTTCTAAACGTGCCTTTGCCTCCATACCTGCGTGCGTCATAGTTGCAGGGTGACAAATTAAGCTCTCTACGCCACCTAGTGACTCAGCTAAACTAAACGTTTTAAGGCTAGTTAAAAATGCTGCCGCGTCGTTTATATCGCCTTTAATATCAAAACTAACCATGCCACCAAAGCCAAGTTGTTGTGCTTTAGCAAGTTCATGTTGAGGATGCGACTCAAGTCCAGGATAGTAAACTTGGCTTACAAAATTGGAACTTTCAAGGTACTCAGCTATTGCTAGCGCATTTTCTTGGTGCTGCCTTAAGCGCACATTTAAAGTACGTAGACCACGAAGCGTTAAATAACTATCAAAAGGGGCGCCCGTAATACCAATATTATTTGCCCACCAAGCAAGCTCATCACCAAGCTCTTGTGTTGCAGCAATAACAGCGCCGCCCACTACATCTGAGTGCCCGTTAATATATTTAGTAGTTGAATGCACCACAATATCTACACCAAACTTAATAGGGTTTTGTAAGGCAGGAGACAAAAACGTGTTATCTGCGGCAACCAATGCACCGCATTGCTTAGCAACATCGGTAACCGCTTTAATATCGGTTAAACGAAGTACTGGGTTACTTGGAGTCTCTATCCAAATAAGCTTAGGTTTAATTGCTAAAATTTGTTGAAGGCTTTCTTCTTTTGTTAAATCTAATACTTCAAGCTTCAATAGTCCGCGTTTTTGTAACGATGTAAATAAACGATAGCTTCCACCATAACAATCATGTGGAATTACTAACGTGTCGTCACTGTTAAGTAGCTGAGTAGCTAAATGCACGGCAGCCATACCAGTGGCCGTAATTATGCCACGAGCGCCACCTTCAAGCTTAGCAAGCGTCTCTGCTAAAATATCACGATTAGGGTTACCACTGCGGCCATAATCATACTCACGCTTAGTATCAAAGTCGGCAAACGAATAAGTCGTTGATAAATAAATTGGCGGCACCACTGCACCATGATGTTTATCAGCATCAACGCCGTTACGTACAGCAATGGTCGCTTTGTTTTTTTCGCTCATATTCGTCACCTGATTAATTTGGATGTTTAGACGTCTAAAAGAGTAAGTTATCCGTTTTAATAAGTCAAAGGATTTTAAAGCTCTAGATGGCTAAAGTTAGGTAAGGCGTTTGCTAGTATCACATTTTAGCTCACAAAAGTGAGCTTATTTTTACATCCCAAATAGGCTTATTAAGATAGATCGGTATCTATTATTTGACTATCTTTTTTAAATCGATAGAATTTCACGCATATTTACACGCTTTTTATACCGTGTGAGAAATTAATAATCTGAGGCAACGATACATCTTATGGCTAAATGGAATGGTGAGTATATTCACCCATACGCAGAACACGGGAAAAAATCAGAGCAAGTTAAAAAGATCACCGTTTCGATCCCACTAAATGTATTAAAAGTTTTAACGGATGAGCGTACGCGTCGTCAAATCAACAACCTTCGCCATGCAACAAATAGTGAATTGCTATGTGAGGCGTTTTTGCATGCATTTACTGGCCAACCTTTACCAAATGACGATGACCTACGTAAAGACAACGCAGAAAAAGTACCAGAAGAAGTTAAAAAGATAATGCAAGAAATGGGTTTAGAAGTGCCTATTTTAAACGAAGAATAAATCGTTACCTTTTTAATCAAAAAACCTCAGCATTGCTGAGGTTTTTTTGTTTAAGCGTTATATATTACGCCATATAGTTTTCAGGCAAGTCAATTTGCGCAACACCCGACTCTACCGCAGCAAGTGCTACAGCTTTAGCTATACGCGGTAGTAAACGCGGATCCATTGGTTTTGGAATAATATACTGCGCACCAAACTCTAGCTTATCTACGCCTGCGGCTTTTAAAACTTCTGCAGGTACAGGCTCTTTGGCAATACTACGAATAGCCTCAACTGCAGCAATTTTCATTTCATCGTTAATCGCGCTTGCACGTACATCAAGTGCACCACGGAAAATAAACGGGAAACATAAAACATTGTTAACCTGGTTAGGGTAATCAGAGCGCCCTGTTGCCATAATTAAATCGTTGCGTGCGCCGTGAGCAAGTGCAGGATCGATCTCTGGATCTGGGTTTGAACATGCAAACACGACCGGTTTTTCTGCCATTAGTTTTAAATCTTCGGCAGCTAACAAGTTAGGACCCGAAACACCAACAAACACATCAGCATCTGCAATTACATCTTGCAATGTGCGTTTATCGGTATTGTTAGCAAAAAGCTGTTTATATTCATTTAAATCATCGCGACGAGTATGAATAACACCTTTGCGGTCAAGCATATAAATGTGTTCACGCAGTGCACCACACTTAATTAACAGTTCCATACACGCAACTGCAGCAGCGCCTGCACCTAAACATACAATTATTGCATCTTCAATTGATTTACCTTGTACTTCTAGTGCATTTAACATGCCGGCAGCCGTAACAATGGCGGTGCCGTGTTGGTCGTCATGAAAAACAGGAATGCTACAACGCTCTATTAATGCTTTTTCAATTTCAAAACACTCTGGTGCTTTAATATCTTCAAGGTTAATACCACCGAATGTGTCAGCAATATTGGCAACCGTGTTAATAAAGTCTTCTGTTGTTTTGTGCTTTACTTCAATATCAATAGAATCAAGCCCTGCAAAACGTTTAAACAATAACGCCTTGCCTTCCATTACTGGTTTAGACGCTAAAGGACCTAAATTACCCAAGCCCAAAATTGCAGTACCATTAGTGATAACCGCAACCATGTTACCCTTACCGGTATATTTATATGCATTTGCAGGATCTGCGGCAATTTCACGTACAGGCTCAGCGACACCTGGGCTATAAGCTAGGGCTAAGTCTTGAACTGTTTCAGCTGGTTTTGTTAGCTCAATGCTAATTTTACCAGGTACGGGATGTGAGTGATAATGTAGTGCTTGTTCACGAAAGTCAGACATAACGCGATGGTATCCTGCAATTTAAGTTAAAGTGAGAGGTGGAGTCTTGGGGTACGATACCCTTATTATTTTTAAATTCCAAGCAATATCAGGTCTATCCTGTTATATGCTATATCCTTTAATTTTAAGAGGTTTTTCAGTAACTTTGCAGGATTATATAAACATTTGATAAATAAAAATTCACCAAAAAAGTAAGTTTTGAGGTGCGTTTATGTCTATTACAATATTAAAAAAATGTATGTTTAACGCATCATCATAAACTTAAAATAACAGCCTACTACACTACTTTAAAAACAGATAAGCCCACGTTAGCTACTTTTATCAACCTAGTTAAAATTTGTACTATTTAAAATATAGAGAATATCTATCGATTTGTCTGTAAAGGTTTATGCATACTCAGAATAAGAATAGGAAATAGTTATGCAAGGTGTGATGTAGCTCGAGCAAGCTAAATAAGATAAGAAGTGGTAAATTTTAGACACAAAAAAAGCACCCTAAGGTGCTTTTTTTAACTAAACAGCAATAATTACTTCTTGCTGCTAAGTGCACCGAAGCGCTTGTTGAAGCGATCAACACGTCCGCCAGTGTCTAAAATCTTTTGCTTACCAGTGTAAAACGGGTGACACGCAGAACATACGTCTAAGTGAATGTCTTTACAAAGAGTTGAGCTAGTTTCGAATTTGTTTCCGCATGAACATGTTGCAGAAATTACTTCGTACTTAGGGTGAATACCTTCTTTCATAGGAACCTCTAGTTAAGGCCGCATCGCTCTCCAAACCCGAAGTCTGGCACCATACGTCGTTAAAACAAATTTGTTGGTGGCGGATTTTATCCAACAACCTTCCCCTGCACAAGTATTTATTTATCTTTTCGCTAAAAAAGTGAACAATCTCTTTCTCAAGTACTATTGCTAGTAGGTTTTTAGCGGTATTTTTAGTACATTACAGCATTAATTTTACGGGTTGAGTTGTTATGAGTTTTGTTGAAGTTGCTATTAAAGTCCCGCTTCCACGCACCTTTGATTATAAAATAGAAGAGCAGCTCAGTGGCTTATCAATCCCAATACTTCCGGGCATGCGGGTTTTAGTGCCTTTTGGTAATCAAAAAAAAGTGGCTGTTGTTCTGGGCATTAAAAACAGTACCGACGTCCCTTTAGATAAAATTAAGAATATTATAGAGGTAATAGACGACACCCCTATTTTAAGTGCCCAACATTTAGAACTCCTTAGCTTTACTGCGCGCTATTATTGCTATCCCTTAGGCGAAACTATTCATATAGCGCTACCGAGTGTACTTCGCCAAGGTGAATCGCCAGATAAAACCAGTATTAATATGGTTGCCCTGACAGAAAAAGGTGCAAAAGTACCGTCATTAAAAGCTAAAACACAGCTCAATTTATTAAAGCAGTTATCGCAATCGGGGAAATCATCGTTAACCGAATTAAAAGCTCTTGGCTTTAGTAAAAAAACAATCGATAGCCTAATAGATAAAGAACTCATAACACAAACTATTGAGCACGATAACCAATGGCAAAGTGTTGCTCCAACTGTCGGTAGTAAACCAGTACTTAATAAAGAACAAGCGGTTGCCTGTACGGCAATAAATCAAAGTAGTGGATTTAGCAGCTTTTTATTAGAAGGCGTAACTGGCAGTGGTAAAACAGAAGTGTATCTACAGTGCCTAGAAGAAGTACTCAAACGTGGCGAGCAAGCATTAGTATTAGTGCCAGAAATAGGCTTAACGCCACAAACTGTAAACCGTTTTCGTCGCCGCTTTTCTGATACACCCATTATGCTTTGGCATTCAGCCCTTACCGACAACGAGCGATTGCAAACATGGCGTTTTTGCGAAAAAGGCAGTTGTGCAATAGTTATAGGCACACGTTCGAGTATTTTTCTGCCATTTTTAAAACTCGGTATGATAGTTGTCGATGAAGAGCACGATTCATCATTTAAGCAACAAGATACCCTTCGTTACCATGCTCGTGATTTGGCCGCATACAGAGCTTTTCAGCATAAAATACCACTTATATTAGGCAGTGCTACACCCGCACTTGAAACACTTCACAAAGCAATTAATAACAAATATCAGCTACTAAGTTTAACCGAGCGCGCGCAAACTGCGACAGATAACCAATTTAAGTTACTCGATATGAAAGGCCAACCCGACCAAGCAGGTATTGCACATGCAAGCCTTGCAACTATGCGCCAACACTTAAATCGCGGTAAACAGGTTATGGTTTTTTTAAATCGCCGAGGTTTTTCACCCACTCTTATTTGCCATGAATGTGGCTGGCTAAGTGAATGTAAACGCTGCAGTACCAGCGCCACATTTCATAAAGCGATTGGGCAAATGATTTGTCATCACTGTGGCGATCAATACCCTGTTCCTCACCAATGTCCTGATTGTGGAAGTACGCAAATATTTCCAAATGGCAAAGGTACAGAGCAAATTGAAGAGTTTTTATCGACCGAGTTTCCAGATACACCCGTTACTCGCATAGACCGCGATTCAACTCGCCGTAAAGGCAGCCTTGAAAAAGCACTAGATGAAATAAACCTAGGCGGTGCACGCATTTTAGTAGGCACACAAATGCTTGCCAAAGGCCATCACTTTGCAGATGTAAGCCTTGTTATAATTTTAGACGTAGATAGCGGTTTATACTCATGCGACTTTAGGGCAACAGAGCATTTAGCACAGTTAGTTACTCAAGTCGCGGGGCGAGCTGGGCGTTCAGGGGAGCCTGGGCAAGTATTATTACAAACACACTTTCCAGAACACCCGCTTTTACAAGACTTAGTTAATAATGGTTACCAAGACTTTGCTCGCTTTGCACTGAGTGAACGCGATGATGCAGACTTACCACCCATTACAAATATGGCTATTGTCCGTGCACAAGGACACAGCATTAAGCTAGTCGTCGATTTTTTGACGGATTTGGTTCCTGTGAATGGGGTATCTGGTATACAATTGCTCGGTCCGATCCCTGCTCCACTTGAAAAAGTCGCAGGTATGTATCGTTTTCAATTACATATTCAAGCGCAAGATCGTCGCATATTACATCAGTACCTTGCGCAAATGGTTGATTATTTAAGTTCAAGTAAACTTGCACAAAAAGTACGCTGGAGCTTAGACGTAGACCCTATAGACATGATTTAGGTTAAGGCCAAAATAACACCATGGCACAGCACGATTATATTAACAAAAAGCCTGCAGGCAGAAACAGTAAAAAAAACGCACCCGCTAAAAAACCATTTCCTATTCTTTTAGCTGTCATAGCCATCTTACTCGTCGGTGGTTTTGCTTATACATTATGGTTTATTAAAAGTAATGCAGATCCAAAACTTGTCGAAAAACAAGCAAACCCCACTGCGCCCGCAAAAGTAGAAGTGGTTATTCCACGCACACCAGAGTTTATTAAAGAAATTAGAAACCACGAGATTCAAGTTGAAGTGAAAGAACTCGAGCAAAAAGGTCCTTACGTTATGCAGTGTGGTTCGTTTAAAACCCACGCACAAGCGGAATCGCTAAAAGCTAAAATAGCATTTGCAGGCCTCATTTCTGAAATAAAACAGGCTGAAGGCAGCAATGGTACTTGGTATAAAGTGCGCTTAGGCCCATATAAAACCAAACGCCAAGCCGAAAGTGATAAAAACAAACTTAAACGTGTAAAAATAGTCGGCTGCGGAATTTGGGGCTGGACTTGAAAATAAACCATTCACCCATATAACCTCTTCATAATCGTTTTTTACGAGTTGCCTCTGCAGCTCGATGATGAGGAATAACATGACTACTATCGTAAGTGTACGCCGTGGCGACAAGGTTGTAATTGGCGGCGATGGCCAAGTGTCTCTTGGTAATACCGTAATGAAGGGCAACGCCCGTAAAGTTCGACGTCTTTATAATGGCAAAGTAATCGCTGGTTTTGCCGGCGGTACTGCTGATGCCTTCACTCTTTTCGAACGCTTTGAAAGCAAATTAGAAATGCACCAAGGAAACCTGACTAAAGCCGCAGTAGAAATGGCTAAAGATTGGCGCAGCGACCGTGCACTTCGAAAACTCGAAGCTCTGCTCGCTGTTGCAGACGAAACAGCCTCTTTAATTATTACCGGTAATGGCGATGTGGTTCAACCTGAAAACGACCTAATTGCAATTGGCAGTGGTGGTAACTTTGCACAATCAGCTGCAACCGCCCTTTTAGAAAATACAGATTTAAGCGCTCGTGAAATAGTAGAGAAAAGCTTAACTATTGCAGGCAACATCTGCGTATTTACTAATAACTTCCAAACAATCGAAGAATTATAATAGGAACTATCATGTCTGATATGACCCCAAGAGAAATTGTTCACGAGCTAGATCAGCACATTATAGGTCAGGCTAAAGCAAAAAAAGCAGTGGCTATCGCACTTCGTAACCGCTGGCGCCGCATGCAACTCAAAGAAGATTTACGCAGCGAAGTAACACCAAAAAACATTTTAATGATTGGTCCAACCGGTGTAGGTAAAACAGAAATTGCCCGCCGATTAGCAAAACTTGCTAACGCACCCTTTATTAAAGTAGAAGCGACTAAGTTCACTGAAGTTGGCTATGTTGGTAAAGAAGTTGAGACTATCATCCGCGATTTAGTCGATGTATCAATTAAAATGACTCGTGAACAGCAGACTAAGAAATTTAAACATCGCGCCGAAGAAGCAGCAGAAGAGCGCATTTTAGATGCCCTTTTACCACCAGCGAAAGATCAATACGGCGAAACGCAGCGTGATGATAACTCATCAACTCGCCAAGCGTTCCGTAAAAAGCTACGTGAAGGTCAGCTAGATGATAAAGAAATTGAAATCGATTTAGCACAAGCACAACCAAACGTAGAAATTATGGCGCCTCCTGGTATGGAAGATATGACCAACCAGCTACAAAGCATGTTTCAAAACATGGGCGGCGATAAGCGCACTAAGCGTAAACTAAAAATCAAAGAAGCCTTCAAACTATTAACGGAAGAAGAAGCCGCTAAATTAGTAAATCCTGAAGAGCTAAAAGAACAAGCTATTTTTGCAGTAGAGCAAAACGGTATTGTGTTTATTGATGAAATAGACAAAATTTGTAAGCGCGGCGATTCTTCAGGTCCAGATGTGAGCCGAGAAGGTGTTCAGCGCGACTTACTACCGCTAATTGAAGGTTCAACTGTAAATACTAAGCACGGAATGGTTAAAACTGACCATATGCTGTTTATTGCCTCTGGTGCGTTTCAGATGGCAAAGCCATCAGATATGATCCCAGAGCTACAGGGCCGCTTACCGATTCGAGTAGAACTTGAAGCACTTACTGCAGATGACTTTAAACGCATCCTTACAGAGCCTCATGCATCGCTTACCGAGCAACAACGAGAGCTGCTTAAAACTGAGCAGGTATCGATTGAGTTTAGCGACGATGCAATTGAGCGTATTGCCAAAGCAGCTTGGCAAGTTAACGAGAAAACCGAAAACATCGGTGCTCGTCGTTTACACACTGTAATGGAAAGATTGATGGAAGAAATTTCATACGATGCTTCTGAAAAAGCAGGCTCGTCATTAGTAATCGACGCCGCTTACGTTGAAAAACACTTAGGTGCACTTGTTGAAGATGAAGACTTAAGCCGCTTTATTCTATAAAACGAATATAAACGTTATACTAAAAGCCTCCAAATTGGGGGCTTTTTAATGGGATATATTAAATGAAACACGTAACAAAAGTGCATTACCACAGTGTGAGTAAAAATCTAGATGTTTACTTTGATGATGACAGTAAAGCTGTATTTAGCTGTGAGTTTTTACGTGTACACTCCCCTTCAGCTGAAGTGCAGGGCCATGGCTCTGGCCCAATGAAGCTAGTACTTAATAAGCAAGCTGTAGGAATAAAAAGTATTGTACCTGTTGGGCATTACGCACTTCGTCTAGATTTTGACGATGGCCATAACAGCGGACTATTTAGCTGGCGCTACTTTGAAAAACTACAACAGCAACAAGATATATTGTGGAGTGAATATTTAGCGCGGGTAACTGAACACGAAAAAAGTAAAGATAGCGTGCCTATAAAATTTGTTCCTTAAACTTTATAGGCCCGTTCTATTAAGCGTTATTAAACCTTAAATTTATCAATTGCAGTGAACAGAACGCGAGCCTGCTCAGAGACCTCTTCACTTGTTTGCGCATTGTTAGCGGCATGTTCAGTTGCGTCTTGTGCAATATCGCGAATTCTTACTACATTTTTATTAACCTCTGATGCCACTTGGCTTTGCTCATCAATAGCAACCGCTATTTGAGAGCTCATTTCCATTATTGTTTGTACATCTTCAGTAATTGCGCCTAATAGCTCACCTGCTTTAATTGCTTGCGAGGCACTTTCATCACCTTGAGAGCGACATTTGTGCATAATACTCACCACTTCTTGAGTACGCTGCTGTAAGGTACTTATAATACCTTCAATCTCACTTGTAGACTCTTGAGTACGCTTTGCTAATGAACGAACCTCATCTGCAACAACAGCAAAACCACGACCATACTCACCAGCACGGGCCGCTTCTATTGCCGCATTAAGTGCAAGTAAATTTGTTTGATCTGCAATCCCTCGAATTACATCAAGCACTGAACCAATTGTTTCACCATCTTTTTCAAGTTGCGACACTACATTTGATGCATTCCCCAGCGAATCAGATAGGGCCCTAATGTGCTTAACGGTAGAATCTACTTCACTACGCCCTTGTTGTGCACTTAAATTTGTTGACTCTGCTTTTTTCGCAGCCGCCTCAGTATTATGTGAAATATCCTGAATCGTCGCCTGCATTTCGGTGGCTGCAGTTGCAACCATGTCGGCTTCATGTAGTTGCTCTTGCATACCAGAGCTTGTTGCTGCGGTACTTTGTGATAAATGCTCTGTTGCTACATTAAGCGTGTTTAAAGCACCATTAACTTCGTTAATTAAGTTCTTAAAATCGCCTATTAAGCTATTAAAGTCGACCGTCATGGTGGTAATTTCGTCTTTACCAGTTTGCTCTATCATCACGCTCAAATCATTATTACGGCGAATATCGTTAATGGTGTGATAAACCCGCTCAATAGGTACGATAATGGAGTGGCTTGTAAAATAAACGAGTGCTAATACAATCACACCTGCAATCAAAAATACCAAAATAGCTAAAAATTGAGCCTGCTCTACACTTTGCTCTACTTGTAACTTAGTGTCTTTAACGATTTTAGAAACAATGGCGTCGCTTTTATCTACACTGTCACGCATTACTCCAAGTGCGCCTGACTCAAGATCTAGCCCTAGCTTAGTTTGCGCCTGCACAAGTGTTTGAAATTCGCTTTGGTATATATCAATCAAAGGATTAATTTGTGCTTTATAGTCGCTTGGCAGCTGTGCTGCAGCTATCTGCTGCTTAAATGTATTAATTCCCTCATTAAAACGCCCTAGGTACTTAATATCAAATCTCAGCATGAAATCTTTTTCTGAGCGTCTTAGTTGCAGCATTGACGACAGCAGTTGGTAATTTTGCTGCTCTTTTAATAGTTGCTCAACTTCATGAACCGAGCTTCTAAGCTTGCCATATAACCCGTCGGTCGGGGTTAAACCAATCTCTTTTTGAAGCTTAACAACAGTTTCAAAATCATTATTATAGCTATTTATTAGTTGCTCAAAGCGCTGGACCTGCTCCTGTGCAATACCTTGGTTAGCCATTAACTGTTGTAACTTTTTTACTTTATCACTTAACTGCTCAAAATCCGTTTCAAATGCAGTTAACGCATCTTCTTGTTTATAAAACAAAAAGTTTTTTTCATGTTTACGCAATGCTAATGCATGTACGTTGAGCTCTTCTGCTAATTGAATAGTCTTGTTTAAGCTCAAGGTTGTACGTGATTCAAAAATAATCACGCATAAAAGGACCACCATTGCTAAACCAACAACGACTGCGTTTAGTTGTAAACGTCGTTTAATTGTTAAGTTTTGTAAAAAATTCATCGCTAACGCCTTTTTTAAATATGCATTTGTATTATAGCTAATAGATCAACAGCGACTAATTAATTTAACTTTTTATTATTGGTAATTCTAAACAGTTTAAATGTGATGGCTATAAGGCGACACTATCCCACAAACCTTTATGTAACGATTGTGTGTTATTCCATTGTTGTTTAACCAACCAATCAATTAAAGGCGCGGGATCGCTGGGGTAATTTATTTGCTTGTTTTGCGGCGCGCTATTCCAATCATCAAGGGCTTGTGGGTTTAAATAGTTCATAACATGCGCCATGCCCATGGCAAATAAAGTTTGTGCATTTGCTGCTTGCTCAAACTGACCATCTAAAGGCTTTAATAGTAACTTTTTACCTAACTTAAGCGCTTCACTGGCAAGCTCAAATCCCGCATTACCAATAACGCCACTTGTGTTTGCTAAGTCGTTTAAAAAGCCAGAACGTGAAGGGGCTCGTAAATGTATATGTCCAAAAGACTGATTGCTGGCATTTGGGTGATAGCAATAAAATTCTTTTTCGGGAAAGTCTTTTAAATAATCAACAACGCTATCTAAGTTTTCGAAAGGTAAATATACCAATACCTTGTTCATTACTGCTACAGGGTTGTCGTGATTATGATGAGCAATAAAAGGCGGTATTATATTATTTGCAAATGGTTGCCAGTGCACGCCTAAGTAGGTAGTCGCTGGTGCATAATGCTTGATAAGTGATTTTCTCAGTACGCCACGACCAAACATAGGTACGTTATCTGACAAAAATGCTGCTTGGTGACTAATGCCAATAACGGGTATACCTGCCCGTTTTGCAGCCCATGCTGTCACAGGCTCAAAGTCGTTAAGTACAAAATCGTACTGTTTTATCTCAAGCGATTTTATATCACTCACCAACTTACAAATTCGCATGTTTTTAAGTGTTTTTAAATTTTTAACTTGCCCATTTTCAGTGCTAAACGACAAACCACGATACGCTTTATAATCTGAGAATTCGTGCATATCAAAGTAATCTTTATTTGCGCGCCCTGAAAACACATAATCAACATCAATACCGAGCTTATTAAAGCAGCTTGCCATAACCCGAGCGCGCGTTATATGACCATTACCGGTACCTTGTACTCCATACAATATTTTCATGCAGGCACCACGAGTGCTAACGCAAATAAACCACAAAAACTACCAATCGTTGCGCCTATTATAATATCAGCAGGAAAGTGCACACCCAATACCACACGAGACATAGCAACGCCGGTAGCCCAACTAAATAGTAGTAATGCATATTCTGGGAAAAAATGGCTTAATATAATTGCCACTAAAAAGGCTGCAGCACTGTGACCCGATGGTAAACTAAATTTATCGCTTGGTACTATATAGGCATTTGTTACTAAGCAGTCGCATGGACGGATCCGAGCAAATCTATTTTTAGCTAGTAGGTAAATAGGTCTTTCTATAGCAAAACCAATTAATATAGTGACAGGCAATAATTGGTGCTGTTCATTATTACTAAGCCACCACACTGCTAAGCATATTAATATATAAAGCCCACCATCACCGCTTTTAGACAAACCAAAGGCCATTGTTTTAAACCACCTCGGTGAATTGCAATTAAACAAAGTTAAAAATAATTGCTCATCTATCTGAGTTACCTTTTTAAGCATATTATTATTCATCACCATCCCTCATCGCATAACATATGAACACCGATTTAGCTTATGTGTTGTAAATAACAATTGAGTGACGCTTTTAATACACTATTATTGCGATTAATGATTTAGCGCTTGTTTTGCCTAAATTTACTGCGATTAAGTCGTTGTTATTGCTTATAAGGAGGGTATACTGAGATATAAATTAATGTACCTTTTGAGGATAAAATAATGGATTACAGCACTTCTGATTTATGCGACCACTTTGCTGACGTGGTTGACGTGCTAGAGCCTATGTTCATCAACTTTGGTGGTCGACACAGCTTTGGTGGCCGCATTAAAACGGTTAAATGTTTTGAAAATAATGAACTCATCCGCGAATTACTTTCTCAAGATGGTACAGACCTAGTACTTCTTATTGATGGTGGCGGCTCAACTCGTCGCGCACTAATCGACATTGAACTGGCTGAGCTAGCACTTGAAAACAACTGGAATGGTATTGTTGTTTACGGCGCAGTACGCCACGTTGATGAGCTTGAAGAGCTTGATTTAGGCATTCAAGCAATTGCTTCAATCCCTGTTGCAGCCGACAGCGAAGGTGCTGGTGAAGATGCTATAGGCGTTAACTTTGCTGGGGTATCATTTTTTGATGACGACTTTATTTATGCTGATAGCACAGGCATTGTTTTATCTGCAGAAGAATTAGAGTTGGAAGTTGTAGAAGTATAACGTGACTTCCCATTTAAAAGTATATGATGAAAGCGCGGTTAGAACACTTTGCTCTACCCGCGCAAATGAGAAAAAAGCATGGCAATCAATGGCCTTGCTCGACACCCAAGTAAACCTGCAACAAGCACTTGTTGACGCTGCTCAATTTGGTATCCGCTATGTACTTCTGGGTATTTGCGAAGATATCGGCCCAAAAGCAAACTTAGGAAATGGCGGTGCAAACGAAGCATGGCCGGCTTTTTTAAAACGCTTTTTAAACCAACCTCACAATCAATTTATTGCCACTCAAAAAGTGCTTTTATTGGGTGAAGTTAATACTGATGATTTAATGGCGCAAAGCAACCAGCTTAATAATCAGCAAGGCCAGCAGTTAACTCAATTACGAGATTTATGCCAACAGCTTGATGAACGCGTAGAGTCGGTATTGAGCCTTATTTTTAAAGCGGGGCTTGAGCCAATCGTTATTGGCGGAGGTCATAACAATTGCTTGGGAATTATCCGTGCCCTGAGTAAGTCAAAAAATACACCTATTAATGCTATCAACTTTGACCCTCATGCCGACTTTAGAGAATGTGAAGGTCGCCATAGCGGCAATGGCTTTCGCTACGCTTATAACGAGCAACATCTAAGTAATTACCACGTTATTGGCTTACATGAGATAAAAAACAATCAAGCAATTATAGATGCAATGAGTGAAGCTAACTTTACGTTTGATAGCTATCAATCAATACAAGTTAAGCGAAAAACTACACTCACGCAGGCAATTGAAAACGCATTAAGTAATTTTAACGATTTACCACTGGGTATTGAAGTTGATTTAGATAGTATTACTTACATGCCGGTGAGTGCGTACACATGTTGCGGATTTAGTGTGAATGACACTGAGCACTTTGTGCATTTAGCAGCAAACCATCGCGACTCTAAGTACTTACATTTATGTGAAGCAGCGCCTAGCCAGCACCCTAACGGAGTTGAGGCCGGTGCTGCCCATGTAGGACAAGTGATCAGTGCACTTGTGAATAGCTATCTACAAGCCAAAGAAAACACTTAGCGCTGTTGAACTAATCGCCACTCTTTTAGCCAGCTCATTAAACCAATACTACTTAGCGGGTGACCAAAGTAATAACCTTGGGCAGCATAACCTTTTAAGCTTTTTACAAACTTAAGTTGCTCAAGTGTTTCTACCCCTTCAAAAATCACTTTTGTTTTTTGTTGGTTATGCATTTCAACCATTCCGCTAACTAAACTGCGTATATTGTTTTGATTACTAAAGTCAGCAGTGAGTGAAGGTGAAACCTTAATATACTCTACCGCTAAGCTTGGTAACTTAGAAAGCAGTACCGGGTTATCACCAAGTCCATCAACACATACTTTTAAGCCTATGTTATTAAGCCTTGCGATCATGCCTCTGCCTTTATCATCTAGTCCCGTAAAAATATGCAAAGGGCATTCAACAATTAAATCGCCAGCTTCCAAGTGATGCTCACTTAAAACAACATCAACAAATTCAATAAACTCTTCGTTAAGCATTTCAGGACCAAATACGTTAATGCTAAGCGGTATAGAAATACCTTCTATTCTAAGCGCCATTGCAAGCTCAGCAGCTCTCTCTATTACAAATTTAGCGAGTGGATAACCAAGCCCTGCAATTCTAATGTCGTCGATAAACCTGTTAGCGGATAAAATCCCTTGCTTAGGGTGCTGCCAACGCAGTAGTAATTCTAAAAACTCAATTTGACCGTTTTCGTTACAAATAATAGGCTGAAAATAAAGCTCTAACTCGCTCGAAAAATCAATATTTGCTAATTCCTTTAGTCGCGCTTGTTGCTCTCGCAATTCAATCATCATTTGTTGATGATAAGGCACAACCTTGCGATCTGGGTGGCTATCGAGTGCCAGATATGCGTACGATATTAAATTATCAAAGTTGTTATCTTGCTCATTACAATCAACATAACTCGCTCTCGCTTTTACTTCTACAGTGCAGTTAGCAACATTAAATGGCTTAAGCGTTGCACCCAGTATTTGGTCAATAACTAATTCATGTAAGTGTTTTTGATTCGCGAAACTACAAATAAATGCAAAGTTAAGACCCCCTAAGTGGGCTAGCTTTTCTTGTCCAGTTAAAGTCACTATTTCGTCACTTGAAAGTAGCTCTTTTATTCGATTAGCCGATTGCGCTAACAGTATATCGCCAAAGTCGCGTCCAATATGCTGGTTAACTTGCTCAAAGCCTTCAAGGCGAATAACGATTAACGCTGCGCTTATTTGTTTGTTGTCGCACCATGCATAGTAACCTTGGCGTAACTGTTTTCTATCTGCAAAAACTGAAAGCGGAGACTCTTCAACAAATGTATCACCTTCAGGTTCTGGCTCTATAACGACTTCTATTTCAGCGCTTTCATCATTTAAAAAACCTACAATAGCTAATAATAATATTGCTAACACAACCCAAAATAGCGGAACTTCCAATAATAAATGAGCTGAAAATAGAACAACAAATAAAAAACCAGCCATTGAGCTGGTAATTATCATGCTCCAATTATTTCGCTCAAATGCTTGCCATAAGTGAAAACAAAACCCAAAGGCTAGTAAAATAGCAAGCCAAGCCGCACCGCTGCTTAAAATAGCTAAACCAACAGCAGCTGTGCATAAATAACTAAATTTAATACTGGTATTTTTAACAGCAAATAAAGTGGCGATCATCGCCATTAATAGTGCACCACTAAAAAATATTGGGAAATTACTGTCGGTTAGTATGTTCAAATTAACGGCATCCGTATTCGCTAAAAAAGTTTAAACCAAGTTATATGTGGGTAAAAATAATACAAACTAATTAATTCTACCCAAAATCCATAAATTTAACAGTTTATTTACGCCAAATTGGTAACTTAATTGTGATGGATGACTTATTTGCCAATGCGCAATATCAGCTCTTGCGCCAACCTTTAAAATACCACGGTCGTCTAACCCTAGTGCCTTAGCTGCATTTCGAGTAACACCAGCTAATGCTTGCTCAGGTGTTAATCTAAACAATGTGCATGCCATGTTCATCATCAAGTGCACTGAGCACAGCGGTGAAGTACCTGGATTAAAGTCACTCGCAATAGCTATCGGTACTTTATATTGATTAAGTAATTCAATAGGTGGGAATTTAGTTTCTCTTAAAAAATAAAATGCACCTGGCAATAATACCGCTACCGTCCCAGCGTCTGCCATGGCTTTTACACCCTCTTCATCTAGATGCTCAATATGATCAGCCGAAAGGCCATTAAACTGCGCCACCAGCTTAGCACCCTGTTGATTAGATAGCTGCTCAGCATGGCATTTTACTGGGAGGTTATGCTTTTTAGCCGCCTGGAAAACACGTTTGGTTTGCGAATAACTAAACCCAACATTTTCACAAAATACATCGACTGCATCAGCAAGATTATTAGCCACTACCTGATCAAGCATGTCAGTACACACTAAATCAATATATTCATCAGCACGGCCTTTGTATTCAGGCGGTAGAGCATGCGCCCCTAAAAAAGTAGTTTTAATATCAATAGGGTGATGTTGACCTAATAAACGAGCGACTTCTAATATTTTTATCTCATTTTCAGTATCTAGCCCATAACCAGACTTTATTTCAACGGTGGTTACACCTTCTTTTAATAACGTATTTAAGCGATCTTTTGCATCAACAAACAATTGTTCACGGTCGGCTGCTCTTGTGGCTTTAACCGTGCTTGCTATGCCACCGCCTTGTGCTGCGATTTGCTCATAGCTTACGCCTTGCAAACGCTGTTCAAACTCTTGCGATCTTGAACCTGCAAATACTAAGTGAGTATGGCAATCTACTAAGCCCGGCGTTAACCACTGTCCTTTTACACTCAATGTCGGCGTTGCAAACACATCAAAACTAGGCAATGTTGATTGCTCTCCAATCCACGCAATTTTACCATTTTTAATGGCTATAGCAGCATTTTCGATTGCGCCATAAGGGGCATTTATATTGCTATCCATAGTGGCAATATTGGCATCAGTTAAAAGTAAGTCGATTTCTTCTAACTCATAATGTTGTGTTGTGCTTTGCATTTTTCAGCCCTTTTTACGCCGAGATTGATGAAAATATAGTCTAACAACCCATCTTGTATATACAAGATAATTGTGTCATCTTATTTATATAGTTTATTTTTAACGTAACCATAAATTTAATGACGACACCTAAATTTGCGCAAATAAAACAATTCATTGTTGATAAAATACGCAGCGGTACGTGGCAAGAAAACCAACGTGTTCCCTCTGAAAACGAACTAAGTAGTCAATTTAGTGTAAGCAGGATGACAGCCCGCAGAGCACTAAGCGAATTAACCGAGGCAGGTATTTTAACCCGCAGCCAAGGGTTAGGTACATTTGTAGCTACATTTAAATCGCAGTCATCGTTACTTGAAATAAAAAATATTGCTGATGAAGTAAAAGAGCGTAACGGCAACTACACCTGTAGTGTACTCATACTCGAATCAATAAATGCAGTCGCACCTATTGCCATTGCACTTGGTGTTGAGGTTGACAGTGTTGTATATCGAAGTGTACTTGTGCATAACGAAAACGACAGCCCTTTGCAGCTAGAAGAGCGTTTTGTAAATCCTGCCCTTGCGACTGGCTACTTACAACAAGACTTTAGCATGCTTACACCACATGAATATCTATCTAGTGTTGCCCCACTTACCCAAGCAAGGCATACAGTAGAGGCCATTATGCCAAACAGCGAAATGTGCCAATGGTTAAACTTATATAATGAAGAGCCATGCTTACAAGTAATCCGACGCACCTGGTCTGTTAAAGGCATTGTAAGCTTTGCGCGCCTTGTATCACCAGGCAGTAAATATCGCTTAGGTGGCCACTTAACATTTAAAAAATAACAAACAATAGCGCTTACTGCGCTTTTTTTATAACAAATCACCTTGTATATACAACAGGAGCAAAACATGAACAACCGACTCGACACAAGTCGCGTAATACGTGCACCTCATGGAGATAAAATAAGTACTAAAAGCTGGCAAACAGAAGCTGCTAAGCGCATGCTAATGAATAACTTAGACCCTGAAGTTGCAGAGCATCCTCATGCACTTGTTGTATATGGTGGTATTGGCCGAGCAGCTCGTGATTGGCCAAGTTATGACAAAATTATAGAAACCCTCGATAGGCTCGAAAGCGACGAAACCCTGCTTGTACAATCAGGAAAACCCGTTGGTGTATTTAAAACCCACAGCAATGCCCCTCGCGTGCTTATTGCTAACTCAAATCTTGTTCCACACTGGGCAAATTGGGAGCACTTTAACGAGCTCGATAAAAAAGGCTTGATGATGTACGGGCAAATGACGGCGGGTTCTTGGATTTATATTGGCTCGCAAGGCATAGTACAAGGAACTTACGAAACCTTTGTAGCTATGGCAAAGCAACATTTTACAGGTAGCGCTAGTGGTAAATGGGTATTAACAGGTGGTCTTGGTGGTATGGGCGGTGCGCAACCACTTGCAGCTACAATGGCTGGGTTTAGTGCACTGGTTGTTGAATGTGATGAAAGCCGTATCGATTTTCGTATAAAAACAGGCTACGTTGATGTAAAAGCAACAAGTCTTGAACACGCACTGCAATTAGTAACCAATGCATGTGTAAAAGGTAAAGCCCTCTCAGTGGGTTTGCTTGGTAACGCTGCCGATGTATTTAGTACACTGGTTAAAACAGGCATTACCCCTGATGTAGTCACAGATCAAACATCTGCTCACGATCCATTAAATGGTTACTTACCACAAGGCTGGACAATGGAGTACGCAGCAAAAATGCGTGAGCAAGATCCAAAAGCCGTAGTAAAAGCCGCTAAACAATCAATGGCAGTCCAAGTTAAAGCTATGCTAGCACTACAAAAAGCCGGTGCCGCCACTACTGATTACGGTAATAATATTCGTCAAATGGCGTTTGATGAGGGTGTTACCAACGCGTTTGATTTTCCTGGATTTGTGCCTGCATATATTCGCCCTTTATTTTGTGAAGGGATTGGACCATTTAGATGGGTAGCATTATCAGGCGACCCTGAAGATATATATAAAACCGACGCTAAAGTAAAAGAGCTTATTCCTGATGATGCACATTTACATAACTGGCTTGATATGGCGCGGGAACGCATACAATTCCAAGGTTTACCTGCACGCATTTGCTGGGTTGGCCTAAAAGATAGAGCACGCCTTGCACTGGCCTTTAATGAAATGGTTAAAAATGGCGAACTTAAAGCCCCTATAGTTATTGGTCGCGATCACCTCGACTCTGGCTCAGTTGCCAGCCCTAACCGCGAAACAGAGAGCATGAAAGATGGCTCAGATGCAGTATCAGATTGGCCATTACTCAACGCACTGCTTAATACCGCAAGTGGCGCTACTTGGGTGTCGCTTCATCATGGTGGCGGTGTAGGAATGGGATTTAGTCAGCACTCTGGTGTAGTTATTGTTGCCGATGGTACTGATGAAGCTAAAGAGCGTATTGCTCGCGTACTGTGGAACGACCCTGCAACAGGTGTAATGCGCCATGCTGATGCCGGATACGACATAGCAAAAAACTGCGCTAAAGAACAAAATTTAGACCTACCTATGTTAAACGAGGAATGATCATGTTCGAACTTACTCTCACACCCGGATCACTTGATTTAAACACACTAAGAAAAATTAATAATTCACCGGTAAAGCTGAGCCTTGCAAAGCATGCCGAGTCGCAAATAGCAGCCAGCGCGCAAACCGTTCAAAATGTTATTAATGAACACCGCACTGTATATGGAATTAACACCGGCTTTGGATTATTAGCCAATACTAAAATTGCCGACGACCAACTTGAATTATTACAGCGCTCCATTGTGCTTTCACACGCTGCGGGTATTGGCGAATACATGGATGACAGCACAGTAAGGTTAATGATCACCTTAAAAGTAAACTCGCTTTCACGTGGCTATTCGGGCATTCGCCTGCAAGTAATCCAATTTTTTATGCAGCTGCTTAGTAGCGAAGTATATCCATGCGTGCCTAAAAAAGGCTCCGTGGGGGCATCGGGAGATTTAGCCCCTCTTGCGCATATGTGTCTACCTTTATTAGCTGAAGGTCAAATGCGACATAAAGGAGAAATAATTAGCGCAGCACAAGGGTTAAAAATAGCGGGACTTGAACCCCTTACCCTTGCAGCCAAAGAAGGCTTAGCTTTATTAAATGGCACACAAGCGTCGACTGCGTTTGCACTACAAGGCCTATTTAGAAGCGAGAACTTATATGCACAAAGCTGCGTTATCGGATCAATAAGCATAGAAGCTGCAATGGGCAGTCGCGCGCCATTTGATGCACGTATTCATGAAATTCGCGGACAGCGCGGACAAATAGACACCGCTCAAGTATTTAGAGAGCTACTCGATACGCACTCTCAAATTAGTAGCTCCCACGTCAATTGTGAAAAAGTACAAGATCCATACTGCCTTCGCTGCCAGCCTCAAGTGCTAGGTGCTTGCCTAACTCAGATACGCCAAGCCGCAGAAGTATTGCTATGCGAGTCGAACGGTGTAACCGATAATCCGCTAGTTTTTGCCGATGTAGGCGACATAATATCGGGAGGAAACTTTCATGCAGAGCCCGTTGCAATGGCCGCTGACAACTTAGCAATCGCAATTGCCGAAATTGGCGCATTAGCAGAAAGGCGAATTGCATTACTTATCGATTCAAACCTATCCAAATTGCCGCCATTTCTAGTTGAAAACGGCGGTTTAAATTCAGGATTTATGATTGCCCAAGTTACCGCAGCAGCGCTTGCATCAGAAAACAAATCATTAGCGCATCCGGCTTCGGTCGATAGCTTGCCTACATCTGCAAACCAAGAAGATCATGTTTCTATGGCAACCTTTGCAGCAAGGCGCTTAGATGAAATGGCCAATAATACCCAAGGTGTTTTGGCAATAGAATGGTTAGCATCGGTTCAAGGGCTAGAATTTAGAAAGCCGCTTGAACCATCAGATAAAGTGCAAAGCGCTAAAGCATTGTTACGCGAGCATGTAAGTTATTATGATAAAGACCGCTACTTTGCTCCCGATATCGAAGCTGCTAATACATTACTAAGTGAAGGTAAGCTATGCGACTTTATAGAGAGCAGTCCCCTGCCTTCAGCATATT
Source organism: Pseudoalteromonas sp. SR41-7 (assembly GCF_014163935.1). Lineage (NCBI taxonomy): Bacteria > Pseudomonadati > Pseudomonadota > Gammaproteobacteria > Alteromonadales > Pseudoalteromonadaceae > Pseudoalteromonas > Pseudoalteromonas sp. SR41-7. The sequence continues at coordinate 53,718 of NZ_JACJEF010000008.1, read as the reverse complement.
AAATACCGTGCTGATAGCTAAACCCTAAGGCTTCAATGGCTGAGCCTAATATTTTTCGCTCAGCCGAATCAGTTCCTGTAAACGTTGGCATTTCACCACCATGTTGCTGACACTTCATCGCGTAGTATTCAGCTTTTGTGGGGTGCGCAGGATTAACCACATTATAAATATTTTGCCCTACTTGCCAGTGCTCTATCACCGCAAAAATAGCATTAATTACATCTTGTTGATGCACCATATTTACCACTTGCTCACTTGATGTATTGAGCTCTTTACCTGCCACAAAACGCCCTGGCTCTCTATTAGGCCCTAGTAAGCCAGCTAAACGAAGTATTTTGCCATCTTGTTCAAGCACTTGCTCTTCAGCTTCGTAAAGCTTTATTTGGCGCTCGTTTGTGCATGAAATATCGCTACTTTCACTATATACACCAGGCTCTTGATCGTACACCCCGGTTGATGAGCACAATAAAAAGCCCTTTGCGTTTAGCTCCTTTGAAAGCTTAAGCGCTGCGGTGAGTGTTTCAGGATAATTACTTTCACTGTGTCTGCTACGTGGTGGAATAGCACATACCCAATAAGCACCTTGTAAATCAACTTGATGCCTTAATTGCCCATCTTCAAGTGTAAACTGACGCTCAAAGTCAAACTCGTGTATATCTGTTCTATGCGTTCCTTGTACTTGCCAGTCAGCTTTTTGTGCACTTACGCATAAAGCATGTCCTAACCAGCCTGCACCTAATACTACTAATTTATTACTTTTCTTTGTCATTTTTGTATAAGCCTTTATTTTAAACGCATAACTAGTTCTTTCTATCTAACTTTATAGAGATTTTAAGTAAGATATGATTAGATATAATTTCATAAATAATAAAAATATGTGTACTCATGCTAAATAATTTATCATTACGGAAGAAAATATTATTATTGATTGGTGGAACAATTACCGTTTTACTAATTATCGCCTCAACATTTTTTGTTAAACACATTGCCAATCTCTCTAGAGAAAACATAGAAAACGAAGCACAAAGTTATCTACAGACCGAGCAACTTTCAATGCAAAGTTACTTCGCGATGTACGGTAAAATGGTATCAACCTTTGTTAATAACCCACATTTAATCAACTTTTTTGAAAATTGGGATACACGCGATCAAGCACTCGAAAGCGCGCCAGGTTACAACGAAGTAAACCAAGACTTTGTGCGTTTAAGCTCAAATGACGAAAACATTTTATCGGCCTTTTTTGCCTCAGCAACCACCGGTGAATACTTTAAAGAAAACGAGCGTACAAGTCACTACAACGGCCAGCCTTATTACGCTTACAAGCGTGGGTGGTGGCAAGAAGCCATGTAAGTTAACAAGCTTTACGTAGGTCCAATCTCTGTTGATTTAACCACAGGCGTAGCATCCGCAGTAGTACAACAACCTGTTTATAACGCTCAGCGAAAACTCATTGGTATGGGCGGTGTTGATTTACAATTAAACAAAATTAACGACATGGTCGAAAATATTCGCTTTAACGGCCAAGGTTATGGATTTTTACTCGATGGTAATCAAAAAGTAGTTCATTTTTCAAAGGCCACTGGGCATAAACTTTCAATTACAGATGAAGGTGCAAACGGTAAAGAAGGGCTCGATGCGCTTGAGCAACAATTTACAAATACAGCAGGCTTTAAAGAGTTAAATACACAAATGCGAAATAACCTTGAAGGCAGCCAAATGGTTACTTTTAAAGGTGAGCAGTTTTATGTGGTTTACCATCGTTTGCAGCTAGAGCAGCCTTATATAGATTGGTATGTAGGTCTACTTATCCCAACTACTATGATTGAAGAGCCCGTAAATGCTGCAGTAACCGCTACAACAACAGCGGTAATTATTATCTTAATCATTATATTAGCCATGATTTTATGGGCTACCCACATGATTTCAAAACCCATTACAACGCTTACGCACATTATGCGTGATATAGCATCGGGCGAAGGCGATCTTACTCAAAAAATTGATATTAATAGTCAAGATGAAGTGGGACAGCTGGCCAACCATATGAACACTTTTATTGATAAGTTGCACGCCATGATGCTTGATACCGCAGCGCAAGCAGAACAACTAAGTAATGCAGCGGCCCAGCTAAGAAGTGTTTCTGAGAAAACAAATTCTGAAATTCAGCAAGAGAAGCAGCAAGTTGATAGCGTGAGCGCAGCGGTAACTGAAATGGCGACTACTGTGCTTGAAATATCACGTAACGCACAACACACAAATAACGCAGCTGAAGAAGTACAAGCAATTACAGCTGAAGGAGCTAGCCGTTCTACACAGGCGCAAACAGTAATGACTGAACTGGCATTACATATTGGCGAAGCATCTAAAGTGGTTGCAGGTCTTGAGCAAGAAAGTAATAACATTGGTGCATTAGTCGATGTAATTAATTCCATTGCTGATCAAACCAACTTACTTGCACTTAATGCGGCTATAGAGGCTGCTCGTGCCGGTGAACACGGTAGAGGCTTTGCCGTTGTTGCTGATGAAGTACGTTCACTAGCAAGTCGCACACAAGAATCAACAGACGATATTCGAAATATGATTTCGCGCTTGCAGCAAATAGCTCAACAAGCCTCAGTAATGATGCAACAAGGACAAGATCAAACCGAGGGCTCAGTGCTTCAAACTAAAGAAGTGCTTAGCTCACTTCACAATATTGCGCAGTCGGTTACTAAAGTACAAGACCAAAGTCATCAAATAGCCACATCTACCGAGGAGCAAACTGTTGTTGCTGAAGATATTAATACGAGCCTTTCGGCAATTAATAACTTAGTGAACAGTACCGCTGACCATGCGCACACCCTCGCTGACGAAGCTCGTGACTTAAGTGATTTAGCTGCGGCGCTTAACAAAACGGTTAATCAATTTAAATTATAAAACATGTATTTAATAGCTGTGTTTAAGCGTAAAACTTAAGCGCAACTATAACCCTTGTTTTTAATTTATTTAGCACCATATCTTTACAGTTCGCTGCTATTTTTACTGTAATTGAGTAATACAAAGTGATTTTTACGTACCAGATCAAATTTTTCGATTTTATACACAGATCTTTTTATTGAGATAGTTTGTTGTTTGGCAGAGTCTGGTATAGTAGCGCACGTAATAAACAGTGCTTTTTGAACGGTTTAATACAAAATTGCTAATTAATATGTTCTAAGTGTTACTTAAAAGCACATATTAATTACCAATTGTTAAAAATGGGTTAGCCGATACTCGGCTGACAAAGAATACATTGTAACGGTTTTATCATGATATCTAATTTATTTACCAAGCTTTTTGGTAGTCGCAATGACCGCACTATTAAAAACTTAAGAAAGACGGTCGCGCTAATCAATGCGCTAGAAACGCAACTTGAAGCGCTTTCTGATGAAGATTTAAGAGCTAAAACAGCTGAGTTTAGAGAACGTTACGATAACGGACAAAGCCTTGACGACATTCTACCAGAGGCTTTTGCTGTGGTACGTGAAGCGTCAAAGCGTGTAAATGGCATGCGTCATTTCGACGTGCAGTTATTAGGTGGTATGGTTTTACATCAAGGTCGCATTGCAGAAATGCGTACCGGTGAAGGTAAAACACTTACAGCTACTCTACCAGCTTATCTAAACGGCTTAACAGGCAAAGGTGTTCACGTAATTACCGTGAATGACTACCTTGCTAAACGTGATGCTGAAACCAACCGTGCGTTATTTGAATTTTTAGGCCTTACAGTAGGCTGTAACGTACCAGGTATGATGCCGCAGCAAAAGAAGCTAGCTTATACTGCCGACATTACATACGGTACTAATAACGAATTTGGTTTTGACTACCTTCGTGACAACATGGCTTTTAGCATTGATGAACGAGTTCAACGTCCATTATTTTATGCTGTAGTCGATGAAGTGGATTCAATCTTAATTGATGAAGCACGTACCCCGCTTATTATTTCAGGTCCAGCTGAGGATAGCTCTGAGCTATACACTGAAATAAACACCATCGTCCCTTTACTTGAGCTTCAAGAAAAAGAAGACGAAGAAGGCATTGAAGGTGACGGCGATTACACTATCGATGAAAAATCTAAGCAAGTTCATTTAACAGAACGTGGTCAAATTAAAGTAGAAGAGCTACTTACTGAGCGCGGCTTAATTGAAGAAGGCGATTCGCTTTATTCAGCAGCAAGCATTACGCTACTAAGCCATGTTTATGCCGCCCTTCGTGCTCATAAGCTATACCAAAAAGATGTTGATTACGTTGTAAAAGAAAACGAAGTAATTATTATCGATGAGCATACGGGTCGTTCAATGGAAGGTCGTCGTTGGTCAGAAGGTTTACACCAAGCTGTTGAAGCAAAAGAAGGTGTAAAAATTCAAAACGAGAACCAAACACTTGCCTCTATTACGTTCCAAAACTACTTCCGTTTATACGAAACGTTAGCAGGTATGACAGGTACAGCCGATACTGAAGCATTTGAATTTCAGTCAATCTACGGCCTTGATACCGTTGTTATGCCAACTAATAAGCCGATGATTCGTGATGATCGCGCCGATTTAGTTTACCTAACGCAAGAAGAAAAATACGAAGCTATTTTAATTGATATTAAAGACTGCCAAGACCGTGGACAACCGGTGCTTGTTGGTACTATTTCAATTGAAAGCTCTGAGTATTTATCGCAGTTTTTACGCAAAGAAAAAATTAAGCACAATGTACTTAATGCTAAATTTCATGCGCAAGAAGCTGACATCGTTTCAGATGCTGGCCTACCAGGAACAGTAACAATTGCAACAAACATGGCCGGTCGTGGTACCGATATCGTGTTAGGTGGTAACTGGAACAGTGAAGTTGAAAAACTTGAAAACCCAACTGATGAGCAAATTGCTGAAATTAAAGCAGCTTGGAAAATTCGCCATGATGCAGTAATTGATGCCGGCGGTTTACATATCATTGGTACTGAACGTCACGAATCTCGTCGTATAGACAACCAATTACGTGGTCGTTCTGGTCGTCAAGGTGATGCTGGTTCAAGCCGTTTTTACTTATCGATGGACGATGCGCTAATGCGTATATTTGCCGGTGAGCGCATGACTAACATGATGCGTAAATTAGGCATGCAACGCGGTGAAGCAATTGAACATCCATGGGTAAACCGTGCGATTGAAAATGCACAGCGTAAAGTAGAAGCACGTAACTTCGATGTTCGTAAGCAACTACTTGAGTACGATGATGTAGCAAACGATCAACGTCGTGTTGTTTACTCTCAGCGTAACGAACTACTTGAAGAAGGTGATATTTCAGAAACTATTACTGCAATTCGTGGTGACGTACTTAGCAATACAATTGATCAGTACATTGCACCGCAAAGCCTTGCTGAAATGTGGGACATTCCTGGCCTTGAAGAGCGTTTAAAACAAGACTTCTTAATTGAGTTACCTATTACTCAGTGGTTAGCAGATGACAATAAACTATACGAAGAAAAGCTTCGTGAGCGTATTGAGCAGGCGGTTGAGCATTCATACAAGAAAAAAGAAGAGCAAGTTGGCGATTCTGTTTTACGTCAATTCGAAAAAGCGATTATGCTACAGAGTCTTGATCAGCATTGGAAAGATCACCTTGCTGCAATGGATCATTTACGCCAAGGTATTCATTTACGTGGTTACGCGCAAAAGAATCCTAAGCAAGAGTACAAGCGTGAATCGTTTGAGCTGTTCTCCGAAATGCTTGAAAACTTGAAAGTAGATGTTGTAAGCATTCTAAGTAAAGTACAAGTACGCGCAGAAGAAGATGTTGAAAAAGTAGAAGAGCAACACCGTAAAAGTGAAAATGCTCCTCGCGAATACCAACATGAAGAAGCTGAGCACGTAGGTGGCGAAGCGCCAGAAACAGCGACAGTAATGGCTCGTACAGAACCAAAAGTAGGTCGTAATGACCCTTGTCCTTGTAAATCAGGTCAAAAATTCAAACAGTGTTGCGGTAAATTAAAATAACCCAATATTGTCAGTAGCTTATTAAAAAGCGGCGCTAGCGTCGCTTTTTTTTATGGAGTTTTAAAGTAATGACTATAGAAATTGTACATGTAGCTGTTGGTGTTATTAAGAAAAATAACGCTATATTCATTTGTAAACGTGCAGATGAACAACATCAAGGCGGTTTATGGGAATTTCCTGGTGGTAAAGTTGAAGCTGGAGAAAGTGTGTTTGTTGCACTTAAACGCGAGCTTATTGAAGAAGTTGGACTAACCATTCACAGCTCTAGCCAATTGATGGTGATTGAACATGACTACGGCGATAAATGCGTTAAATTAGATGTACACGTAGTAAGTAACTTTAGCGGTGAAGCACATGGCGCTGAAGGACAACCTAGCGAATGGGTAGCAATTACTGAATTAGAAAATTATGATTTTCCTGAAGCGAATGCTGAAATTATCGAAAAAATAGTTGCCCGATACGCATAAAAAAAGGGCATAAGTGAGCACAATGAATATCTCAATACAAAATAAGCTAAGCGAACTGTTAGCACTGCCCCCTGAGTTAACTCAAGTTAGTGCGATTGGTAGCGGTCATATAAATAGTACATGGCTACTTACAAGTATTGATAAACAATTTATTGTGCAAAAACTTAATACTGAGGTATTTAAAAACCCTGCTCAGTTAGTGAGTAATGCAAAACTGATTGAGCAGCATTTAAATGCTAAACAACTGCAAAATAATTACCCGCTTGAAATAATCAAACATATAGCTACACAAAACGATGAACACTTAATAAAAATTGATAATGCGTATTATCGCGTCCTTAACTATATTAGTGATAGCTACAGCGAAGACGTTGTTAAAAATACCCAGCAGAGCGAGCAAGCGGCTTACGCCTTTGGCGTATTTGCTCATGCATTACAAGATTTTGATGCGCAACAGCTGCACACTGTAATTCCTGATTTTCATAACTTAGCGATGCGCTTTGAGCTATTAAATACCGCAATCACTAACAACGTAGTTAATAGAGTAAAGCACTGCGCTGACGAAATAGAATATTGCTTAACGCAGCAGCATTTAATTACTGAGCTTAGTCAGGTAGCTAAACACATACCGCTTAGAGTGTGTCATAACGATACAAAAATAAATAATATGCTGTTTTGTAATACAACTCACAAAGCAAAAGCAGTTATTGATTTAGACACCTGCATGGCAGGATTTTGGCTTTATGACTTTGGCGACATGGTACGTACATTTTGCTCCCCCGAAGCCGAGGATTCAACAAACTTACACAACGTTGTTATTCGAAAAGATATATTTTCAGCCATTGTAAAAGGCTATGTAACGCCATTAAAAAGCAGCATGAGTATACTAGAGCAAGAAAGCTTATTATTAGGCGCTAAAATAATGCCGCTTATGTTGAGTGTGCGTTTTTTAACTGATTACTTAAATAACGATGTGTACTTTAAAGTGGCTCATGCAGAGCATAATTTAGAGCGAGCACAAAACCAACTCGCGCTTTATAAAAACATACTGAGTAACGAAGAATGGATGCACGCGTGCTTAGTCGATAAACAAATTCAAGATACAAAAAAACCAGTAAGCTAAAAACTTATTGGTTTTTTGTTATTTATAGCAATGCAATTACCAGATTTTTACGCGATCTTCTGGTTTGATATACATTTTATCACCTTCTTTTACGTCAAACGCTTCGTAAAACTCAGGCATGTTCGACAAGATACCGATTACACGGTAATGGCTTGGTGAATGAGGGTCTGTTAATAAACGATTACGCAACTCTTCATCGCGGTAGTTACGACGCCAGATTTGTGACCAACCCATAAAGAAACGTTGATCGCCTGTGTAACCATCTATCACGGGTGCTTTTTTATCACCTAAAGATAGCATATACGCTTTATGCGCAACGGTTAAACCACCTAAGTCACCAATGTTTTCGCCAAGCGTTAGCTCACCATTAACACTTGCATCTTCAAATGGTTTATATTCGTTATACTGTGCAACTAAAGCCGCTGTACGCTCTTCAAATTGCTTAAGGTCAGTCTCACTCCACCAGTTACGTAAGTTACCGTCACCGTCGTATTTAGCACCTTGGTCGTCAAAACCGTGGCCAAGCTCATGCCCAATTACCGCGCCAATTGCGCCGTAGTTTACAGCATCATCCGCTTCTAAATTAAAGAATGGTGGTTGTAATATAGCGGCTGGAAATACAATTTCATTGTTTACTGGGTTGTAATACGCATTTACCGTTTGCGGAGTCATGTGCCACTCAGAGCGATCAACTGGTTTACCCAATTTAGCAATCATATCTGCGTATGCCCATTCGCTATAACGAATGTAATTACCTACTAGCTCGTCTGAGTTAATCTCTAGCTCTGAGTAATCTTTCCACGTGTCTGGGTAACCAATCTTAGGCGTAAATTTGTCTAATTTTTCTTTCGCTGCAAGCTTTGTTTCAGGGCTCATCCACTCAAGATTTTCGATAGCAACGCCATAACCTTTAATTACGTTATCAACTAACTCTTCCATGCGTGCTTTAGCTTCTGGCGGGAAGTTATCTTTAACGTATACCTTACCTAAAATTTCACCAAGTACACTGTTAGATGCATCAACCGCTTGCTTCCAAAGAGGTGCTTGTTCTTCTACGCCACGAAGTGTTGTGCTGTAAAAGTCAAAGTTAAGGTTAACTAAATCTTCGCTAAGTAGCTCTGCATAACCACTTACAAAATGAAATTTTAAGTAGTTTTTCCACGTTGCTAAATCAGTGTCTTTGTAAATAGTAGCAAGTGCTTCTAAGTAGCTTGGTTGACGTACAATAATGTCACTTGCACTCACGCCTGCATCTTTAAAGAATGCAGCTAAATCAAGCTCCCCCATCAACTTGCTTGCGTCTGCTACTGTCATCTTGTTGTAAGATTTAGTTGCGTCACGGCTTTGCACACGGCTCCATTGAGCATCAGCTAGTGTTTTTTCAAATGCAAGTACGCTCTTGGCAGCTTCTGCTGCATTTTTAACGCCTGATTTTGCTAAAACATCTGTGATGTATTGCTCGTAAGAAGCGCGAATTTTAGTGAATTTTTCGTCATCGTTTAAGTAATAATCACGATCTGGTAAACCTAGGCCCGACTGAGATAAATACAATGCATACTCGCTCGAGTTTTTAGCATCGTTATTTACAAACCAACCAAACGGTAAAGTACCGCCTTGTTTTTGAATTTTAGCCATTAAACCCACTAAGTCAGCTTTAGATTTAACGCTATCAATCGTATCTAATGACGGTTGTAATGGCGTAATACCTAGCTCATTACGCGCAGATTGATTCATGTAGCTTTTATAAAATGCGCCAATTTTATACTCATCACTGCCTTTTTTAGCGGCCTTATTCGCGGCTGCGTTTTCAAGGGCAATTTTCATCGCTTTTTGTGACTCATCATATAGCTGCGAAAAAGAACCGTAGTTAGACTTATCACCTGGTATTTCAGTTTTTGCTAACCACTGTCCATTTACATGATAATAAAAATCGTCTTGTGCGCGTACTGAACTATCCATATTCGCTAGTTCAATACCAAGCTCTAGTGGCTTTTCAGCGGGTGCTGTTACTACAGGAGTATCGGTTACTTTAGCTTCTTGTTGTTTTTCACCACAACCTACTAGACCAAGTGCAAGCGCTATGCTCGCAGCGGCCATTGTTACTTTATTCATAATGATTCCGTTTGTTAGTTAGAATTAAATCATACCAATCTGCTTATGTATGGGGTCTAATTAACGTTAAGAAAATTACGCTAGAACTAGGCAAAAGTTTTTGTATCTAGTTGTTCTAAATAAAAAATTTTTAACGACGTTATAGTGCAATTTAATTCGTTAAATTGATCAAAGATTTATGCAGGTTGGTATCACATACCAACTCCATTAAATTCTTGAATATAGCAGGAGTAAAAATAGCACTGCCTGTACGCTTTTACTTAATGGAATGGGTATCAAGGGAGCTTTAAATAATAAAGCACACCACGCAGTATCATAAACCTCATTAGACCAACAATAAAATGGAATATGTAACAAAGTATTTTGAATGCGGTGAGCTGCAAAAATAGCCCTACCAATAACAATATAGTGGGTGGCTAAGGCTAACTTTTATTCTTCCCGTGGAGCGCTAAACGCTCTAGTTTTTCTTTTAATGAAGGGGGGGCAGAAGCCGCTATCGCATTTAAGTAATTAGCGGTTTGCTCACTCATTTTCCGAGAGTTGGTAACTGTAGGGCTGCCCGATTTATTCGCGGTACTTAATCGCTGAGTTGCTTGAGGATTTGCAGTTATTTTTATTTGTCCAAGCTCTGCCATTCCAGCAGCTCTAAAGTGTGAAAGCATATCCATTTTTAAATAATTAAGCCTAAGCGCGATAGGCGCAGATACCGCCTCTATCATTAGCGTGCCGTCTCGGTAATTACTAACTCGGCATTTATCACCCAATTTAGGGCCTAAAAAATCTTTTAATAAGGTTTGCTGTGTATCAAGTGCTTGGCTTTTGCCTGCATAAGCCGATAAACGATTATTTAACCCCGCCATAATATCGGTTAGCGGTTTTGGTGCATATCTATCTTTAGCCATTTTACACCTCGTAAAAACTCACTTAGACCCAAAGATAATACTCTGGGTCTAAGTATACACTGCGTATTAATACTACGCGCCGGCTATTTGCATTTGCTCGATTAATACTGAGCCTGTTTGAATACCACCACGGCGTTCTATATCACCACCAATGGCGGAAATACCTTTAAACATGTCTTTTAAATTACCAGCAATAGTAATTTCACTTACCGGATATTGAATTTCACCATTTTCAACCCAAAAACCTGCAGCACCACGAGAGTAGTCACCCGTTACGGTATTTACGCCCTGCCCCATTAGCTCTGTAACTAATAAGCCAGTACCCATGGTTTTTAATAGTGCAGTTAAATCGTTATGAGTTTGCTCAACGAGCCAGTTATGTATACCGCCAGCATGTCCTGTTGGGGTCATGTTCATTTTACGCGCAGCATAACTTGCTAATAAATAAGTTTGTAACTCGCCGCCTTGAATTATTTCTCTATCGAATGTTTTAACACCTTCGCTATCAAACGGTGACGATGCCAACCCTTTTAAAATATGTGGGCGCTCAGCAATATTCACACAATTACTAAATACCTGAGTGCCTAAGCTATCAAGTAAAAAACTTGATTTACGATAAAGCGCGCCACCACCAATTGCCGACACCAAGTGACCAAACAATGAATTTGCAATATCTGCTCTAAAAATAACAGGCACTTTCATTGTGCCTAACTTTTGGCTGTTTAATTTAGCTAAGGTTTCAGCTGCCGCTTCAAGACCCACTGCCGCAGCATCATTTAAACCAGCCTGATCGCGAGCAACTGTATAAGCAGAGTCGCGCTGCATGTGTTCGCCATCTTTACCTATTACCATAGTACTAATACTATGACGAGTGCGCGGAAAACCTGCAATTAAACCGTGGCTGTTACCATAAACACGTAATCCCTGATGCGATGAAAAACTCGCACCATCAGAGTTAACAATACGCTCGTCCGCATTTAATGCAGCTTGCTCAGCAGCATGACAAAGCTCAATGCCTTCCTCAGGACTTACATCCCAAGGATGATATAAATCTAAATCTTTAGGATTAAATTCAAGTAACTCTTTATCAGCAACGCCGTTAAATGGATCATCAGATGTAAATTTGGCTATATCAATCGCTTTTTCGACTACCGTGCGCAATGTTTTTGGATTTAAATCAGCCGTTGACGCCGAGCCTTTATTATTACCAACATATACACTAATGCCTAAGCCGCCGTCTTGGTTGAACTCAATGGTTTCTACTTCACCCATTCGTGTACTAACCGATAAACCAGACGTGCTAGACATCGCAGCTTCTGCAGCTGTAGCGCCTAATTTTTTAGCATGTTCGAGTACTTCTGCTACCGCATCTTTAACTTGCGATATTTGAGAATAAATTGGATCGTTTTGTTGGCTTTTCATAAATTAAGTCCTGAGCCTTAGAGGCATAATGCACGCATTTCTTATATTTAAATGCTAACACACTCAATGCATCACATCAGCTAATATTCCTAAGTATCATATTCATGTATAATGGCAAAAGTTATTTTTATTTAAGAGCACCCCATGGCAAAGAAAAAAGGCAAGCCTGCTGAAATTGAAGAAGAAATTGAATATGTATCAAGAACGGAGCTTAAACGCGAAGCGCAAGAGTTTCATCAGTTAGGTACTGAAATTGCCAAAATGGGTAAAAAACAGCGCGAACGCCTGCCATTAAATGACGATTTAAAAGAAGCGATGGTTGTTGCTGATAAAATAAGTCCCAAAAGCGACGCGTATCGCCGCCACTTAAATTACATCGCTAAAACACTGCGTACTGTAGAAAACATTGATGATATTAAAGCGATTATCGATGTGATGCTTAATAAAAATAACCAAGCTGAAGTATTGGTCAAAAAAATTGAGCAATTACGTTCAGATTTAATTGAGCAAGGTGATGACCTTATCAATGAGACTATTGAGCAGTTTCCATCTCTTGATCGTCAACAAATGCGCCAATTGGTTCGAAATGCGGCAAAAGAAGCGAAAGCTGAAAAGCCGGGTAAAGGTTATAAAGAATTATTTCAATACCTTAAAGATGCCCATACTATTACGTATTAATTAGGTCGTATTAAGTTATATTTTATTAAAAAAGGTGCTTCGGCACCTTTTTTGTTATAGATCAAACCGCCTTCCTGAGTACTTTTTTATAATCCCCAATAAATAAATACTTAGGTGTGCGTGATGATTAAACTTCCACAATGGGATGAAACCCTAATAAACAAATATAATGTGTCTGGTCCGCGTTATACCTCTTATCCCACGGCTTTATCACTGCGTGACGGATATCAGCAACAAGACCTACTAAGCGCTATAGAATCGTCAACAAGTCGCTCTCTTTCTTTATATATTCACATCCCGTTTTGTAGTCAGCTTTGCTACTACTGTGGCTGTAATAAAATAATTACCCGTCATCAATCTAAGGCAGATACGTATCTCGACTTTTTAGCAAAAGAAATTACTGCCCAAGCGCCTTTATTTAAAAGCTACACGGTTGAGCAATTGCATTTAGGTGGCGGTACTCCCACCTTTTTAACCGCAAAACAAATGACCCGTTTAATTAAACTTTTAGAACAACACTTTAATTTTACACGCACAACAGAGCGCGGTATTGAAATAGACCCACGCTCACTTGCCGATAATATGCTTGTTGATTTAAGAATGCTTGGCTTTAACCGTGTCTCATTTGGGATTCAAGACTTTAACGACGACGTGCAACTTGCTGTTAATCGCCCGCAAAATGCAGATACCGTTAAGCAATTAATTACACAAGCTCGCGAGCTAGGATTTCAATCTATTAATGCAGATATGATTTACGGGCTACCTCTGCAAACGCCAGAGAGCTTTAAGAAAACTATAGAGCAACTTATTGAGTTAAGCCCTGACAGAGTATCAGTGTTTAACTACGCGCATTTACCAGAGCGCTTTGCTGCACAGCGTAAGATTAAAGATGCAGATTTACCCAGTGCTCATAATAAGCTCACCATGTTTAAAAATACGCTGGAGCAGATGACGCAAGCAGGCTATCAATTTATTGGTATGGACCATTTTGCAAAAACTGATAATGAACTAGCTGTTGCGCAAAATGAAGGCAAGTTACATCGTAACTTTCAAGGTTATACAACCCATGGAAATTGTGATTTATTAGGTTTAGGCGTGTCATCAATTTCACAAATTGGCACCGCCATTTTACAAAATCAAAAAGAATTAAAACATTATTACCACAACGTAGAAACACAAAGCGGTAGTGCTCTTAATAAAGGAATGCACTTAACACATGATGATGTAATTCGTGCTGATGCAATTAAACAGCTCATTTGCCAATTTGAATTAGATATACAAGACCTTAGTGAAAAACACGCGCTTATATTTAATGACTACTTTGAGGATGCATTAGTAGCGCTGGCGCCACTTATAAAAGATGAACTAGTCACTATAATTGATAATAAAATTAGCGTAACACCACGCGGGAACTTATTCATTCGTATTATTTGTATGTGCTTCGATGCTCACTTACAAAAACAAATTAACGCAACGCGCTTTTCAAGGGTGATTTAGCCTGAACTCTGGATAATAAATACATCGGCACAAAAAAGCAGACCTAGGTCTGCTTTTTGTATTTAAGTTGTAGCTTTAATTAAAAACGACTTTATCGCTACCTGGAGCGGCTTTAAACTCGATAATAATTTTAGCGCAATCCGCTTTAACTTCATCTTTAAGTGTTTTTTCAGCTTGCCAGCGAGCCTTATCTAGCTTAAAAATCTCTTTTTTAGAGTATTTTTTACGTGCATCGTGCGTCGGCATTTCTTTAACTACCTGATACATTTTATAAATACCAGGATACTGCGTCGTTAAATCACGCTCGCTTTCAAAGGCATACTGAGACATAAGTACCCAAATACGTAAACAGCCTTCAGAAAACTCACACTGCTCTTCATTCATTGCACGTGCGATTAAATGAATACTATCGGCTAGTTTTGCGTTTCGCTTTAAACGCGACTTTTCAAGCTTTTGCTTTTGTTCAGCCTGCGTTTTAGCAATTAACTTTTTTTGCGCATTTAACTTATACAGCAACTGACCCGCATAAAATGCCAAACCAGCTATGATAGCAGCGCCTAAAAGTAAGGCTAAAATTACCGAGGTACTCATTATTTATCCTTACTATTTGTCGTCTTCATCTAACCATTCGTTGGCTAAATCATCAGATAAGTATTGATCGAAATCAGAATTGCCTTGGCTTTCAAGGTCATCTTCAAACTCGTCTTCGTCCTCATCTTCAATACCAAGAATTTCACATAACGCCTGATGACGGGCAATGCGACTATTAAAGTACTTAGCATCTTTACCTGTTAGCATTTCACCTTTTTCATGACGCTCTACTAATTTAAGTAAACGTTCATCATTCTCAAGTGCTTCTAGCTCTTGTTCAGGTGTAAATTCAGGCTCGATTACTTTTTTCAGCTCAATAGTTGGCTTTAAGTTGCGTTTCATTTCAACTTTAGGCTCTGGCGCGGTTGCGATTAACGGCACAGGCTTTTTACTGCCTACACGCTTATCTTTAGGCGCGTGATTACTATTTTGGCTTTCGCTATCTAGTAAATCTGGCGCATTACGAGAACCGGGCTTTGCGCCTTTGGTTTTTTTAACTCGCTGCTCTTTTAATGCGCGCATTTCTTTAAGCTTATCTTGGCTTAAACGAACAGGTCCGTTTGCTGGGCTTTTGCGTGACTTTTTAGTTCTACTCATATCTTGATCATCTCACTTAAGAGGTTTTGAGCGAAGCGCAAATTAATGGGCATCGCAGTGCTGGCCTAGCCAGAAGAATTCAGTTTGCGCTATAGAGGTTGGGTTTCTCATTTAAAAGCGCCTTAGCTAATTAATCGCTAATTTTAAACGGTGGGTATTGTAACAGGACAAATAAAAAGGCGGTAGAGAAAACATCTCTACCGCCTGCTAATCTGAGCGCCATTATCTGGACACTTCTCCCTTCGACTTTTTTTAGTCTTTATTATTTTTATTATTATCAGTCCGTATTGTTATTATTTTTACGTTCCTTGTTACATTCCATTTTGTTTTTGTTATTAAACTTCCATGAGTATTTTATTATTTTCGGTCATCGTGACTCTTTTTTATTATTTCCTTTAGTAGCACCAATCTTGTGCTATGTAGTCATGCCGCGCCACTTTCCTTATAGCTTGTTTCCGTTTTGTTATTGTTCTTTTGCGACAGTGGTTAATTTACTCGTTAATGATTTTGTTACAACTGGTTTATATAACTTTTATTATACTTATTACATTTTAAAACAAAATAAACAATAAAATACAATAGGTTAATGATGAATAAAAAATAAAAAGAAGACTTTTCTCACACTAACGCATGGTCAATGTCTTACATTTAAACGGGTGATATCGTTAATTTTGCACACAAAAAAAGCAGCCCGGGCTGCTTTTTGTAAAACATTGTAGTATATTTATTATTAATTGCTAAATAAATACGACTTTAGTGTAAACCACCTAAGTACTGAGAAAGTACTTCAATATCTTTATCTGTTAATTTCTTCGCTATATCGCCCATCATGCCATTTAAGTCATTGTGACGAGTTCCATCACGGAATTTTTCAAGTTGAGACTTGATATATCCAGGATGCTGAAAAGAAATTTTTGGAAACTTAGCAAGTGATGAACCGTTACCACGTGGACCATGACATGCTGCACATGATGGAATCCCACGCTCCGCATCGCCTGCTTTAAAGAGCATTTCGCCAACTTCAACAACATCTTTAGGTGTAGCACCTTCAGTCATGTTGATTGAAGAAAAATAAGCAGCTAGATCTTTCATGTCTTGCTCGCTAAGTGGCATAGCCATAGCGCTCATTACTGGATCCATACGCCCTTCTTTGCCGCCTGACGTCATACCTAATTTTAAATCCTGAAGTTGCTTAAGGATATAATCTGGATGTTGACCTGCAATTTTAGGGTAAATATTAACCGGCGCATTACCGTCTGGGCCGTGACAAGCCGCACACGTTGCTGATTTTTCTTTACCTGCGTTTACATCGCCATCAAATGCTGTTGCGTTGCTTGCTGACAACGCACCAAGCAATATTGTTAAAGATAGTGCTATTTTTTTCATGGTGAATTCTCTGTTTCCGACCCTGTATCATCTACAATCGTGATGTTGTAATACATATATTCTACACGATAATAAATTCTCTGGCACGTTTTCTACACATATTAAGCTTATAATTTACAGGGTTTTGACTTAGATTAAGCTTTAACATGTTTTAAATGTACCATAGGTGCTGTTTTTAGGTGGTTAAATACGCTTTTTAATACATCCTTTATAGTATAAAATACGCGCCCTGAGTGAATTTGGTTTACTCAATGTTATTTTTTTAAGTTTTAGGAGAGCCTGTGCTCAAATCTCGTATCAAATATAATACTGCGTCTTTCGTAACAAGCGCTCCCGACATTACTAAATTACCTGCTGATACGGGAATTGAAGTTGCGTTTGCCGGTCGCTCCAATGCAGGTAAGTCGAGTGCATTAAATGCATTAACCGATCAGAAGCTAGCACGTACAAGTAAAACACCTGGACGTACTCAGCTAATCAATACATTCGATTTAGCGGATGTTGACGATATGCGCCTTATCGATTTACCAGGCTATGGCTTTGCTAAAGTACCAATCGAAATGAAAAAGAAATGGCAAAAGTCGTTAGGTGAATATCTGCAAAAGCGTCAAAGCTTAAAAGGTATTGTTATTTTAATGGATATTCGCCATCCATTAAAAGATTTAGACCGTGATTTAATTAACTGGGCAATTGGTAGTGAGATTCCAGTATTGGCACTATTAACTAAAGCCGACAAACTAAAGCAAGGCCCTCGTAAATCACAAGTACTGCAAGTTCGCCGTGAATTAAGCACGCTTGATGGGGATATTACAGTTCATGCGTTTTCATCATTAAAGGGCACCGGTTTACCAGAAGTAGCTAAAAAGCTAGATGAATGGTTTTTAGGTCCTGTTATTGCTGTACCACCTAGCGATGAAACAATCACAGACGAAACCAACCCAGAGGCTTAAACGCTGGCGTTACGATAAATAAAACTGCTTTCCTGCAGATTTAATAAAATAGCCGAGCTTATCAGACTCGGCTTTTTCAGCCCACTGATAAAATACACTGCGTGAAACTCGCGCACTACAACCATACGGTAGCTTTAAATAAGGCACCTTTGAACCATTGTAGTCTTTTATATGCAAGGGCTGCTGAGCGCTCACTAACCACTGCCTAGCTAAATTATCAATACAACACAACACTTGCCCTTGCGCTGTATTTTCAAAGCGCCAATCAACAATAATAAACGGCGCATCTTCAACCGTTATTGTTATTTTTTCGACAGGGGTTTTTAAATAAAATTGCTCACCTTCTTTACACAATACAGAAGCAAACAGCTTCACCATGGCTGGGCGTGTTATTTCGCTGCCATCGTAAAACCATTTCCCTTCATTATTAATAACAATTGGCAGCTCCCCACAATGGTTAGGCTGCCAACTATCAAAAGGTTTGCTTGGCTCGCTTAATCGCTTGCTAAGCTCACTTAAAGAAATCACTGTTTTTTAAGTGTTATTGCAAATGTAACAGGCACAGCTGTTGCAATTGAAGGCAAGCCCGCTAACTCTTGCAGCTTTTTAACGCCTTCGGTTACACCAAAATCATCACTATTAATAATAATAGGTGTTAATGATGATACCGTTAAATCACCACTTTGCGTGCTGTTAACGAGTACATCAATTGCCAATGGTTTTTTATTACCATGAAAATCAAGCTCAGCTGTAATACCCTTCAATACATATTGACCAGGCTTTTTGATATTACTTAGCTCTTTAGTTAAATTTGCAGTTAAAACAGCATTGGGGAATTTAGCCGCTTCGAATAAAAATGTAGCTAAACGCTCATTACGAATAGGGATTAGAGTTTCGGCTGATGTTAAATCAACATTAACGCTAAACTCACCTTTATCAGAAAGCATACCTTCAAGGTTAGTAAAATGGTGAGCTTCAGCAATCGAATCTTTTTTAATTGAAACAAAGCTTAGTTGGCTTTTATCATTCACTAGCTGCCAATTAGCCTGAGCAACATTAGAAATAACTAAACTTGATAAAGAAAAACCTGCAATAGCTAATGCTTTAAACATAACGCACTCCTTAGTAATAAAATGAAAAGAATAAAAATGATAGCACTTCGATGGTATCACCTGCGATGTACCCAAACCACCTCGAAGTGACGAATGCACAATACAATTGGTATAGCGCAAAAAAGAATTAATTAGATAGGATTTTTAGGCGTAAAACAAAAAACGGCCCACCAAACAAGTTGGTAGGCCGGTATAGCAAACTGGGGAGAAGCTATCAATTTGTTGCACCCTTTCAGATGCATCATCAACAGGATGTCCTACAGGATAGGACAGGCGGGACTTTAACAAAAGCACGCATTAAAATACAATCATATTCCTGTAAAACAGCTCGAATTGACGAACATATAACTATTTAATACAAATAGTTGCTTAAATTAACCTTATTTTAACTAAAGCTTGCATATAGCTAATTAAATAGCTGTTATTCGCCATTTTTATTAAACATAAAAAAAGCGCCAAAAGGCGCTTTAATTAAAATGCTCAAATTGCATTAATGGGCTTGTTCCCAGTTGTCACCTTCGTCGGCTTCAACAATAAGCGGCACATCAAGCGCTGCAGCTTGCGACATCAGCTCACAAATATGTTTTGTGTATTCAGGTGCGCAGTCTGTTTTAATTTCAAATACCAATTCATCGTGTACTTGCATTAGTAGCTTAATCGTATTTGGCGCCTGTTCGTGTACCCAGCGGTTAACGCTCAGCATTGCTTTTTTAATAATATCAGCAGCAGTACCTTGCATTGGTGCGTTTATAGCAGCACGTTCGGCTCCTTTTCTGCGCGCGCCATTACGTGCGTTTATTTCTGGTAAATGTAGGCGGCGACCAAATATTGTTTCAACGTAGCCATTTTCAGCTGCTTTTTCGCGTGTTGTTTCCATGTACTCTAATACACCAGGAAAACGCTCAAAGTATTTATCTATGTAATGCTGCGCTTCGTGGCGCGGCACATCTAGTTGACGTGCTAAACCAAATGCAGACATACCGTAAATTAAGCCAAAGTTTACTGCTTTCGCCTTGCGGCGCATATCGGTAGTTACATCATCAAGCTCTACACCAAATACTTCAGCGGCAGTTGCACTGTGTACATCTAAGCCGTTAGCAAATGCATTTAATAAACCTTTGTCTTGTGAAAGGTGCGCCATAATACGCAGCTCAATTTGGCTGTAATCGGCAGCGACAATTTTGTAACCATCGGCAGCTATAAACGCTTCACGAATTCGACGCCCTTCTTCTGAACGAATAGGAATATTTTGTAAATTAGGATCGGTTGAACTCAAGCGCCCCGTTGCTGTAATTGCCTGATGATATGACGTATGTACACGCTGGGTTTTCTCATTCACCATTAATGGTAATTTATCGGTATAAGTTGATTTAAGCTTTGATAAACCACGATGCTCTATAATTACTTTAGGTAGTGGATAATCATGAGCAAGCTCTTGCAATACTTCTTCTGCGGTAGAAGGTGCACCTTTAGGTGTTTTTTTGATAATAGGCAGGCCAAGCTTTTCAAACAACAATACTTGTAGTTGCTTAGGAGAGCTTAAATTAAATGGTTCGCCTGCTATTTCAAATGCTTCCTTTTCAAGCTCAATTAAACGCTCGCCTAATCGTTGGCTGTGTGCTGCAAGCATATTGCTATCTATTGCAACGCCGGTTCGTTCAATATCAGAAATCACACTAACAAGTGGCATTTCTATATCTTCGAATACAGATTTTAGCTTTTCATCAGCCGCTATTTTTGGCCAAAGCACTTCATGTAGGCGTAAAGTAATATCGGCATCTTCTGCAGCGTAAGGCGCAGCTTTTTCAAGTTCAATTTGGTTAAAGGTAAGTTGCTTTTTACCTTTGCCAGCAATATCTTCAAAGCTAATATTTTTATGACCTAGATATTTAAGTGCTAGCGAGTCCATATCGTGGCGTGTACCCACACTATTAAATACGTATGACTCAAGCATGGTGTCAAACTTAATACCGTTTAGCGCAAAACCTGCATTCGCTAATACACTTTTGTCGTATTTAAGGTTTTGCCCTACTTTAGCTTTGTTTTCATCGGCCAAAATTGGGCCTAGCTTTTGCATTACAAATTCCAGACTTAATTGCTCAGGCGCACCCGGGTAGTCATGCGCTAGAGGTAAATACACAGCTTCACCCGCTTTTACGGCAAAACTCATACCCACTAATTGCGCTTTCATGTAATCAAGGCTGGTAGTTTCTGTATCAAACGCAAATAACTCGGCACTATTTAATTGCTCTATTAACGTATCAAATTGCGCTTGCGTTAAAATAGTTTCGTAATGAGCATCTTCTACTTTTGGTAATTCAGTGGCTTCGGTAGGTACAGCTAGATGTGTTTCTGCATCTTTGGGGTTATCTAGTAACTCAGCTAACCAACGACGAAATTCGCACTCACCATATAGTGCAATTAATTCGTCTTTATTTGGCTCTTGTAGTTTGAACGTATCAAGATCTGATTCGACTTCAACATCGCACTTAATTGTTGCAAGCTCGTAGCTTAAAGGCAGATGATCGAGAGCTGCAGCTAACTTTTCACCTATTTTACCCTTAATCTCACTTGCGTGATCCATTACACCTTGCAACGAGCCATATTTCTCTAACCACTTAACGGCCGTTTTTGGACCACAGCCTTC
This sequence comes from Pseudoalteromonas sp. SR41-7, assembly GCF_014163935.1. NCBI lineage: Bacteria > Pseudomonadati > Pseudomonadota > Gammaproteobacteria > Alteromonadales > Pseudoalteromonadaceae > Pseudoalteromonas > Pseudoalteromonas sp. SR41-7. The sequence goes on along the minus strand of NZ_JACJEF010000008.1, from coordinate 32,241 downwards.
AACACCTGGGATATTGTCGACCTTATCGCCCATTAGTGCCAAGTAATCGATAATAAGTTCGGGGCCTACACCAAACTTTTCCACTACGGTAACAGGATCTGAAATACTGTCGGTCATCGTGTTTATTAATGTAACGTGTTCATTTACAAGTTGCGCCATATCTTTATCACCAGTGGAGACAAGGACATGCCGTTTTTGCTCAGTTGCAATGCGTGCAAATGTGCCAATAACATCATCAGCTTCAACGCCTTCGATACTAATTAGCGGAAAACCCATCGCTTTGATAATGCTATGTATTGGTGCTATTTGCGTACGTAAGTCATCCGGCATCGGCGGGCGATTTGCCTTATATTCGCTATACATATCGTTACGGAACGTTTTGCCTTTAGCATCAAATATAACCACCATGTGTGAGGGATCATATTGTCTGATCAAGCTTTTAAGCATGTTGATCACGCCGTAAATAGCGCCCGTAGCCTCACCTTTAGAATTAGTTAAATGCGGCGGAGAATGATAAGCACGAAATAAATATGACGAGCCATCAACTAAAATAAGTGGGTTTTCGGGGATCTGAGCCATGGTGAATTTGGATCCTAAATGCAAAAAATTAAGGTAATTATAAGCATGCCATAAGGTAGTAAATAAAACGACTGTGAATTACTGTTTATCGTGTTATTAAAACTAGAGCAAGCTGTGGATAAGTGTGTAGATAACAGCCACGAGCTATTCTTCCAAAGCATTATAAAATGCCTAGAAAATACTTTAACTGTATGTTTTAATTTAAAAAAGATAATACGAGGTTCTTTTTTTATTATTTTAAACCAATGTGGAAAAAGGTTTTCTAACGACTGCTTCTGTTGTTATTCACTTTGATTATTCGCGTCCATTTAAATAACCGGAGGAGTATTCTAGCACAATGGATCGAAGATCATAGCGATCCTTTATAATTTTTTTAAAGGCAAAGTGATCGCAAATGGCATAAACCGCAAAACGACTTGCACTGCGAATGATTTTTGTACTAAAAATTTATTTTCGCGAGAAATTTTGAGCATGTTAAACTTCATCCGATCGACTTATAAAAAAGACTTTAGGGGACAAAAGCATGAAAAACGTAGCAGTAATATTAGCAGGGTCTGGTGTGTACGATGGTAGTGAAATTAATGAAGCAATTTTAACTTTATTACATATAGCCAAAAATGGCGCAACGTATCAGTGTTTTGCACCAGATATTGAACAACTTCATACCATTAACCATTTAACAGGTGAAGTAATGCCTGATAAACGCAATGTATTAACAGAAGCTGCTCGCATTGCACGAGGTGACATTAAATCGCTGATTGAACTAGACGTGACTCAGTTTGACGCATTAATTGTACCTGGCGGTTTCGGTGCTGCAAAAAACTTATGCGATTTTGCAATTAAAGGCGCAAAAGCAAATATCAATCAGGGCGTCCTTAATGCTTGTAAATCATTTGCAAAAGCAAATAAGCCTGCAGGTTATATGTGTATTGCACCCGCATTGATCCCATTTATTTACGATAACGCCGCACTTACTATTGGTAACGATGTAGAGACAGCACAAGCGCTAAGCACATTAGGCGCTAAACATATAGATTGTGCGGTTGACGGTGTAGTTATCGATGAACCAAATAAGTTAGTTACCACCCCTGCTTACATGTTGGCAGAATCGATTCTTGAAGCCGACGCAGGGATCGCAAAACTAGTTAGTAGCGTATTATCAATAAATTGATTTTGATCTTAGGATCTAAAAAGTTAATTGTATGACTGATTACGCTTATTAAATTGCTTAACAAAAAACAGTAAATAATTAAATTTTATTGCGTTAACGCAAAAAGTAGTCAGTTTTATTAATAAAAACGGCTCTTAGCATTTTATAAATTGGCCCAGAGAGTTATAATCGGTTTAATTTCCGTCATCTTTAATCGTGATTGATCACGTTCAAATCGAAGTGAGCAAGGCAAAATGAAAAAATTAACAGCTGCAGCATTATTATTGCTAGCAACCACTGCATACGCACAGCCATATGATAACTCTATGACTGAAGATGCAATTAAAGCACGTCTCGCGCCGGTTGGTGCTGTATACCTTGAAGGCGATAAAGCTGCAGTTGCAGCGGCGCCTACCGGTCCTCGCTCTGGTGAGCAAGTATATCAAGGTGCATGTTTTGCATGTCACGGCACTGGTGCACTAGGCGCGCCTAAATCGGCTGACGATTGGGCTCCACGTATTGCTAAAGGTAAAGACACTTTACTTGAGCATGCACTAAATGGCTTTAATGCTATGCCTCCAAAAGGCACGTGTATGGATTGTTCTGATGATGAGATTAGCGCTGCTATCGACTTTATGACATCTAAATAAGCTCGATTGAAATATACAAAAAAGGTTTACTTCTGTAAGCCTTTTTTAATGCCTAAAATAGTGTGTCTAGCTACTGCTTTAGTAGGAATATCAACTTGACGATAAGCACTAAAAGTGAAAGTATAAGGCTAATAACTATACAATAAAAATAGCCGGTTAGATCATTGGAAGATAAACTATCAGTATCGAGTAAATTGGCGTATCAAAATAAACGCCTTAGAGCGCTTCTCGAAAAATACAAACAATCACATCACTTACAAAATGCCCTGATCCAATTATCAGAGCAGGCAAGTACTGTGGCCGAGCTAACCCTGCTATACCCCGCCATCCATGACATTTTACAAAAGTACGTACCTAGTAAAAGTTTTTATGTGGTGCTGCTAAATCAATACAGCCAATCACTAGAGCTTTCTTACTTTTCAGATGAAAAAGATGGTATTGCCGTCGCCCTTAACCAATCAAATAGCTTTGATGAAGGCGCCACGGGTTATGTATTTAAACAGGGTAAAACCACATGTTTTACCAAGCAGCAAATGCAAGATGCTGCAGCAGAAGGTTTATTTAAAGCATTAGGCACTCCTGCCGAACATTGGGTAGGCGTACCTGTTTACCAAGAACATAATATTATCGGTGTTTTAGCAGCGCAAAGTTACGATACAAAACAAGGCTATAGCTCACAGCAAATACAATTACTTGAGTTTATGTCGCTTTATTTGGCTACAGCAATAGAGCGTGTAAAAAAACGAGAGCTTCTTGAGTCAGAAGTTAAAATTCGCACCCGCGCACTCACTCAAAGTAACGATGCACTAAACCTTGAAATAGAGCAGCGTAAACGCGCACTTCAACGCCAACAAATTCTATTTAAAATATCTGAGATAGCAACACAAGCTAAAAACCTTGATGACGCTTATTTTAAGATACACGAAATAATAAAAACAATTACCTACGCAGAAAACTTATATATTGCGCTTTATGATAAAGAAACAGGGTGGATTAGTTTTCCTTATTGCGTAGATGAATTTAAAGAAAATACACAGCCAAGACGCTTTGCTAAAGGTTATAGCGAACTGGTAATAAGCACCGAAGAAACACAACTAATACACCCATGTAGAGCAAAAGAATTAATAGTAAGCGGTGTGGTACAACGTTCAGCACCTGTACCAAAAGAGCAAATGGCCACTAGCTGGTTAGGCGCTCCACTTAAAACAGCTCAAGGTGTTATCGGCCTTATTGTTTGCCAAGCCTACGATAACAAACATATTTTCAGCCGAGATGATTGCGAGTTAATTACCTTTGTATCGCATCAAATTGCAGCTGTTTTACAAACAAAGCTCGTCAATCAAGCAATTGCAAAAAGCCATCAAGAACTCGAATTTAGAGTAAACGAAAAAACCAAAGAATTGCGTCAAACTAATCTGCACTTACAAATGCAAATAGATGAGCGAAAAAAAATAGAGCAGCAGCTTTATCATGATGCACATCACGATTCACTTACGAGCTTGCCTAATCGTAGTCTATTTTTAACTCAGCTCGAAAAAACGCTACAACATTATCAACGTTTTCCTGAGCACCACTTTGCTGTTTTGTTTATCGATTTAGATAAATTTAAAGATATTAACGATCAGCTTGGCCACCATGCAGGCGATCAATTTTTAATTAACGTAAGTGAGTTATTTGCCCAATGTATACGCGAGCATGATTTACTAGCACGTTTAGGCGGGGATGAATTTGTTATTTTATTAACCCATTTAACTGAGCCTCAACAAGCAGAAGATGTTGCAAATCGTATTATAGATTTAATGAAAAAACCCTTTTATCTTAAAGGTGAGTCTTTACAAAGTGGCGCAAGTATAGGGATAACCTACTCAAAGAAAAGCTATACGCATACAGATGAAATTATTCGTGATGCCGATGCCGCCATGTATCACGCCAAAAACTCAGGAAAAAATCGTTACGAGTTATTTCATCCGCTATTAACGCAATCAATACCTGCGCAGACTCTAAAAGCACAACATCACCTTGATATATTACCTATGAGTTTTAGAAGCTCAGAAATAATTACGCTTGATGAGCAACAACAGTCTGAATCTTTATTTGAAGCATTTGGTGAACACCCAATACTTGGCTTTACTAGCTTTGATATTTTGAAAAAGTTTGCATCAGATAAAGAGCAGCATCTGCAAGTAGAGTTACAACTATTACAACGCGCCTATGCACAAGCAATTACTGCAAATGTAGCTATGGCATTGGTTCCTTGCTCTGGTTTGCTACTTGAGGAACACGAATTTGTTTTATTTACCGATACGCTAAATAAACAACAAGGACAAAGCCAACTCTGTTTATTGTTTGATGAACAAGAAATTCGCCACGCATGTGCAACGCAAATAAAAAACCTCAAAACGCTATCACAACTTGGTTATTCAATTGGTTTAAACAATTTTGCTAAAGACAGGTGCGAACTTAATTTACTAACCGATATTAATTTTGATTATTTACTACTTAGCTCGACCTTTAGTAAACGTGTTTTACAACAAGAAAGATACGATTTTCAGCTACAGGGCGTGCTTGCAATTACAAAGCTCAAAGCAATGAAGGTCATTGCTAAAGGCCCATCAATACTTAATTTTAGAGCTTTATTAGATAAACACGGTTTGGCATTTTTTGTAGGTAAACAACACGCTTTAGTATGCTCTGAGTTACCTGAAGTGCAAGCAACCCAGTCTTTATAAAGTTAGCCTGAGGTATTACTCAGGCTTTTTAAACATCGCTCGTAAGTTAGCGACTCTTGCTTGGCCTTTTTCCATGCGCTCTGCTTGGGTATTTGGCGCCTTTTTGTTTTCGAACGCAAGATCGTCCTGCGGTAACTCTTGTACAAATCGGCTTAATTCAGTTTGTGAAGTTTCACCAAATTGACGACGTATCTTTGCATAAGTAAGTGTTAACTCCTGCTGTGCGCGAGTAATACCAACATAAGCTAAGCGACGTTCTTCATCTACGTTGTCCTCATCAATACTTACCTGATGCGGAAGTAAACCCTCTTCCATACCCACCATAAATACGTACGGGTACTCTAAGCCCTTTGATGCATGTAGTGTTGATAAGTGCACTGCATCGGTTTCATCTTCTTCTTCGTTACGCTCAAGCATATCGCGAAGGGTTAGCTTGCTAACAACCTCGGCTAATGTCATTGGTTCGTTGTCGGCATCACCGGTCAACATATCTGTTATCCAACGATACAGCTCTGATACGTTTTTCATACGCATTTCAGCCGCTTTTGCACTCGGTGACGACTCGCACAAATATGCCTCGTAATTAATATTACGCACTAAGTCTTTAACAGCTTCGAGCGTATCACCGCGTACTGCGTTATCAGATAGCTCAACAACCCAGCGTGCAAATCCAGCAAGCGCATTAAAGCCACGCCCTTTTAGTCTGTAGCCTAAATCGTTATCAAAACAGGTAGCAAACAAGCTCGCGTGCTTTTCATTAGCAAGCGTACCAAGCTTTTCAAGGGTAACCGTGCCTATTTCGCGTCGCGGTGTATTTACGATACGTAAAAACGCATTGTCATCATCTTGATTAACTAATAGGCGTAAGTACGCCATAATATCTTTAATTTCTGAGCGAGCGAAAAACGACATACCGCCACTAATTTTATAAGGGATACGGTTACTCATTAGTGATTTTTCAAAGCCACGTGCTTGATGATTACCACGATATAAAATCGCGTAATCTTTATAGCTGGTTCGCTTCATAAACTTATGTGAAATTATTTCAGCAACCACACGCTCAGATTCATGCTCTTCATCGCGGCACCCTATTACTTTAATCGGCTCACCATAACCTAGTTCACTAAATAACTTTTTCTCTATGTCATGTGGGTTATTCGCAATTAAAATGTTAGCCGCTTTTAGTATTCGCCCTGCACTTCGATAGTTTTGTTCAAGCTTTATAAGTCTAAGCCCTGGGTAGTCTTTACCTAATAACACTAAGTTTTGCGGGCGAGCACCACGCCATGAGTAAATTGATTGATCGTCATCACCTACCACAGTAAAACGGGCACGCTCGCCTACTAGCAATTTAACAAGTTGATATTGGCTTGTATTGGTATCTTGATACTCATCCACCAGCAAGTATTTAAAGCGTTGCTGCCAGCGCTCACGAGATGTGGCGTTATTAGTAAGTAACAAAGTAGGGATCATAATTAAATCATCAAAATCCAGTGCATTATAAGCACGCAGCTGGTTTTGATAGCGCCCATATAACTGCGCAAACAATGCTTTTTGCGGATCACGCGCTTCGCGTATTGCTTGCTCTGGCAGTACTAATTCGTTTTTCCAACTACCAATTTCCATTTTAAGTAGTTTAAGTAAGTCCTTGTCTTTTTTGATCTCGTCTTCGGTGAGTTCACTAAGAAGCTGATTGGTATCTTGATCATCAAATAACGAAAAGCCGGGTTTAAACCCTAATGTACTCAACTCTTTTTTTATTATTTCTAAACCGAGTGTATGAAACGTTGATACCCATAAACCTTTAGCGTCTTGCTTACCGAGCGTTTGCAGTACTCGCTCACGCATTTCTTTGGCTGCTTTATTGGTAAAAGTAACGGCGGCTATATTTCGCGCTTTGTACTCACATTTTTTCACTAAATAAGCGATTTTATTCGTAATAACACGGGTTTTACCAGAGCCTGCGCCCGCGAGTACTAAGCAGGGACCACTAATATATTTTACGGCTTCATCTTGTTTAGGATTGAGTTTCATAACGACCAAAGAAATTTAAAAGACGCGCAATTTTAACGTAACCATTACAGCGAGCATAGCAATTGCCTTAATTAATTAAGGTAAAGATGATCATGTGTTAAATACCGTGGGTATAAGGTAATATTAGTTATTATCATTTAGGCAATGCCGAAGGGACAAATATGATCAACCCAGCAAAACTTGAAGAAATTGCTAAGCAAATTACTAGCAATATGCCACAAGGTGTAAAAAACCTAGCAGACACACTCGAAGGTAAAACAAAGCAAGTTCTACAAAACAAGCTTGCTGAGATGGACTTTGTGAGCCGTGAAGAATTTGATGTGCAAAGCCAAGTACTTATTCGTACTCGCGAAAAGTTAACCGAACTCGAAGCTAAAGTTTCATTGCTTGAGCAACAACTTAGCGCTAAAACTGACGCTGAATAATTATACCAATTGCATTAAATTAGTGTTCTATTACAGCGATAAGAAAATAGCTCAATAACAAGGCTAAAATTATGGTACATAGTTGTTCTATATAAATAATTTTTAACGTAGTTCGTGAGTTATCTAATACACTAGAATGATAATTTTTTTAATAAAATTGGTATTAATTTAATGTACAAAAAAGGCAGCTTAGGCTGCCTTTTGCGTTTTACTCAGTTTATTCAAATAGCTCATCAAGTACATAATAAGACAACTTAGCCCGCTGAGCTAAACTCACACTCAGCATTTTTTGCGCAACTTGTTCGCCAGTTATTGGTTTGTAACGCTTTAAAAACGCAAATCGCGTAATAACAGGAAAAATAATACTGCCTATCTTTTCTGCCACTCTAAATTGCTCACGATCACCTAATAATAAAGATGGTTGTAAAATACTTATTTTATCAAAAGGGAGTGCTTTAATATGTTGCTCAAGCTCTCCCTTCATTTTCAAATAAGCACTATTACTGTGCGTATTCGCCCCGCTTGATGACACTAAGCAATAATGCGTAACGCCATTACATGCCGCTAACTGCGCCGCTATAAACTGATAATCAAAATCAACTTTACGCTGAGCGTGTATCGAGCCCGCTCGTTTACGGGTTGTGCCCAAACACGAAAACAATACATCACCTTTAAAAAGCTCAACATATTGAGTTAATTCTTCAAAATCAATAACGTGATTAACTAGCTTTGCATGTGTGACAGGCAGAGCTCGACGGCTTAACGTAACTACTTTTGTATAACGATCGCTATTAAGTAACTTATGGAGCAACTCATTACCGACCAAGCCTGTAGCACCTATTAACACCGCCGTTTTAGTCATGGATTTATTTATTTTCACCCACTTTTTTAAATACGTGTTGCACTGCTTTTTTGTAGCTTTGCGTTTCTTCACTCGCGCACGTTACTACAGATTCTAAATCATGAAGATGGCCGTTTTCTAAACCATAAACCCAACCATGAACGCTTAGTTCTTGGCCTCGCTCCCAGGCATCTTGCACAATGTTAGTACGACACACATTACGTACTTGCTCAATTACATTTAGCTCAATAAGGCGGCTTAAGCGTTCGCTTTCTGGCATTGCGTCGAGTTGTTCAAGATGCTTTTCTTTTACATCTCCTACATGGCGTAGCCAATTATCAATAAAGCCAAATTTAGCATTGTTTAAAACGGCTTGTACGCCACCACAACCATAGTGACCTACTACCATTATATGTTTTACTTTTAAAACCTCTACAGCGTACTGCATAACCGATAAGCAGTTATGGTCAGTGTGTACAACCACGTTAGCAACGTTACGATGTACAAATAATTCGCCTGGTAATAAATCAACTATTTGATTTGCAGGTACACGAGAGTCTGAACAACCAATCCATAAATACTCTGGATTTTGTTGCATAGATAAAATTTTAAAAAACTCAGGGTCTGCTTCACTTGTACGAGCAGCCCAACGTTTGTTGTTATCGAATAAATTTTTTAACTTTCTCATTGCATCTCTTATTAAGTCGAGGACGGAAATTTAATGGACATTAGCAAGAATCAAAATATTACGAGGCGTTAACTGCTTTTTACAAAACGTTTTAACGCTTACTTGATAACCTTGCTGTTGCAAATATAAAGCACGATCGAGCACAAGCCAAACTTCAATTGCCCTTCTGAACACATGTCGAACCAGTTCAACTCGGTCAGTTATTTTTTTTCGAGCCACCCCAACCTCTAAATACTCAATATAATCAGTGTCTTGAGGTAATTTTAATGCCTTTTTATCTGCAGCCCATGCACAAAACGATTTAAACGAATCTGAGAATATAGCTTTGTTGACCGAAGGTACGCTTACGTAATATTGCTCGCCAGTGATCGACTTTCTTAATGCATCAAAACCAAGTCGCCACTCAAGTTCTGTTTTACGTACTTTTTCCAGACGAGAAGGCGCTGTGACAGTTTCTTGTAATGCGAGCTTTAAATCACGATGCGTTAGATTAAGCTCACTTTTATTTGCATCCTCACTCATTGCACGGTACTCATTAGCCGTGAATAAATGGTAGCAACAAGGTGAAAAGCTAATTTGCTGTACTTTCGTTAAACTTGCTTGGCGCATAAATGCTTGGTGTAAGCCACCGCATGCGTGAAGTGCTACAGCATGCATGTCTGGATTAAAAAATTGAGTGATATCGTCTTTTAATACATCTGCTTGGCTAAAGTGCATTGCTAAGCCTTGTTGCTGTGCACTTTTTTGTCCTTGCTCGCATAAGCTTTGTTGCAGTTCAATACTATGTACATTACTTGCGCCATTAAACGCAAGCATTCGACCTAAGTGTCCTTTACCCGCGCACCACTCTAAAACAGGTTGTTTGGTATTAGGTAGTGCAGATACAAAATCTTGTAACTGTGCAAACTTACGACCTTTAATGCCGTTACTTATCCAAAATGGATAATCAGCTTGAGAGTGGGCTGCGCTAGGTAACTCGCATAACTTTGCAAGTTCATCAAGTTGGCTTATGTGCTGGCTAAAAAATTGGTATAGCTGGTTTTGATCGTTATCAAGAAAGCTTACCTGATCATCAGTTAGTTCGCTAAGTATGCCTTGTAGCTCTGGCCAAGGTATAGTGTCAAAATCAAATGCAGTGCACTGCCAATACTGACGATGACGCATTAAAAGTGAATCAAGTGCTAAAAATTGCTCAGCTAAAGTCATAACAGCTTAAAAAATAAAAAAGACAATTAATTATATCAGTTTCGTGAATTACCTAAGCAGTTAATTTTTACTAAAAATAAGCCGTAAATACAAAGGTATTGAAATAATACTTACCAAAATAGCTGCTATGAGCATCCACGATAACTGCATTTTTTCAGGTTCTTGATATTTATAAATAAAGTGAGATTTCACTTCGTCAAATTCGTTTTGCGGTATGCCATATAAGTCCGCAATTAAGCGCCACTTTGCTATCGACATATGCCCTAAACTGGTAGTGGGTGGGGTTATATAACTTTTTAGTACTTCAGCCTCAAAAGCGAGCTGATAAAAGCTTTTACCCGGTGCATAGTTTTGCTGGGTGACTGCAATGGCTTCATCCATGTTCATCATAGCATAACGCCACCCTTTTAGGCTCGCTTGGTAGAATTTTTCGACCGTTTGAGGATTTTTCTTAAGCATGTTTTCGCTGGTAAATAAAATGTCGCTATATACATCCATACCATAACGCTGTGGGCAAACAAGTCGATGAGCTACACCTTGTTGAGTCATATAATAAGGCTCTGTAGTAACATATACTTGCATAGCATCTAGCTTGTTTTTAATCCAAGCCTGGCCTGGATTTTCGCCATCGTAAACTTTGAGTTTATCCACATCAACGCCACTGCGTTTAAGCATAATAAGTAGTTCGGTACCATCATTTTTGCTTACCGCAGTGATACGTTTATTAACAAAGTCACGTGGATGAAAAATATCAGACGTGTCTTTAACCATCCAGCAGTAAGGTGAAAATTGCAATAAGGCAGCCATAGCAACAAGAGGTTGTCCATTAATACGTTGCTGTAAAATACCAGAGTGCCCTACTCCAAATTGTGCTTCGCCACTGGCGACAGGAGCAAAGGTATCAGGTTTCATTGGATTAGCTTGTTTAATGGTTACATCAAGGCCCGCTTCATTATAAAAGCCTTTTTGCTTTGCCATATAGTAGCCAGCAAACTGAAACTGATGTGTCCATTTTAGCTGTAATGTGACTGATTCTTGCGCCGCGATATGGCTACAAAAAAAGCACAATCCAATGATTAATCCTTTAAATAGCAACTAGGTGTCCTCAAAAAGTATGACGATTACCTGTAACTATATGTAAAACGTGTAATAAAGCAAGCACCCTAGTTAGGTGCCTGCCTATAAAGTAGGATTATACTGAGGCGAGTTTTTCGGCTTTTTCTGCTTGGGGCTTTGATGTTAAGAATTGGCTAAAGCACGGATTTTGTGTTTCATCTTGTACACTGTAACCTAAACGATTTAAGTGCTCGTTAAACATCTCATACTGACTCGGCTCAATAGCAAAACCTGCCAGTACATTCCCCATCGAACCACCGTGATTACGATAATGAAATAAGGTAATGTTCCAATTACTACCTAAAGTATCTAAAAAGCGTGCAAGCGCACCTGGATACTCTGGAAATTCAAAGCGAAGTAAGCGCTCATGTAATTGCTCGGGTGCTTTTCCGCCAACCATGTAGCGCACATGTAATTTAGCGAGTTCGTTATCCGACAGATCGCAAAATTGGTAGTCATTATTTGTTAAGTCTTGCTTTAGCTCATTAAGCTCTTGCTCGCCTTGGCGCAGGGCAATACCTACAAATATTTGTGCTTCACCAGGTCCTGCATAACGGTAGTTAAACTCAGTAATAGCACGGCCACCTAAAGAAGCACAAAACTGTTTAAAGCTGCCTTTTTCTTCTTTAATAGTAACCGCTAATAACGCTTCGTTTTTTTCACCCAGCGCAGTGCGCTCTGCAACATAACGCAGGCGATCAAAGTTTAAATTAGCACCGGATAAAACAGCCGCTAAATGTAACCCTTTTAAACCCGACTGCTGGCTCCACTTTTTAAGCCCTGCCGTTGCAAGTGCACCTGAAGGCTCTGCTATTGCACGGGTAGATACAAAAATATCCTGCATGGCAGCACATATTTCGTCGCTGGTGACGGTTATAACTTCATCACAAAACTTTTGCGCTAAGCGAAATGTTTCAGTGCCAATAATTTTAACCGCTACGCCATCAGCAAAACTACCAACGCGTTCAAGCTCTACCGGTTTGCCTGCTTTAAGTGCCGCTTGTAAACATGCACTTTCGTCGGCTTCTACACCAATTACTTTTATATCTGGACGCAGCGATTTAATATAAACCGCCATCCCAGCAAGTAAACCGCCGCCGCCAACAGGAATAAACACCGCATCGAGCTCGTTTAATTGCTGCATAAGCTCACGTGCTACAGTACCTTGACCAACAATGACGTCTGGGTCATCAAATGGTGGAACAAATATACCGTTTCGTTGCTCTGTAAGCTCAAGCGCATGTGCTTTTGCGGCATCAAAATGATGTCCATGTAGCACAACTTCACCGCCAAGCGCACGTACCGCACTGACTTTTATTTCAGGCGTTGTTACTGGCATTACAATTGTAGCTTGATGCCCTAAGTGAGAAGCACTTAGTGCAACCCCTTGAGCGTGATTACCCGCTGAAGCAGTGATAACCACTGAGCCTTTAGGTAATTTATTTAATTTGTTATACGCACCGCGTAATTTAAATGAATACACGGGCTGTTGGTCTTCACGCTTTAACCAAACATGGTTACCTAATTTAGCACCGAGCTCAGCCATTTCGCTGACCTCGGTAACTTTAGCCAAAGGCTCCATGTTTGCTTGAATAATAGCGCGAAAATAATCGAGCTCTTGAGAGACCATAATTAACTAAGCGCCTCCAATTTAGCTAAGTCACGCACTGCGCCTTTATCAGCACTTGTTGCAAGTAATGCATAAGCCTTTAAAGCAGACGATACATAGCGCTCACGATCAACTGGTTTGTACGCCAGTTTTCCGCGTGCTAATTGTTTTTGTTTACGTGCTTCAAGCTCTTCATCACTTAACGCTAATGTGATTTCACGTGTTGCGATATCAATAATGATTTTGTCGCCATTTTCAACATAAGCAATTGCACCACCACTTGCCGCCTCTGGCGACACATGACCAATTGATAAACCCGAAGTACCACCCGAAAAGCGACCATCAGTAATAAGTGCACATTTTTCAGCTAGGCCTTTTGATTTCAAGTAGCTAGTTGGGTATAGCATTTCTTGCATACCAGGGCCTCCTCTAGGGCCTTCGTAACGAATAACCACGATATCACCGGCTTTTACTTCATCGTTTAAAATACCTTCTACAGAATCATCTTGTGACTCGTACACGACTGCAGTACCTTCAAAATGTAGCATTTCATCAACAACGCCAGCGCTTTTAACAATACAGCCATCAACTGCTAAATTACCCGAAAGTACAGCTAAGCCACCGTCTTGGCGAAAAGCGTGTTCGACACTTCGGATACACCCATTAACACGGTCATTATCGCCCTCGTCCCAACGACACTCTTGGCTCATTGCTTTAGTGGTACGAATGCCCGCAGGGCCAGCACGGTAAAATTTGCGCGCTGCTTCGTTAGTAGGATCTGTTGCATCCCATTTTTTAACGAGCTCAGCCATAGTTGACCCTGCAACATGATTAACTGACATATCAACTAAGCCTGCTTTGCCAAGTTCACGTACGATTGCCATCATGCCGCCTGCGCGGTGCACATCTTCAATGTGATATTCAGGTGTTGCTGGTGCAACTTTACATAAAAATGGTGTTTTACGAGAGAGCGCATCAATGTGCGACATATCAAAATCAACGCCCGCTTCTTGCGCTGCAGCAAGTAAATGCAATACCGTATTTGACGAGCCACCCATTGCAATATCAACAACCATTGCATTCATAAAGGCTGTTTTGTTAGCAATAGCACGTGGCAATACATCTTGATTATCTTTTTGATAATACTCACGACATAAATCAACAATACGAGCCCCCGCTTCAACATAAAGTTGTTTACGGTCTTTATGAGTCGCAAGCGTCGTACCGTTACCTGGCAATGCTAAACCAATCGCTTCTAGCAGACAGTTCATTGAGTTTGCAGTAAACATGCCTGAACACGAGCCACATGTTGGACACGCAGAGCGCTCTACTTGCTCTGAATCTGCATCACTTACCGATTCATCAGCGCCTTTAACCATGGCATCTACTAAATCAAGTTTAATATCGATGTTAGCAAGCTTAGTTTTACCTGCTTCCATTGGGCCGCCTGATACAAATATTACCGGAATATTTAAGCGTAGTGCTGCAAGCATCATTCCTGGAGTAATTTTGTCGCAGTTTGAAATACAAATCATCGCATCAGCACAATGACCATTTACCATATACTCAACTGAGTCAGCAATTAAGTCGCGTGAAGGCAGCGAATAAAGCATGCCGCCGTGACCCATTGCAATACCATCATCAATCGCAATAGTATTAAATTCTTTAGGGACGCCACCGGCTTGTGTAATGGTTTCAGCCATAAGTTCACTTAACTGATTAAGGTGAACATGCCCTGGTACAAATTGTGTAAACGAGTTAACTACGGCAATAATCGGCTTACCAAAATCGGTGTCGGTCATACCTGTTGCGCGCCATAATGCACGAGCGCCTGCGCGTTTACGCCCTTCAGTTGTTGTTGCACTTCTTAATTTAGCCATAGTTACCTCAGTTTTTGCCGCAAAATAAGCGGGCATTCCTCATTCTAAAATTGGTGAGTAACCGAGTGATTCAGTTACTCGTAAATTGTTTTTCAGTTCGTAATTACACAGCCTGTTGTTGCTGTAAATTTTGTAAAGTGACTTCTTTGACATCCACCAGCTTATTTAACTGGCTGGTTAAAAGGTGAATTGGTTTATCACTATCTACCGTCATGTCTACATTATAAAAACCATCGTCCATATTGAGCTGAAAATGCGTAAGGTCAAAACCACGATGACGCACCACTCGTAAAAAGCGCTCTACCGCTATACTTTGGCTTTTTAATGCAATAGTTAGGCTATGTTTCATTTTGCTTTCTCCGTCATCATTTCGTCGTTAGCAGCCCCAGGTGGTACAAGTGGCCAAACATTTTCTTTATCATCAATACAGGCATGTACTATGAACGGACCTTTACTGTTAACTAATGCAGTTATCGCATCATCAACTTGGTTAGCGTGAGTAATTGTTTGCCCTGGGATACCAAATACAGCAGCTAATTGCACAAAGTCTGGGTTATCCGACAGATTAGTTTCAGAATAACGCCCTTCAAAAAATAGTTCTTGCCATTGGCGAACCATCCCTAAACGCTGGTTATCTAAAATTAATATTTTTACAGGTAAATTGTTACGACGAATAGTGGCCAGCTCTTGAATATTCATCATTATAGAACCATCACCCGATACAGTGATAACAAAGTCATCAGGGCGTGCTACTTGTGCACCAATAGCCGCAGGTAGACCGAAGCCCATTGTGCCTGCACCACCACTGCTTAAATGATTACTCGGATGAGTAAACTTCATGTGTTGTGCTACCCACATTTGGTGCTGACCAACATCGCAGCACACAACCCCTGTTTTTGGCATGCGTTGGCTTAGTTGGTTTAATAAGTACGGTGCAAAAACCTTCTCACCTGGGTAGTCGTAACGCCACGCATGCTTAATATTCATTTCTTTATTTGTGTCACACCAAGCTTTAGGTGTTACAAAGCACTCAAGTGCGGGTAACGACGTTTTTAAATCGGCAATTAATGAAGCTTTAGCAGGTTTTCGCTTACCAACTTCAGCGGCATCTATATCTAAATGGATTACTTTAGCTTTAGCTGCAAATTTAGCTAAGTTGCCTGTTACGCGGTCATCAAAGCGTGCCCCTATACATACAAGTACATCACATTCTTGCACTGCGATATTAGCAGCTTGACCACCATGCATACCCAACATACCTAAGTAATGTTCGTAATCTGGTAATACACTGCCCAGCGCTTTAAGTGTTGATACAGCTGGCATCTGAGTTTTATTTAAAAATTGCATTAGTTCGTCTTGCGCATCAGCGGCTTGTACACCACCACCAACATACGCTACAGGCTGTTTAGCCTCACTCAACAATTGATTAGCAATAGCAACTTGCTTTAAATCTAACTCTGGTAAGTATTCATCAGCTGCTAGCCAAGGTTTAAAAGGGACTTGAGCCATTTGAATATCTTTTGGGATATCGACAAGTACAGGACCTGGGCGGCCGCTTTGCGCTAAATGAATTGCTTCTTGTAATATCTCTGCTAAGTCTTCAGCTCGTTCTACCATGTAGCTGTGCTTAGTACACGAAAGCGACATACCTAGTACATCTATTTCTTGAAACGCATCTGAACCAATCGCTGCAGTAGGCACTTGGCCGGTGATCGCCAATAATGGCACTGAGTCCATCATCGCATCAGCAAGAGCGGTTATTAAATTAGTTGCACCTGGGCCAGATGTTGCAAAACATACGCCTAATTTACGTGTGCTGCGAGCATAACCAACTGCTGCAAACCCTGCACCTTGCTCATGGCGAGTTAGGTAGTGTTTGACTGGCGCGCCATACAGCGCATCGTAAATTGGCATAATAGCTCCGCCTGGGTAGCCAAATACTTCATTTACGCCGTGTTTGGCCAATAAGTCGATTGTTAGTTCTGCGCCTGTCATTAATAAACCCTCATTCCTCAGTGACAACCCAATTACAAATTTTACCCTTAAAACTAAAAAGCCCTCCGAACGGTTAAGTGCGGAGGGCTTTTTTAATGCTTAAGTTTTTAAAGCACTACGAAGCCCTCGCGGGAATAATCACCACGATAATAATCAGGACTAGGTTAAGTGCGTTTGCAAGCATGTAATTAATACCAAATTTTGTTCAATTATCGCGAAGGTTATTCCTTCGCTCTCTTTTTATATTAGTACCGCGCTAGGCCCTTTAAGTCAACACCAAAGTTAATCTAACAAAAAGACTAAAAGGCAATTTATCAGGTTTTAAAATTCATTATACAAGCTGGTAGTGGTTTTTTTATGCTCTAATTTTAATCTCAGAAATTCACTATTCTTATATCCCTTATTTAAGGTTTGATTAATTTTTGAGAATATTTTTATAAATAAAATTATTTATCTCCTTCAGGTAATGCGTAGGTTCTCTTAAGCGACTCTTAAGTGTTGTTGCATAGCATGGCGTTGTTATTTTAAACGAGCCTAAATATGAACATAACTAGCCAAACACCAGCACAAAAAAAGCCAAATCGTAGTAAGCGGTTTTACATTCACTGTAGTGCAAATGCCTTTGTAGTGATGATTGCCTGTTATTACTGTTTAGTTATAAACATTCCTTTTATTCAAGGTTCGTTTAGCGCCATCACCTCCCTTGCATCTTTTTCATGGCTATTTTTACTTTCAGTGCCACTGCTGTTGTTATGCCTTTTAATTATTTTCTTTTCAATAGTGTCGGTCAGGTGGTTACTAAAACCAATTAACTACCTTTTACTGATAATTTCGAGTGCCGTACTTTACGGCTCATTAAATTACGGCGTCGTGTTTGACTATTCAATGATTCAAAACACGTTCGAAACAGATTCAAGCGAAGCGCTGAGCTATTTAAATCCGCAGCTCATAGGCTTTCTACTACTGTTTTGTGCGCTACCTGTTTTTATATTAAGCAAAGTAAAAATACACTTTACCCGTCCTCACCAAGAAGCGATTAGTCGTATAAAACTTATTGTAGCGTGCTGCTCATTAATTGCTTTAGTGGTCGTAAACTTTTACGCCGACTACGCAGCCACTGGCCGCAATAACCGCATTTTGAAAAAAGAACTCATCCCATTTCAGTATCTCTCTAGCGGTTATAAATATATGCGCGATCAGCTGCTGTATACCAATATGGAATTTAAAAATATAGATGCAGCACCTACCCTAATTGCGCCTAATACCACCAGCGTAACAGTTATAGTTGTTGGCGAAACCGCACGAGCAGAAAACTTTGCTTATCAAGGTTATAAGCGCAACACCAACCCTTATACACAAAAGTATAATGTGACGTATTTTAATAATGTGGCGTCTTGTGGCACCGCTACTGCTGTGTCTGTGCCGTGTATGTTTTCACTGCAAACACAAGATAACTTTGATCGTTTAGCAGCCGACAACCAACAAAACCTGGTTGACTTAGCACAACAAGCTGGCAGCGACGTACTGTGGGTTGATAACAACAGCGGCTGTAAAAACGTATGCACCCGTGTTGTTAACATTGATATCCCAACCACCCCATCAGCGCTTTGCGATGGAAAATATTGTTTTGATGAAGCACTGCTTGCTCCACTTAAGCGCAAACTCGCTAATTTAAACCAAGCTAATACCGTTATCGTCCTACACATGATGGGCTCACACGGACCAACCTACTTTAAACGCTACCCAGAAAAATTTAAGCAATTTACGCCCACGTGCGACAGAAGCGACATTCAAAACTGCTCACACGATGAATTAGTTAATACCTACGACAACACAATTGCGTACAGCGACTTTGTTAACGCCCAGGTAATTGAGCAATTAAAAGCGCTGCCAAACAACATAGATAAGCAGTTTTTATATGTCTCTGATCATGGTGAATCACTTGGCGAAGCCGGTGCTTATTTACATGGTTTTCCGTATAGCTTTGCACCTAGCACACAAACGCACGTTCCTCTTTATATGTGGGCTGATGAGCATAATCAGCGCATTACTAATACCTGTTTAGCTAATTTAGACACCCGCGCTGCACGCTCACACAACAATATTTTTCACACCCTTTTAAATTTAATTGGCATTAAAAGCAAAACGTATCAGGCATCACTTGATTTACTTGCTAACTGCCAAACAACACCAAGCGAAATAAAACTATGAGTAATAAAACCGTTATAAAACGCCAAGGCTTAATGCGCCTTATTTTTACCTTAAGCCATTCTTTTAACGGCTTAAAATGGATGAGTCGATTTGAAGCGGCGTTTCAACAAGAGCTAGCACTGTTTTCATTACTCGGTGTGTTTGTGTGGCTACAAGAAATTGCACTAAGGGATAAATTACTGCTTATAGCTAGCCTGCTTTTTGTATTGTTTGCTGAGCTGGTAAATACGGCAGTTGAGGTTGTAGTTGATAGAATTGGCAGTGAATACCATGAGCTTTCGGGGCTAGCTAAAGATATAGCCTCTGCAAGCGTGTTTATAGCTATGCTAATTGCCGCTCTTATTTGGTGGGCTGTGTTATGGGCATAAAGCTAACTTTTATACCTAAAATACAAAATGCACTTGGCCCTGTATGGATTTTTGTTGTATTTGCTGTTTTGGCACTTAGCTTTTTAACACTTGCTCGCTTTGGATTAAGTGTATGGCAAGGGGAGCGTGTATTTGGATCGCATGCGTGGTTATCTATATTTATAGGTGGTTTAAGAGTTGATATAGCCACTCTAAGCTACATTATTATGCCCGCATTACTACTTACTTTACTGATGCAAAGCGTAGGGTGGCAAAATAAAGTACGCGGCCTCATTAAAATTTATTTAGTGGGAATGTCTGCTTTACTTGTTTTTTTTGAAGTGATTACGCCTACGTTTATAAACGAGTACGATTTACGCCCAAACCGCTTATTTATAGAATATTTAATTTATCCTAAAGAAGTCTCAAAAATGATTTTTTCAGGCTATAAGTTAGAAGTATTTATTGCTGTTATAGCACTTATTTTAAGCTGTAAATTTGCAAGTAAAATATTTAGCAATCAATGGCAAAGCAAGTCATCACTAACAGGTTTAAATCAATCAATTTTAGCGCTTGTTTTAGTATGCTTAACTATTTTTGGCGCCCGCAGCTCATTAGGACACAGACCACTTAACCCCGCCATGGTCTCGTTTTCTACCGATCATTTACTTAACGACTTAACCCTTAACTCACTTTATAGCGTCGCGTTTGCAGTTAAGCAACTTTCTAATGAGCAATCGAGCCAAGACTATTACGGTAAAATGCCCACCGATGAATTACTTAGTATTGTGCGTAGTAACATGCAAAATACGCAAGGCACATTTAGTGATGTAACCGCCCCTACAAAAACGTTTCATGGCGCAAGTAATACAGGTAAACCAAAAAATTTAGTCATTATTTTACAAGAAAGTTTAGGTGCTCGTTATGTAGGCACGCTTGGCGGTTTACCGCTTACACCTAATATAGACGCCCTTTATAAACAAGGCTGGGGGTTTGATAATTTATACGCCACGGGTACACGTTCAGTACGTGGAATTGAGGCGGTAATTACAGGATTTACACCAACGCCTTCGCGTGCAGTTGTTAAACTTGATAAATCACAACGTGACTTTTTTACCATTGCTGATTTTTTAGCGAAGCAAAATTACAACACGCAGTTCATTTATGGTGGCGAAAGCCATTTTGATAACATGCGCAGCTTCTTTTTAGGCAACGGTTTTAAAAGTATCGTAGATACAAATAACTTTAAAAAAATAGACTTTAATGGCTCGTGGGGCGCATCAGACGAAGACTTGTACGACCAAGCCGATATAGAACTTACTAAGCTTAAAAATCAAAACAAACCCTTTTTTAGCCTTATATTTTCAAGCTCTAATCATAGCCCGTATGACTTTCCTGACGATAAAATAACGCTGTACGATAAACAAAAACAAACCCGTAATAATGCTGCCAAGTATGCCGATTACGCACTAGGCACCTTTATCGAAAAAGCTAAAAAATCGAGCTACTGGGATGATACTGTATTTATAGTTATTGCCGATCACGACTCGCGCGTATCGGGTTCGAATTTAGTACCGGTGGATCACTTTAAAATTCCGGCCGTTATTTTTGGAAAAGGTATTACCCATAAACGAGATAGCCAACTAGCCAGTCAGCTCGATATTCCTGTTACTCTACTGTCTTTAATTGGCGCAAGTGGTAAGCACCCAATGATAGGTCATGATTTATCAAAGCCAATTAGCGACAACAAACAACGCGCAATGATGCAATACGACAAAAACTTTGCCTACATGCACGATAATAAAGTGGTGGTATTACAACCACAAAAACCAGCAACCACCTATACGTATAGCAATAACCAGCTTGTGCCATGTGAAAACGATGAGCAACTAGTAAAAAAAGCCCTAGCCCACGCGAACTTAGGTAATCTAGCTTATACAAATGGTTGGTATCATTAACCAAGTGACTTGATAATAAAGCCTTGTTAAAGTAACAAGGCTATTTTTATAAACCGAGTAAACATGAAAATCCTCGTTATTGAAGACTCTGAAGCACTAAGACGCAGCTTGCAAGTTGGCCTTAGCAACCTTGGTTTTACCGTAGATGAAACTGGTGATGGCTCAGAAGGGTTGAGTATGGCACTGAGTGGAAACTACGACCTCCTCGTACTTGATTTAATGCTACCGAGCGTTGATGGCATGAGTATTTTACAAGCACTGCGCAGCAGTAATAGCCAAAGCCGTGTGCTAATTTTATCGGCACGAAGTGAGCCTCAAGATAAAATTAACGGCCTTATGAAAGGCGCTGACGATTATTTAACTAAGCCATTTTCGTTTGAAGAACTCCATGCTCGTGTCCTTGCATTACTTCGTCGTGGTTCACTGCAAAATCAACAAAATACCCTTACCGTAGGTGATTGCGTATTAGATCTCTCCCTTAAAACTCTTCACTACAAGCAATATGCCATTGAGCTCACGCGTAATGAATACAAAATAATAGAATGCTTATTTAACGCCCCAGAGCGAGTATTGGGGCTCGAGCTTATAAGTGAAGCGGTGGTAGGTCAGTTTGATATGCTCTCTAAAAATGCGCTTGAAGCACACATCTCAACCATACGTAAAAAAGTAAGACAGTTTGATGGCGAGCTCCCGATAAAAAATAAACGTGGATTTGGTTATGTCGCAACAACAAAATAAAAATCACTCAATAAAACGTAAACTCGTTAATAATATTAGCGCTGTGATCTCAGTTATTTTATTCACCATATTTTTAACCGTTGATTTAAGTGTTGATACTTGGGTGGAAGATCAGTTCAATCAGTCTTTAACTAATAAAGCTAACTACTTAAAAACCTTAGTTGAAGATGACAACAACGTGGTTGAATTTGATTTTGCTGGTGAGTTTATGTCGGAGTATGAAGCTGCAGATGCCACGGAGTTTTACCAGTTATGGCATGGCAGTGATGTTTTTGAGCGCTCGGACTCATTAGCGCTTTATGAAAATGCTAACCTGCCTTTTTTAGAAATGCCGATAAATGAATCTAAAATTATAGATTACGAGCTTCCTAACGGGCGTGATGGCCGCGCACTTATAAGTCACTTTGTAGCCCAAAAAGATGATAGAAATCCCACCCACTCTGCTGTTTTTAATACCATGACGCTTGCAATCGCAGCGCCGACAGCCGAACTTAATAAAGTACTGATTATTATTGATGTGGTCTTTATTTTAACCTGTGTACTTGGTGTGTTTGGTGTGCGCTATTTAGTGACACGTATTGTAAATAAAGGCCTGCACCCACTACACAACTTAAACGATCAAATTAAGTTACTCGATATTACCGGTGTTGCGCAAACAATAGAAAGCGACTTTAAAGTGGAAGAAATAGAACCTATACGTAACGAGCTAAATAAGTTTATTACCGTTAATCAGCAACTCTATAGTAATGAAAAACGCCTAACAAGCGACATTGCACACGAGCTTAAAACCCCAATAGCTGAACTAATAAGCCTTTCAGAAGTGGCTATTCGCTACCCTGACGATAAACGTATTAGCGACACCTATACCAGTGATGTACTTAATATTTCACAGCGCATGAAAACAATTGTTAGCAATCTATTACTGTTGCAGCGCTCAAGTAGCAGTGCAATGCAATTAAATGCACAAAATATCATGCTAAATAACTTAGTAAATCAAATTATTGATGAGCTGACCTTTAAGCATCCAAGTATCAAAACGCGTTTAAATAACGAAATAAGTGGCGAACTTACGCTTAATGTTGACGAATTTAGTTTAAATACCATTTTGTGTAACTTAATCGATAACGCACTATTTTATGGACTCCCTGAGGCGCCAATTAAATTAACTGCCGTAAATAACAGCACAAACATGAGCATCTCTGTTAGTAACAAAGTAAATAAACCACTAAGTGGTGAACAGCTAACTGCTATTTTTGACCCGCTCTATCAGCTAGATTCATCTAGAACTAATAATCAGCGCCATGGTTTAGGATTATCTATTGTACAGAGCTTATGTAACTTAAATGGCTTTACTATTAAGGCCAGTAATACCGAAAACAATACGCTAACGTTTATATTAACGTTACCTCTGAAGTAAATTTAGGTTAGTATTTACACTACTAATTTTGAGATTTTAAGGACAAACCATGAATGCTCTTACTCGTATTAGCCACTTTTTTATTGTGGCATTACTTATAACATTTAGCCTTAACAGCTACGCTGCTCCTGCCTTATATAAAATAGAAAAAAATGGCGTTAGCTCTTACTTATTTGGCACCGTACACGTTGGTGATGCCAGCATGAAAGGCTTACCTAAAAATGTAACCGATGCAATTAGTGCAAGCAAAGAAGTGATTGTTGAAGTTGATATAAGCAAACTTACTCCACTTGAAATGCAGCAGCGTTCAATGCCATTTATGATGCTAAGGGACGGTAAAACATTACAAACTGAGCTTTCAAAGCAAAATTATACCAAGCTAAAAGATTACTTTGCTAAAAAGTCGATTGATATTGCTATGTTTAATGGCTTAAAGCCTTGGGCTGTTATGGTGACTATGATGCAAATTGAATTTCAAAATGCAGGATATTCAGATAAAACCGGCATAGACAAGCAAGTACTTGCTTACGCTAAAGAACATAAAATAAAAATTGGTGAGCTTGAAACCCTAGAACAACAACTACAAATGTTTGATGGTATGGCGCTATTAAGCAATGAAATGATTGAAGAAACTTTTGAGCAACTAGCCGATATTAATACTTACTTTATCAAGTTAGTTAATGCCTGGAAAAGCGGTGACATGGATACACTAACCGATTACTACAACATGAGTTTTGATGACAGTAATTACGGTGAAATTAGCGAGCAAGTAATGCTAACTAACCGCAATAATAATTGGGTTAAACAACTCACACCGCGTTTAGCAAACGAGCAGCTATTTATTGCTGTAGGTGCTCTGCATTTACCTGAAAAACACGGGTTACTTAAACAACTTCGAGATAAAGGCTTTAGCGTTACTCGTCTTTAAAATAAAAATGACCCCAATAGAGCTTACGTAAACAAACTCGCTAAGTAAGCTCATAATGTTTAGGTAAATTATGAAACGTTTTCAATTTGAGATTTTATTTTTTCTCACGATGCTTTTTATCAATGGAGTATATTACTACCAAGAGGGGTATTTTAAACCAAGTGTTGGGTTAATCCTTGCCTCTATTTTTATTGCGATTGAAATTGTTATTTACTTAATAGAAAGCATTAATAAAAAATATAAAAAACGAACTAACAACTAAAGTCTTCCATTTTTAAGTAATTCTCTATTCCTTTAATTTTGTCTGCCGCATGATGATTTACATAAATCACAGTACTTGTATTAGCAGCACAAACTTTCTCTATTAGTAGCAGTACACGTTGCCTGTTTGCTTCATCTAAGCCCAAGCAAGGTTCATCTAAAATAAGTAACGTTGGATGTTTTACCATAGCCCGCACAATTAATAACATACGCTGATCGCCGTACGATAGCTGAGTGAATGAGGTGCTTTGCTTGTCACTTAAACCAATAAATGCCAGCCACTGTTGAGCAATATTAATTTGTGCGTCGCTCGGTTTTTGATATAAACCTATGCTGTCGTAAAAACCTGAAATAACAGTATTTAAAGTCGATATACTTACGCGGTAATCCATATGTAGCGCGTTAGATATAAAACCAATATGCTGTTTTATATCCCAAATACTCTCCCCTGTCCCACGTTTAAAACCGAACACTTCAATGTCATTGTTATAACACTGTGGGTTATCACCTGTTATTAAATTTAATAAGCATGTTTTGCCTGAACCGTTCGCTCCACTAAGCTGCCAATGCTGATGCTTTTTTATAGTCCAATTGAGATTTTTGAATATGCTTACATCACTGTAACTAACTTTAGCATTACTCAATTTAACTAAGGTATTACCGGTGAATGCCTTTTGCTCTTGTTCAGTATCCGGAGATGGCACATCCAATGAGGTATGTTCTAAATGAAGTAGTTTTAGTAAATCACTCAATTGCTCACTGTCTGGCTTTGCCAAAGTATGTAACAAGCAACCTTGGTTTACATAGCCATAGTGAGTAATGAATGAAGGGATTTCGTCTAGGCGGTTTAGTACAAAAACAAAAGTAATAATTTGGCTAAGTTCTATGAGTATTTTATTAAGCTGCTGGCAAGATTGTACGTCGAGTCCATGAAATGGCTCATCAAGCACGACTAACTCACTATGGGAGCTGAGTGCTTTTATAAGTAGGAGTTTACGAGTTTCACCCGTTGAAAGGTCTCTAAAATGCCTATTTAGTAATGAGCTAAATTTAAATAATTCTATTAGCTGCGCTAATAATTCATCATTATTACTATGCCCTGTAAAAATAAGGTCTTTAACGAGAGTGTGCTTTTCATGCTCTAATTCTTGAGCTAGTAACTGTTTATGTGAATCTGAAGACACGAGCATAAGCTTATTAATACTACTTATACGCTTACCACTTTCGCACTTAGCCTCACCGATTAACGCAGCTGTCAGAGCAGATTTACCAGCTCCATTAGCACCTAAAAGTAACCAATGTTCTCCTAGGTTTACTTGCCAATCTAGGTTGCATATATCGTAACGGCTTTTACCTTGCCCTTGTAAGTAACCATTAAATTGCTCAAGCGTAATTGACTGCACTAACTTTTCCTAATAAACCTTAAAACAGCAAGTTAACGTATATTAAAAGTGCTTAGCAAGCTTGTTATCCGCAAAATTAATTTATTTCACTAACAACGCTAATACTATTTAATGCGTCTTTAATTGCTTGCTGGCTTATTGGCTTATGAATATGGAGGTTAGCTCCGTATTCATAAACTCGCTCTATATCATTTTGTGAGGTATTTGCTGTTATAA
Source organism: Pseudoalteromonas sp. SR41-7 (assembly GCF_014163935.1). Lineage (NCBI taxonomy): Bacteria > Pseudomonadati > Pseudomonadota > Gammaproteobacteria > Alteromonadales > Pseudoalteromonadaceae > Pseudoalteromonas > Pseudoalteromonas sp. SR41-7. Next base: position 5,860 of record NZ_JACJEF010000008.1, on the reverse strand, counting down.
CAATAATTGGCATTACTTTATTAAGATCGGAACGTATTCTTTTAATCGCCTCAAACCCATCCATTACTGGCATATTTAGATCCATAAAAACAATATCGTACTGATTTTCACTCACCATATCACACGCGACTTTACCATTTTCTGCGCAATCATAGCTTAAACCTAATAAACTAAGTATGCGGGTTAATAACATAGTGTTTAATGGGTTATCTTCAACGACTAAACACGTTAGCTTGTTGTTTACTTTAAGAGGTGTTGGGAGGGCTTTACTTATTGTCACTGGTAAATACAAAGACACCAAAGCACCATGAGTTTTATTATTTGTAAAAGTAATTTCACCATGCAGTGCTTTTACAACGTATTGAACCCGGGTTAGGCCTGTTCTCAACCCTTGAAAGTGATTGGTTTGTTTAAATGAGTCAAATTCAAGACTGGTAATATTCTTCGAAAAGCCACTGCCAGTGTCACTCACTGTTAAATGAAATTCATCATTTAAAAGCTTAGCTGAAACAGTAATTTCACCTTTTTGTGTAAACTTAATTGCATTACTAATTAATTCTGTAAGTGTGTGCTGCAAACGTTGATGATCCAATTTACATACACAATTTAACGATTCATCTAAAGTGCTAACTAGTTTTAGGCCTTTTTGCTTACACGCATGCTTGTAAGCTATTACTACTTTATTACACGACTCTAAAAGGTTTTCGTCATTTAAATGCGGTACCCATTTACCTGCACTTAAAGCCTGCAAGTCTTGTAATTCATCTAATATGGCTATTAACCTAAGCGCGCAATAGTTAGCTTGGGTTTTAACGCTTTGCTGTTTATCAGAAACCTCTAGCTCCTCAATAGACGTAATAAGTCCCTGCAAAGGTGTTCTAAATTCGTGACTAGCTCTGGCAATAAAATGTTCTTTATTTTGACTTGTTTGATAAACAAAATCTTTTTGTTTTTGTAGCTCTAAAAGCGTGTCTGAAACCTCTTTTTCCATTGGTATAAAAACAAATCTTAACTCAATAAGTAATAATGTCATTGCCAATAACCAGCATAGTATCTCTAGGTTGGCGACCCAATTTACTTTTTTTACAGCTTGAGATTCAAATAAGCTCACTGCCTTATCAAGCTTTGTTAATAACGTTTCAACATGCTTTATAGAAAATACTGAGTGGTTTATCTCTCCTTGCTGATACAAAAGCCGCTCTGTTTGTTCTATATAGTCAAATACCGCTTTATCTAACCCTATCGTTTCACCAAAATATAAGTCTACTAACGCTGGATTTAAGTAAATGTATTCGTCATCAGAGTTTTTAGTTAATAATGTTTGATGGGACTTTTTAAATGTATTGAGGGACTTCTCAAGTGACTCAGTATGAGCTGGCGAGTAATTACTGATGTTAAGCATAGCATTACTGTGCCAAGCAATTTTCTGTGAGAGCATGCGCTGGCTACCAGCGATGTTAATAATTTTTGCATCAAACTTTTGAACAGAAAAACTATGCTGCATTAATAAAGCAGAGCCACTTATTAATAGCGCTATTGCAATTAGTGCCCATCGGTAACGTGTTCTCACGCTTTTAATAATATTGAACATGTATATACCAGTTTTTTTATATAAGTGTAGACTAATTTTTTAAAACGAAGAATCAGTCAAAATAATTAAGCGAATTATTAATACCCAATAAAAAAGCCCAGCATCAAGCTGGGCCATTGTAGTAAAATTATATTAGCGATTCTCTAATCGATTATAATCGAACATTCCATATTCTATCCCACGATACTTTTTAGCTGTATCGTGCAATATATCGCTGTATTGCCAAAACTGTGGATGAGTACGTCGAATACCAAACTTAGATTTCAAAGCACCATAATCGGCTTCTATTTGCATCATAGGCAATTGCTCGGCAAAAGCATTTACTTGCTGCTCGTTATTTAAATACCAAATAGCTGCTGGGTAATCACCGATAAAGCCAGGAACAATCGTTGCGGTATCTTCATCATAAGCACGTTGACCATCCTCGTTTAGTAAACTAGAAATATTGTAGTGCGCATTATGATGAATAATAGTGTAGCCCTTATGACTATTATCTTTTTGCTTTACAAGTACAAAAGAAAGCTGAGGTAACAAGTTTACCGCTTTTGCTGGCATAGAACTTACTACATTTAACGGCTTTGGTACTTCAGTGTAGTTGTATCTTTCACTTAAAACTGGCGCTAAGGCTTCTTTCATCAAAGTATATAGCTCATGCTGTGGATCATCAGTTTTATAGTTAATACCGCTTGGCTGACTAAATTCTCGGTTATTTTTAAAGAACTTAGATAAGTCAGGTGGTGAATTACGATACCACTGCTTTTTGATTTGATTACGCTTAGCCTCAGGTAACAATGCTAAAAAGTTTTGCTCTCCCTCTAAACGTAAAAAATCCATATATAGGCGTGTCACTAATTGGTGGCCTATATTTCCGTACACATCAAAGCCTGCTACAAGCAAATAGTGAATACGCTCAAACAAAGCATAATCTAATATCCAGGTGGTTTTAGGCTCTTGACCAATAAAACCTTTAACTACAGTTGCACTATCAAAATGGCGAAAAATAGTTAGTGCCGCATTTTTATTATGCTCATCACCTTTCCAAAGTAAGTCTGTTGTAAGGTGCTCACCACCTTTGAACATTTTGTTAGCCAACTCTACTTTCGCCTGTAAATACTTTTTCTCGCGAACTGAATATTTAACCCAGCTAGAAATGGGTAAGGCATTACTCTCCTCAGCGGCAGGAAGTTCTAATGCCTCTTCATGTTGCATTAGCATTTCCCCTACAGCCGGAGTCGCTACTTTATTAGGATCAGCAAAAGCCACCCAAAAATGATCGTTTATAACATTTAAAGCAATCTGACCACGACAAACAGGCCCTTTTATAAAGCCCATAATAATTAACTCTGCCTCATCAAGCATAAATTGATACTTAGAATTAATTGGAATAACTTCGAAAGTTTTAAAAGGGTTAGATGCTGCCTTAGCCTCATAACTAGGCATTTTCGTAACAGTATAATCTGGCGCAATAAACTGCTCATATAAACGCAGTAATTTAGCTTCATTAAGCTCAAGTGGTAAATGTGTTTTAGAAAGTATGGTTGTACGTTCTTGCATAAAACGATAATAAACACGGCTAACTTTAGGGTCATCGTATGGGCGGCGCGTGTTAATTAACTTTATTTCCTCACCAGGAGGCGTACTTGAGCGAACTAATTTGAAAAAGCTTTGTGGGTTTTCTGAAGTAAAATAAATATGTGCTAAAAACCAATGCTCATAAATATACCGTGCTGATAACTGATACTTTAAGCTATCTTGATTTAAAAATGCTTCCCAGCCCGCTATTTTATTCTGATCATATTTACTTGGTGGCTGAATATGTGACATTTTACCACCACCTTTAAGCCAGTTCTGTAAGTGATTAAACTCTTCACGCGAAACACCAGGTAAACCATAAGGCATGCCGCCATGAGGTTGATCACTTGCCAATCGATCGAACTCACCCATTGTTGCGCAGGTTTGCGAACGCGCTAACGAAAAGTCAAACTCATCACCTAACACTTCATTTACTGGCAATTCATGGCTTTGCTTTAGCACCAGGCTATTAAATAACACACTGCCCGCTAAGTTAGCTTCTTCACTTTGCACGCGCTCATTTAGCACTGGCGTAAAGTTTTTCTCTCGCCATTGCTGAGTATTAGTTGCATCAAATAATAAACGGCTTGGGGTTGTTGCCAATAAACGAGTTCCATCGTAAACGAGCTCTTTACTCAAACCTCGGTCAATACCTTCAGGGGATGAGAGCTTCAGTTGACATGGTGCATCGTAACAACCATGACAAACTACGCAGCGGGTATCGAGTACAGGTTTTACATTTTGTAAAAAATCAGCACCAGCACCTGTTGTATGAGGCACCATTCTCTCTTGTGTTTGTTCAGGTCCAAAAAGATCATCGTAGTGAGCATTTCCCAAATATGCACAACCACTTAAAATAATGAGTACTATCGTACTTATTAGTATTTTTCTCATTCGTCGTCCTCATCACCTAAATCAAAGGTGGGCATCATATCCATTTGAGGAGAAACAAATGTATTCTGACCTTCAGTATTCAAAACAATACTTAAAAGAGGGCCATGCGTTAATGTTATCTGCGCATCGTGCTCTTGATCTAATATAGCTAAGTACAGAGGATTAGTTATAAGCAACTCATAACCGCTAAAAGTAATAGCGACACTGCTATCTTCACTTGGGTTCTGGCAAATTTGAGCAAGTAACTCATCATCAAGTCCAATTGATATTTCAAAATCAGGCTGCTCTAAGTCTCTATTACTTAATGATTCATCTAATAGAAATAAAGGGAGGGTTAAATTACTATCTTGTTCAAATTCCATTGCGTTCTCTGCACTTTCTGACGATTTAATTGACGAGTATTATATCAAACTAGCGAGCAAATTAACGCTAAAGCTAATTTAACTGTGTTTAAACGTCATCCATAACAGATTCGATCACCGAAAATACAGCACCTTGAGGGTCGCATATAACACTAAAACGACCAACATCGGGGATATCTGTTGCAGGAACACATACTTGTCCACCTAAGCTAGCGGCTTTACTAACAATTACATCGCAACTCTCTACTGCAAAATAAATCATCCAATGAGCAGGGGTATCATCAGGCCATTCACTTGTCATTTCAAGCATACCGGCAATTGGTTGTCCATCGACTAAAAATAAAATGTAGTCCATCCCTTCCATAGGCTTTATTTCGCTTTCCCAGCCTAGTAAAGCACAGTAAAAGTCTCGACTTACTTTACTATCTCTTGTTGCTAACTCATGCCAATAAGGCGTATTTAATTCACCTAAGTGCTTACAACCTTTATGCTCATTCCCCTGCCATAGTGCAACAGTTGCGCCTACTGGATCTTTTAGCATCAACATTCGTCCTGCATTCATAACATCATGAGGACCGGCAATAACCTCAGCACCTAGTTCTTTTGCTTTTAGCGCACAATCATCAATATTATCGACGGCAATGTAAGCCAACCAATGACTTGGGATACCTGCACTAATTTGCTCTTTAGGCATTTCGTACATTGCAGCGATATCATCACCTTGCTTTTGTAGCATGGTGTAGTATATGTTCTGTCCAATAGGTTGATCGTCATGCCCCCAATCAAATAATGATGTATAAAACGCCTTACCGTCTTTCCAATTGTGCGTACAAAGCTCTGACCAACAAAAAACACCATGCGGGTGGTTTTCAACTTTACTCATGATTAAGCCCTTATTATTCTAATTTTACCTAAACGAACTCTGTCACATTTTATAAACTACATAATTGAACAGATCATAAATTGAGATTAGAGCAATAACTAAGCGGAGTCGATAAAAGAAGGACAAAAATTCGTTATCCAGTTGTTTCATATTTGAGGTTTTTAACGCAGTTAGGGTCAGATTTAACCTCTCAAATGGATTAAATATTATTGCTGATTGATATAAATGATTTACTAAGAAGTCCTTCGCTCTAGAGGAATCCCTGAATCACTTTTCTGCAGACGTAAAAAAGCCCGACTATTTCTAGTCGGGCTTTCTACAATTTGAAGCCTGGTAATGTCCTACTTTCACATAGCAAATGCTACACTATCGTTGGCCGGGGCTCGCCTTCGAGCTGTTTGGTTTCACTACTGAGTTCGGGATGGGCTCTTGACTATTTACTAAATCCCAGAAAGCAAAAAACCCGTCACATTGCTGTAACGGGTCTCTACAATTTGAAGCCTGGTAATGTCCTACTTTCACATAGCAAATGCTACACTATCATCGGCGCTGTTTCGT